>CALVRU010000026.1 GCA_944358775.1 uncultured Bacilli bacterium | reverse complement strand
AACAAATACACTTCAAGTTGTTAAAATTAAGTTAGGTGAGGAAAATGATTATAAACGATAGAGAAAATTATGATAAAGTTAGAGATTCTATTTCAATGGATAACTTAAAAAAGATTATAGATGCTAAAGGCTTTTCTACTACCAAAGTTGCAATAGAGTCTAAAATAAGTGATTCAGCTATTATTTCTTATATCTCTGGAAGTAAGATACCTAGTCTTCCAGTATTGATAAGTATAGCAAACTACCTAAATTGTAATTTAGATTATCTTGTTGGAAGAACTGATAATCCAATAAAGATAGATGATATGAGTAAATCATATAATGATAAAGATTTAATGTTGTTACTACAGAATATAAATTCTTTACCTAAAGATAAACAAGAACTAGTTAAGGCTTATGTAAAAGGATTAATGGATAATTAATATAGAGAAGAAATGCTACATATTATAATAATTAGATAAACATAATTATATAGTAATGTAATATTTCTTTTTTGTTTGGAAAACGATTCTTAATTAGGATTTTACAACAATTAAACTAATTTGCAACAGTTTTTAGAAAATATTCCCATTTATTTAGTTTTAGGTTTGGTACTATATTACTGTTATTAAACTTGTTCCAATAATTAAGAATATCTTTGATATAAAGTAAACTTGGAAGTTTATCATTAACTGCTACTTTTAAGGCTTTAAGGACTAAAGTAGCATTGTAAGTTTTAATTAATGTGTTAATTATAGTTTTTTCTTCATTAGTTAGAAATCGATAAAATGCTTCTTCAAATTCATCATAAACTTTTATTTCTTCACTTATAAAAGTTTTGTTATGTATGAAACTTTTAGAGTAGTTATTTACATTTTTGATGATGAAAAGTAATTTATCATAATAAGGACTAATTATTTTAAGTACATCATTAGTAATATAATGTGATGTTCTTCTACTTGTGTTATTAATTCTAATAATAAACTTACCTTCTCTATTCTTTAAACATCTTTTGTTTTTAGCAAGAAAAGGACGGACATTTTCAATAATAGTTCTAATTTTAGTCATAGTTTCTTCATTTAATTGGAATAGTTTTTCACCTTTATTAGGACCATAAACTATTCCATTATCATAAACAGTTATTTTATAGTATTGATTTAGTTGTAAACTGATATACCATTTGTTAGTTCTCATATTGATTCTTCCTTTCATAGTATCGTGCAACATGTAACCACATTTGCACCAGTTGTAACAAAGTTAATTATGAGTTAGATATAACACTTATATAGTGTTAGTAATAAACAGGATTAGCCCATAATATAAACGTGAATGTTAGTTGCACGATTTAGTTTCTAATTTTTAGTTATAATTGTTATTAAACTAGTTGTTAGTTTCATAACTGTTATTGTTATTAGTAATAGTTAATTTATTAGTTTTAGTAGTAGTGTTATTGTTAGTTTCAACCATAGTATTAATATTATAAGGTTTGTGGTAAGCTGTGCCTTGAAAATTGCAGATCCGTTTCATGGACGTACCTAATCCACGGCGAGCCGGCATCGATAACCCTTATTTTATTCAATTTGTTTACCACAAAATAAACAAGTGTAACAAAGTTTGATTATTTAGTAGTATAAACCATCGAGATTTTAGTTTTACCCAAAATTCAACAGTTTATGAACAAATTGGAAGCCATATCTGCGTCTGGCAAATTTAAAATACTCGTTTTATGGAATATATTAAACTTACCTTAAAAGGATTTAGTTTCTGATTTTTGTTTTTAGTAATGTTATTACTGATATTAATATTAGTATTATTAGTATTGTTATTTGTTATTTAACTCTCACTAGTTTCAATATTCTAAGGTTTATGGTAAGTAATGCTGTTTTCGAGTTAGCTCTCGACAAAGTTGTAAATCAATCGTTGATATAAATGAATAATTACTATCTTTGATTAAAAGTTTTAAGATAATAACTATCACTTTACTAATATATATGAAACATTTATATAATATCTTAACTATTTGATATTTTTACAGTTTTTCAACAATAAGTTTCTCTTTATCTGTTATTTTTAAGTGATACTTTTCTTTTAAAGCCTCATCTATGAGATAATATAGTAAGTTCTTTTCTTTATCATCTTTTAAGTAGTATTCTTTAGAATCATTAATAATTCCATCTAAACTCATATAATTTCTATTATTAAACCTAGTATAGAAAGCATTGATATTACTTGCTACTAAAGATGCAAAGAAAAATATATAATTAGTTTCTAAATCATTTACATAGTCATTTATTGTATCTATAACTGCACTATCCATAACTTGCTCCTTCCTACTATCTTATATATGAATTATTGGAATAAATCATCTTGTTTTTTGCCCATTTATTAATAAAATTCATTTGTTCATTGTTTGGAAGATAATTATCTTTTATTCTACATTGGACTACTCTATTGTTTTTAACCTCTATTGTAACAAGTGATTTTTCTTTATGCTCTATTTCTCTCATAAAATAAATATCAGTCTCTGCTAAAGCATAATCATCAATATATGTCTTAACACAATTGTTTTGTTGTTTTGACTCATCAAGTAAACTCTCTACTGAATTAGCTGCAAATACTACATACTTTTTATCATTATAAGTAAACTTATCTAATAGTTTAGCACGTTCTTTAATTAATTTATCATTTGACTCATTAAGAACTAACTTTAATAAATTAATAGCCTTATCATGTGCTTCCTTAAGATTTTTAGGATATAATACCCTACTATTTTTCATATCATATTCTAATCTTACACAAGCCTTAAGATAATCCAAATATTCATATTCACTATTATAATCAATAGATAGAACTTTCTTATAAGCCTTTTCTAAATCCACATAATTAGAGAGTGCTTTTAAATTACCTATTCCCTTAAGTTTATCAATTAACTTTATATCTTCTTTTTGTATAATCTTCAATACTTCTAATTCCTGTCTATCAATATTATTTCTTTTCATAAATGGATAAAATGTTTTAGGTACTCCAAAAATTTCTTTAAATGTTTTGCCACTATCAAACCTATCTGCTTCACGAGCTAAATTATAAAGTTTTAATTTTACTAGCATTTCAAAGCTATGATAATATGCTAGTTTTGTAAAATAGTAGATAAAATCTATATAACTCATTTTGGCTACAAACTTATCTAACTGTGAATATTTTAAGTCAGTATTTTTTAATAACCTTTTTAAGTTATACGAACATACCATACCTTGAACATCTCTATAAGCCCAACGATAATTTCTACCTCGCCAATATTCAAACTCTTGATAATGTGCTACATACATATAACCCATATGGTTATGAACTTGGTTAGTTACAAAATCCTTAATCTCATTATTATCAATAATCGTTCTCATATATTCAGTTATTTTGTGGGTGGTATGAAACTGATTATAAGAAGAATATAATTCAAAAGTTCTTAAGATAAAGGTATCTTCAATTCTATCTAATAGTTGCAAGTTATCCTTAAATTCACATTGTTGTAAACGATCAGTTTTTACAAGTAATGTTTGCTTACAATTAGGACATTTAATTTCATCATTAACTTTTACTTTAGAAATAAAATGATAGTCACAATTTGTGCAATAACATTTGCTATTCTTACTTTTAATAATTAAATTATGAGTTTGTTCTTTTTCCTTAATAAATCTTTCAAAACAACTTGGAATTATAAACTTTTTATCTGCCAAAGATAATAGTCTTCTATACTTTTTCTTGATGTATGTCAAAACTCTAACTCCAAAGATAATTGACCTGTAAGCTTATCTTCTTTCTTTTCTACTTTAGTTTTTAAAGTAATTGGTATAGGGTTATTTAAACCTAATTCTTCATTACCTTTTTTAAAATACTCTAAAGACCAATTATATACTATTTCATCTTCAATAACTGCTACATTATTTACTGCTTGTTCTTTAGCTTTACGATTAATATAACTCATCATTTGTGTTAAATTCTTTTCTTGATTAAGGTAAACATCACTCATATCTGGTACTTTGATTAGATATTCAAGAATAATATTTAAGGCATTATCATTTTTTCCATCATCTCTATATAACTGTTTTAGTCTTTCGTATCCATCCATTTCGTTAATCCTTTCACTGTGTCTATACTAAATTTCTACTTATAGTTTCTAAATGCTTCAATAGTTGCTTTAATTAACTTTTTATTAAATCTAAATTGTCCTGACAACTGGAAATATATATTTGGAACATATTTTACTGCTTCCATTGCTAGATTAATATTACTATTAATTAATTCAACTAATATAGGAGAAACTTCATAGATTTTAGTATCCTTACTCATTACTTTTAGTATTTCTATAGCATCATTTCCATTAATTATCTTTACACCTACTCCAACATCATCTTTAGTTTCCAATTTGCACCTCCTTTAACTACTAGTTAAACACAGTGTAATTTATTTACAACCCCCTAACAAAAATTAACAAAGAATAACAAAAAAAGATTATATTATTCATACAACCTTTTCATTTATATATTAGTTTTTATAAAATATTCATATCATAAACATCTGCATTTAATAATCTGCTTATTATTTTTTCACAATAATACCTAAATTATTTTATTTACCAATATGGAAAGAATTATCAGGATATGAGAATATTACTCTATCTGTAATATCTACGTCTATAGAAATATTTTGTAAATCCTCTAATGTAAGTTTTATTTTCTCAAACTCTAGGCCTAACTGGTAAACTACAATAACTGGTACATTAAATTCTACTGCAATTAATTTTAATTCTTCTAATACATCATTATCTTTCTGTTTATTATAACGAATTTGCAATAATTGTAAATAATCAATAATAACTGCACCTATACCTTTACTTACTTCTTTAAATTCTGTAAGAATTTTTTTAATATCTATCATTGATTTCATATCAATTCCATTAATGACATATATATTATCATTAGGGGAACTATTGTTTATTTTTTCTTTAATACGCGAATATAAAGTTTTTGGTGATTCTTCAAAACTGAAGTATACTACATTTTTATTGTTTTTCTTTGTCATTTCACTTGCTAACTTTAAACTAAAAGTTGCCTTACCAGTTAAAGGTCTTCCTGCTACTAATATTAAATCATTAGAATTAATTGTTTCTGTTAATTCATTTATTACTTTATCCATATTTACCTCACTTTCCTGATACATATGTTACCACAATTAAATATGTAATACAAACCTATTTTAGATTTCTAGTATAATACCAACAAACTTGCCAATTAAACCAACTCTAACCCACAAAAAAGAGATTGCCAATATGTTGACAACCTTTTAAAATTATTGCATTTGATGAACGTTTTTGTATATTGCATATAAATAATTTTTATATTTTTATTACGCTATTTTGGATCTTCATTATTTTTATTATTCTCAAACTTTGCCATTTCATTACGTTCATGTATCATTAATGCAAGATTATATAATGCTCCTCCAATTTTATCTGCATCTGCATCAATAAACTTATACGTTACAATATCATTATCGTAATCAAATTCATTATAATGATATAACTCATCAACAAGTACATGAGCAATTTCATGAGCCAATATAAAAGAAGCATTATTCTTACCATCTTCATCCTTATCGCTACAGTACACATTTGTATCTGACATTATTATCTTTCTTACATCATTAAAACATTTCCCAAATACATTTTTAGGTAATTTTTCGTATTCAATTTTAATACCAGCCTTAGAAGATAAATCTTCAAGAATTTCATATATAGGAAAATTAGTATAACTTGGTTTTTTCATTAACATCACTTCTTTCTACTTATTATTTTCTATAATAGACTGTCTGTTTTTATACCATATAAACCAATCCATTTTACGATGTGGTTTAGATATAGTAATATTATTTTTTTGAATTACATAATCTATTATTTTTTTATAATCTTCATATTTATAGTCATACTTGTATTTCTTAATACTATTCTTGTATAATTTTTTTCCTGTGATATTTTTGTATTCTTCATCAGAAATATATTTACTTATATTTTCAGCCAATACTGAATCATAAATAACATAATCATCTTTATCATAACAATGCACATTATGGTATAAACAATATTTACTAATAAAAGAAAACAGATTTTTGCCAAACTTTTCTTTAGTCCATTTTGCTATTTCATTAACCAAACTTAAATCACCAGTTGAAACTCTTTTATCAAAATCAACTTGAATTATTTTTTCTGCTAAATCGTATAATCCACCATCTTTACCTAAATTTCTCATTAAATTAGTACCATTTGTTAAATCGATTAGACATATTTTCATAGATACAATTGCTATATCATTATTTTGTGGATATTGTCGTAATGCTGAATCTATCAATACTCCTTCACGACCATATTTAATATCATTTTTAACTCTATATTCTGCAAACTCTAAATCATCATTAGTAATCTTTTCAATAACTCTCATTTCAGCACTCCTTATTTATTTAACTATTTTTACTTTACATATTTTCTTCACAACCAGTTAAAATCAATTCAAAATCATTACATAACTTCTCTAAATAATCTCTTTTAGCCAATTTATTTAACCACTTTTCTGGTATTTCATCATAACCATAAACGATACCAGACATAGATCCAGTAATAGCTCCAATTGTGTCTGTATCATTTCCTAAATTGATAGCACCAATAATTGATTCTTTGTAACTTTTTGATTTTAATAATACCCATAAAGATGCTTCAAGAGTATCAATAACATATCCGGATGACTTTATATCATTTACAGTTAATTTACTAATGTCTTCTTTTAATATTCTGGAATATAAATCTAAAGATTCATTACTAAACATTGAATAATCAATTAATTTAACCATATTATATGCCGAATACTTATCTTTTCCATTTAATAAAAATAAAACATAATTAATATAAATATAACAGCCTAGAATACTTATTTCATGTCTATGTGTTAAGGAAGAAATATCTTTAACTATATTATAAATATCATTTTGTTTTAATTTATTATAAAAACAATAATACGCAACTGGTAAAATTCTCATTAAAGATCCATTACCATTTGAATTAAAACTAGTTAATCCACAATCAGTTGCTTTAATATTGCCATGACTATAATTTCTTATTGCCTGTAAACAAGTTCTTCCTATATCAAACACTTCACCACTTGGAGTATATTCACCATAATTAACCCAATTATTAAATTTAGTCATAATATCATCATAATCAAATTTTCCTTTAGTAATATATGAATCGATTAATGCTATTTCCATTGAAGTATCATCAGACCAAAATCCCTCTGGAACTTGATGTGAACCATAACCAATCATGTCAGTAACTGGATTTATTAAAAGTTTTTCTCTAATACAGAACTCTACTGGAACACCCATAGCATCACCAACAGCATGCCCAATAATTCCATCTTTAATTTTAGACATTATAATCATCACTCCTTTCTCTTTACTCAAAATAATCATAAAATGAAAACCTTAAATCATTTTAATGTAATCTCATATTAAACATTATACACTAAAAACTAGAAAACTACGACAGGAACAAACTAATTCGCCAATTAAACCAACTCTAACCCACAAAAAAGAGATTGCCAATATGTTGACAACCTTTTAAAATTATTGCATTTGATGAACGTTTTTGTATATAATTAATTTATACAAACCCTTATATTTATTGGAAAAAGTCGTATGTGCCACTTATCACCTAGTGCAACCGGGCCAACCGGACCAACTGGACCGACTGGACCAATGGGGTTCCCTGGAATACCAGGACCAACCGGACCAACTGGACCATCAGGTGGACCAACCGGGCCAACTGGAGCAACTGGACCAACGGGTTCATTTGCCGATACGACAACTTGTAGTTGTGTCAATCAAATTCGAAATGTAATTCAACAATTACAAGTATTGTATCCGAATACGAATTTAATCGTAAGCATGGAAAGTGGTAATAATGCAGTGGTCGTATTGGTTCCCTCATCCCTGGACCAAACAACAATCCCAACTCCGGATTATTAGAACTCGTCAATAACCAAGGCGTCCCACAAGAAGCAATTTCCTTATGTCGAATCGCGGCAATTCGACTCACCAGCGAAACTTACAACGACGCAATCACTTATTTACCTACTCCAGATCCACTACCAGCAGGTTGTGACACCAACTGTGAAGAAGCAATTCGAACTTACTTACCGATCAACACTCCAAATGTCTCTATCCAAGCCGGTAGTCGTACAGTCGCTACTGGTAGTGTTCTAAAAAATGAATTCGGCATGGTAGTAATTGTCGGCCCAAATAACAATGACCCTACTTTTGTATCTCTTTGTAAAGCTGAGATTATTACCAAATAAAAAAGAATCCTAATGGAATTCTTTTTTTATATCATCGATTTTCGTGTAAAAACTTCTACATTTTTGTCCACATAGACATCGATAGTTCCTTTACTCACTACTTTTAACCACCCTAATCCATTGATAACTAAATCCTCATAATATTTCATTTCAACAGTCTGTTTGGCTAAATCGGTTAGTTTTGTCTGCTTCAAAGCATTCATCTTTTTGACTTTTAGACTATTCGATAAATAAAACGTAAAACTGTTTTTTTCACCCTCTACATAATCGATCCGAACCAAATCATCGACGATTAAACATTGATTTTTCCGAATTTGAAATGTCCTCGGTTTTATCTCTTTCTTGGCATTTATTTTTTTCAATGTAGCTTGATCGATATAGTTCGTAAGACTACCTCGATCCACCAAGCCAGGAGTATCAATAAGAGTTACATGATCGTTTAATTCAATCGAAATCTTATTAAGGGTCGTGCTAGGTAGTGGTGAAATCGTTAAATCACTCGAATTTTCCGAATAATTTTTCATCAAAAGGTTAATTAAACTACTCTTTCCCGAATTCGTATGACCGATCACATACACATTTCTACTCTTCTGCTTTTTTTGAATCAATTGAAATAACTCGTCAATATGATAGTTGTTACGACAACTGACCAAAATCATTTTCTCATACAATGCACCTTGTTCTTTGAGATAAGATAGAATTTTTTCTTCTTTGACACTCTTCGGTAAAACATCGCGCTTATTTAATACTAGAATTACTGGATTTTTTCCTAAATAAGCCTTAATATCATTGATATCTCGTGGCAAGTTGGCAAGATCGACAATATATAAAACGAGATCTTTAGTTTTTCCGACCTCTTTTAAAATCTCGATGTATTCTTCATTCGATTTTGCCACCACTTGATATTCACCATAATTTTTAATGCGAAAACAGCGCTGACAAAAATCATTCTCTAAATTAGTCGTATATCCTTCTTGTAACATGTTTTGATCTTGTAACTCGACACCACAACCAATACACGTTTTTTTATTCATAATAGTTACCTCTTTCAAATATTTTCTTCTTTTGATAATGATCGAAAATTTTCTGTTCGATTCTACGATTGATACTCGTCACCTTCAAATCTTTTTTACCAAGGGGATCTACTAAAATTGCTAAGATTCCAAAACGATGTGCCGACCAAACATCCGTCAGTAATTGATCGCCGATCATAGCCATTTCATCTTTCGATACATGTGCGATTCGCCTCACTCGACGATAGCCAAACAATAATGGTTTTAATGCAAAAGATACCGATATCACATCTAGATTTTTTGCAAACAAAGATACTCTTTTTGGATAATTATTCGACAGAATAAATATCTTAAAATCTTTCTGTAGCGTTCGAAATAACTGAATGACTTTTGGCGATGCCCGATGCTCTTCAACGGCAGCAAGGGTATTATCCAAATCAAAAATAAGTACGCGAATACCCTTTTTCTTGAGCTGTCGATATGGAATATGAAAGATATCTTTTTGATAAATTTCCGGTCGATATCGCATGATCCATCACCTAACTCTATTATACTAGAAAACAAGATAAAAGCCAAAGAAAACTAGCATTTCAATGCTAGTAAAACATTAACTCGTTAACTTTGGACAACTTTCATGAGCTTTATATGCCCGAATATATTCTTTCATCCATTGATAATAAGTATCACCATGACCACCTTTCATCGGTTCGATATCACGGCTGTATTCTTGATTAAAGTTGTCTGTAAAACAATAAGCGGTACACGCTGGTTCACTCGAATCAATTCGCTCTGCACCCCATTCATTCCACCAAGTAAGCGTAATATACTTTGGTCTAATCTGGAACGCATTATACCATTGTTGATAAAATGTAAGGCCATCTCGACGACCTAGTGCCGTCGAAGTATTACTCATTCGATTTTGTTGCATTGCCACCGATACACTCATTTGTTCAACATTACCATTAAAATTAGTGCCAATATTTACTCGATTATCACGTTGCAAATAACTCCATTCTCCATTGCTGACAGATGGCTGCAATCCCCACATCTTGCGATAATTCAAATCATTTTTTTCATTTTGTGTCGTACTCATATCCGTCGTCGTTAACATAAATGGAATACCACGCCAATGAACAAAGACGTTTCGATACTTCTCCTTATCAAATCCAAGTGCCTTTAACCCTTCTACATCATAATCGTTATAAAACAAATTTTGAAAGAGATCCGTAAGGGCCCATCCATCATCCGTACTCATCCAATTTAACACATATGGCGTTTTGATTCCTGATTCACGCATCTCGACAATCGTATCGAGAAGAGCTTTCGTCGGAGCGATCATAATCTGATTTAAAATGCTATTTGGATCATTCCAATTATCGCTGATCCAACTACTGCGTGGATTTGTATTATCTAAAATAATGAAATCAATACCCGCATCCGCTAATAACTGCATGTGTTTTCGAATGACTTCTTTGTCCGTACTCTCGTAATATCCAAGACTCGGTTCAGCCCAATAATGAAAGGCACTAACTGGACCATAAGAACCGTTTCCTGCTTGAATTTGTGAAATATTATAAATCGTTCCACCATTTTTTGCATGCATATAATCAAACCATATCGAATAATTAATTCCAACCAAATCACTCATATCGGCAATATCGAACATTTCTTGTTGCACAGGCGATGGTGTTGGGGTCGGATCCGGTGTTGGACTTGGTGACGGTGGAACAACTTCCTCGCCGTTTGCTACAACATGAATCCGAAGAGTAAAAAATTGATCGTTATAATCCCAACTGCCATCCGTCGAGGTAGCAGTCTCACTAACCCACATTCGCAAGCGAAAGTTTTTTTGATACCCGGTCTGATTTAATGGAATCGTCTCCTGATAAAGTGTTTTTCCAGCTTGATCTTTCACTTGGGTATTTTCTAATTGAGCATATGTCAAAACAGACTGATCTACTCCGTTCAAGACAGGATTCTCTATCCCACCCACGAGAGTTGTCAAATAAATTTTTACGACGTTCTCATCTAAAGTCGAAGAGGCATCTTTCTCGCCGATTACCTCATAAGAAATACTTTCCCCCTTCGTTGTTGCTAACACTTGAAAATCGAAAACATTGTTATCACCACTTTGACTCTTTCCATCCTCATCACTCATCGGAAAAGCATTTGTTAAAGTAATTCCGTTTCCTTCTCGTTCTTGTTCATCATAAAGAAACGTAAGCGATCCCGTTGTAATCGTATTTTCTTTACTTCCCTCTTTACTATAACTAAAAAACGCATACGTAACTCCCACAATAATCATAAAACAAGAACAAAATAATAAAAACAAAATTAACGAATAAGCATTTTTTCTTTCCTGACGTTCCATACAACCACCTATTTTCTATTATAAAGTATAACAAAAAAATAAATGAGAAACAAGAAAAGGCAACCTTGTTTGTTGCCTTTTGACATTAATTTGTTAATTTTGGGCAAGATCCGCCTGCTTTATAAGCGGCTATATATTGTTTCATCCATTGATAATAAGTATCACCATGGCCACCCTTCATCGGTTCGATATCACGACTGTATTCTTGATTGAAGTTATCCGTGAAACAATAAGCTGTACAAGCTGGCTCACTGGAAGCAATTCGCTCGGCACCCCACTCGTTCCACCAAGTAAGCGTAATAATTTTTGGCCGAACATTAAAGGCATTATACCATTGTTGATAGAAAGTAAGTCCGCCCCTTCGGCCCAATGCCGAAGAAGTATTACTCATTCGATTTTGTTGCATTGCCACCGATACACTCATCTGCTCGATCTGCCCGCTAAAATTCGTCCCTTTGTTATTCCGATTATCTCTTTGCAAATAACTCCATTCTCCTCTTGAAACAGAAGGTTGAAGCCCCCACATCTTTCGATACTCACAACTAACATCCGGACGATCGAGAGTCGTCGTTAACACAAATGGTTTGCCATTCCAATATACCCATAAATCTTTCCATTTTTCCTTATCGTAACCCAAATCTTTCAACCCTTGTACATCATAATTCGGATCGATAAAAATATTATAAAATACAAGTAACATTGTCTGGCCTTCATCCGTCCGTTGCCATGGGACAACGTATGGTGTTTTTAAGCCTTCCATACGCATTTCAATCATCGTATCGAGAAGTGCTTTAACCGGTGCTGAAACTAGTTGATAATATGGCGTCGAAGCATCTAAGAAGTTGCCATTAAACATAGCTGGTGTCACATTCGTATTATCGATGATGATAAAATCAACGCCCGCCTCCGCAAGTTGCGTCATATGCGTACGAATGACACTTTTATCGAGACTATTATAATAACCAAGGGCCGGCTCACTCCAGTAATGGAAAGCCCCAACTGGACCAAAAGATCCCGTATCGCTCCGATAAATTTGATTATTGTTTTTCGTCTGCATGTAATAATGCCACGTCGAATAATTAATACCCACTAAATTACTCTTGTTGGCAATATCAAGTCTTCCTTGTGATGGTGTAGGGGTAGGAGTCGGCGTTGGTGTCGGAACTAAAGTAGTAACTTGTTTTACCTGATACATCGTACGGTGTTGAAATTGATCTTCGACAACTACCCCATAATAATAAGTCGTGCCTTGTGATAACGAAGCATCTTGATATGTCGTTACATTTTTACCTTGATAAATCACTTGGTTCAAACAAGATTCCATCGATAAAGAATTAGAGGTAGAGCGACAAAGATAATAATTTAACTGTTCCATCGGTGTACTATTATCATTTCCAGCTGTCCAAGAAAGAGATACCGATGTCAAGCCGATATGACTCGTATTAATTTGACTGTTATTAAGCGTCGGTGGAAGTGTATCAATCCTCTCCTCGATATAAGAAGAAGCCACTTCGTTGACCGGATTCGTCAAATGATCGACCACCCGGGCATAAATTGTTTTATTTTCCGTCAAAGTTAATTCTTGACTCGTACCAGTTACCGTCTCCCAATGGTCACTATCCTGAAAACGATATTGAAAAATGACATTTGCATTTTGGTTAGCATAATGAATCGTTACTTTTCGCGTCGTTGCCCATCCACTCGTATCGGTTGTAAAGGTCGGTGTCTCTAGTACGAGTGTTCTCGTTGTTAAATTAGAAGAAGTGACCTCTTTTCCGTCTTTATCGATCGCTTTTACTTGAAAAGAATACGATGTTCCTTGTTTGAGTCCAGTACAGACATAAGTCGTTTTGGTCGTTGCTTCGCTCCATGTATCACCGCACCGATAATAATACTCTTTCACACGGCTTGCATTGCTAGGAACTGCCTTTAACGATACCGAATTCACACTTACATCCGTGAATTCTAATTTGACCGTAATCGCTCCCGGAGTTGGTGTCACCGGAGGATCCGGATTTGGTTCCGTCGAAGTAGATTTATCGATATTTTGGATTTGAACTTGAACTAATTTGGTCATACCACTTTCACTGATAAGCGGAATCGTCAAAGTGACATTACTTGCAAACTCTTTCGTCAAACTCAAACGATCCATTGCAAGTTCCCACCCAGAAACCGGTTTCAATGGGATATTCGACCTTATCGTCACAATCACACTTTGATCCGTCTTCTCCGTTGTACTATACGAAACTGTCACTTCAAGCGGAAGCGAATCATCTGGATCAACTGGATTCGTAATCTCGCCCTCGTCATTTTTTTCATTGACAATGACTTCACGAACTGCAATTGCTTCATTATTCGCATGATCTTTTACTGTGTAATAAATATAATAAATACCACTTCTTGATGTGTCGATACCGCGAACGGCTTCTTTATTTACTCCATCAAAATATTCATACCGCCGTGTTACTTGATCCAAAGAAATTTCACCATCGACATCGTCCGTAATCGATAAAATACCCGGATCGATAAACTCTTCACCGACTAGTAAACTCATCGAAAGTGGATCTTTTAAAAGAATGACTGGTGGTACTGTATCTTTCGCCTCTTCAACCGTCAAATCGATTTTCTCAACAATGATATCGGCTTTAAAGGTTTTGTTTTGATAATCTTCACCATCTTCACATAACCAAACATAAAAGCGATATTGATCAGTCGTATTCGCTTCCAATTTCTGATTGTCTAGAAGAATAAAATCTTTTCCTAAATTGCTTAAAAACTCTGGTGATGAAAATAAATTGCCATTCTTTTCATAAGAAATTTTAATTTGATCGACTGGAATTTGCGAATCATCTTCTATCACAAATCGAATTCGATACAAAGCTTCTTTATCTCTTAAATTAGTAATCGCAAAAGAAACTTGTGGCTCGTTGGCATAAAGAGCAACTTCATCACTAATGTTATCGGATTTCGTTAAACGAACCTTCGTATATCCTTGCTCATAATCGACCTGAAACGTATTTCCAACTAGTTCCGAACGTTTTTCCCCATGAGATAAATACGGAACTACTACTCCTCCCAAAATAAAAAGCAAGCCAATGAGACCGATTATTTCAATCACAAACTTTTGTCTTTTCGTAATTAACATTATCTCACCACCTGATAAGTAATACGTGCAACACTATCAAGCGGAAGTGATGTCGTAAAGGTAACATTCTTCTCTTCGTTTGCCCTTATTGTTGTGCCAATATAAAGTGGTTTTTTCAGTATCTCTTGATTATTTTCATCGAATAAAATAACTACCACTTCTTTTAAATGGAGATCTTCTTTTTGAGCATTCCGTAATGTAGAGTGAACGAAAGTCAAACCATCTTGCCGCCCAATTTCCAAAGTACCTGGTATTAAATAATCCGCAATCACATCTTGATCATTGGCTGCAAACGAAACTGGTACAACGACAATAAAAAGAAATAAAAAACCAAAACATGCCGTTACAAGTGCATTTTGCTGCCACGTTCTTCCCTTCATTTTCCCACCTCTATTATAGTTCCAGTATATTATAAAACATTTTCTTGTGCAAGCAAAAAGAGGCAATCGCCTCTAATTATTCACGCGCTGATGAACCATTGCCGTATCCACTGTGATCTTTTCAAAACTATATCCATTGTTTTTCCCATATCGAATGATATCACGTACTGCATCAGCCGTATAAGATTTAATATCGTGCAACAAAACAATATTCGCTCGATCCTTGCGCAGTCCTTTGATCACATTTTGATAAACTGCTTGACTTGTTTTGGCACTTCCCGTATCTTCGCCACTGACATTCCAATCGTAATAACGAAAACCGCGTGCTAATACCTCATTCGTAAGTTTCGTCATGATACCCTTACTGTATTTAGCACTGATCGTATTCGAACTTCCACCTGGAAACCGAATAATTCTAGAATCGTATCCCGTAAGTCGCTTTACTCGATCATGGACTGTCGTTAAATCGTTAAAATAACTATTCACGGAACTATAAACCACTGGATACTGGTGAGTCGCCGTATGTAATCCTACCGTATGCCCTTCTTGATATTCTCGTTGAATTAAATAATCCGGTCCACTCATTGTCACAAAGAACGTTGCTTTTACGCCCTCTTCTTTTAAAACATCTAAAATCTTCTTGGTGTTCGTAGCATGTGGCCCATCATCAAAAGTAAGATAGATTACTCCTTTTTTACCGGAGGTCGTGCGTTCCGAAATGATAACTTTACGAACTGCACTTCCAATATTTCCGGCACTATCCGAAACTTCATACGTAAGTTCATAACTTCCAATTTGATTTACATTAACATTTCCTTTTACTTGCACTTTACTAGTAAGATCCCCTTCACAGCCGTCGATGGACGTATATCCAGGTTCTTGATAAGTACTACCTAAAGTTAAATAAATTATCGTATTACCTTTTAACGTAATAACTGGTGGCGTAATATCTTCTTTTTTTATTCTCCGCTCCACTACCGCAGTATTTCCGTTTGAATCAGTCACCCGGTAAATATAGGCATTATCACTTTTTTCAACGACCACCTTATCAGTTAAATCCCCATCATAATTATCTTGGGCTTGATATCCTTCCTCTTGATAATCTGTTCCTGGACAAATTGTTTGATCCACTTCGCCGATCAAAGTAATCACCGGTTTTTC
This sequence comes from uncultured Bacilli bacterium, assembly GCA_944358775.1. GTDB lineage: Bacteria > Bacillota_I > Bacilli_A > RF39 > UBA660 > Faecenecus. The sequence continues at coordinate 3,837 of CALVRU010000026.1, read as the reverse complement.
GTCGTCATAGATAATCACTTCACGAATCACTTTACGTTCAAACAAAAGACCACGATATTGATACGTGATGTAATACGTTCCTACATGAGAAGTATCTACACTACCAGTTGTTTTTAATTGATCTGTATTAATATTTTTTCCAAACTGTACTAAAGTTGCACCCTCTTCTGTATAAGAACTACCAAAAGGAATACGAACAATGCGATTACCACTTAAACGAATATTGGGAAAAACAAAAAAATAATAAAGTACTCCTAATAAAAAAATACTGACTCCAACAATGATTGCAATATTCTTCCATTTCCATTTCTTTTTTGGCAAACCGACTTGTTCTTCAGAAGCCACTTCTTCAATAACAGTTTCAATAGTATTTTCTAATGTGGATTCTTCTATTTTATATTTTGCTTCATTTCGTTTCAAACGAGTCGAATGTTTCTTTTTTTCTGTTTTCTTCTTGTGCTTCTGCATGTTATCATTCTCCTAGTCTTTATTATATCCAAAATATTATTTTTTGTCTTCAAAAATCCCCGAAAAAATGTCAAATTGACAAAAAAGAAAAACTATTCTAGTTTTCCTTTTTGATAAAAATAATGATCTCTTAATTGCATCGCACCGATTTCCATCCGATCTTTCGTCTGACTAAATACATATGCATTTGTTCCTAAAATACTTCCGACAATATCACCCAGTTTTGGAAAATATGTCTCGTTGTTATCAAACAATGAAATTTGCCCTTTTTTTAACTCTCCAAACGTTTTGGGAATTATTTTGCCATCTTCATAGACAAGTGGATAACAAATCAAATAAGGACAGTAACTCAAGTCTTCTTTAAACTTGGCATTGACCTCTTCGACAAATTGTTTTAGCTTTTTGGAAGAAGTGAAGATTTGTCCTAGTTGAACGTGAAAATAAGATAGATGAAGACACGGATAACAAAATGACACCTGATTACATATCTCGAAAAGATCGGTAAGAGAACCGAATTCTCTTTTTCTTCTTCCTGGTGTTAAGTAGACACAAAGAGAGTGATATTTTTTCTTCTTACGGAGACTTCGTAACTCTTGAACAATCAATTCGATAATCTCCTGACGTCGCTCTTCCTTGACGATATTATTTCCAAGTGTTAGCCGAACCGCCGGAATTCCAAGTGACACGGCAAGTGCAAACGTCCGTTCCAACTGTTTTTTACTATGTTCTAACACACGCTTAGACGAAGATGTAAAATTCATATCTTGTGGTCCGAGCAAAGTGACGACAACACCACTTTCTTTGATTTTTTTACGATATTCTTTCGCCACTTTTCCCTTGCTCGCCGTTCCATAAGTCCACGGTAGCTCAAAACACGATAAACCAAGTGTTTTTAAATACACAAAAACATCCGCGCGACTATGCCATCTTGCATCTTTTAAAAAACTAAGGGGATAACCACAAACCCCAAAAACCGGTTGTTCCCTCATCCTTCATCACTTCTTTTTAAATTTTCAATCTAGTTAGATTATACCATAGAAAACAAAATCATTCTATACCAAACCATCGAAATTAGAAAAAATAGCTATTCCGAAATGCGATACTTTTTATTTTTCATAAACTCCCTTAAAATCTTAGTCAACGCTCTTTTTTCAATCCGTGAAACATAACTACGCGAAATATGAAGTTCTTTTGCAATCACTTTTTGAGTCTGTTCGGCATGATTTTCCAATCCATAACGACGAACTAAAATTTCTCTTTCCCGCGGTGTTAGAATTGTTAAATAGGAATTCAGCAAAGCAATATCATCTTTTTTATTAATTTCTTCTAAAAAGTCCGGTTTGGTCTCTTTTAAAACATCGACGATGGCAATTTCATTTCCATCTTTATCGAATCCAATCGATTGATTTAACGAGACATTTTTACTATTTTTGTTATTACTTCGAAAATACATTAAAATCTCATTCTCAATACATCTGGCACAATAAGTCGTAATTCGTGTCCCTTTACTTTTCGAAAAAGAGTCCACTCCCTTAATGAGACCGATCGTCCCGATACTAATTAAATCATCTTGATCGCCAACGGCATGATCAAATTTTTTGACGATATGAGCAACGAGGCGCAAGTTATGTTCGATCAACTGATTGCGAGCTTCCCTATCTCCTAAACGAGCTTTTTCAATATATCTTTCTTCTTCTTCCTTTGTTAAGGGATCTGGAAATACATTATTCGAATAGGATGCTGTAAACCAAAAACAGGATTTGATTAAATCTAACAACTGCCAAAACATCATTTCATCTCCTTGCTTTATTCTATGTCGAAATTACGACAAAAATATCCAAAAAAAAAGAGACCTAAGTCTCTAATCTAATACTTTTGCATCCATCATTTGATGGTAAATACCTTTCAATACTTCCTTTTTATCATGATTCATGTTAATGAAATTGATATGTAACTGATAACCACTATCGAAGCTAAATAACAATTCTACCTTACCGGGTTTATAACAAATAGCACTACTCGAAATCGAACTATATGGGAAAATATGAATCTTTTTATAATATACTGCTAAGGTATCACGATCAAATAAAATCATTCGACGATTGGTAAAAACGGCATAATCTTTGCTGTTTTTATATCCCATTAATATTTTTTCTTTGTCACTTACGTACTCTTTAGTATAATCTGGCAATTGATCCGCAGGAATTTCTTCCTTAAAATCAAAATACTTGGATAATTCTTTAAATTTCATATATGCCATATACAACACCTCTTTTATCTAGTTAAAGTATAGCATAATTAATAAACAAAAAAAAGGGCTTTTGCCCTTTAAATAATTAATATCTGTTACAATATTAATGAAGTTTAATTGAACTTCATAGTAAATTTTGCAAATTCATATTCGAAAGTAAAAGTAAAATCAATTCTACTATCAAAACTTTACCATCGATAATATTATCTAATGTTTTGCAATTGGTAACAGAAACTTCACAATCTTTAAATGTTTTATCAAATTAAAATTTAATTTTCTATAGTAAAGTTTAGCCATTTATCTGCTCTTGTGTAATTTTCATTTTCTCTTACGTATACACCTAAAACATATTTACCTGGATTGATAGGCGCTTCTTCTAATTCATGATTTGTAGTTGCATCTTTATACACCACATTCATACTGGCGTTTTTCAACGGAGCACCTAAAACATCTAAAACTTTAATAATAAATTCTTTTTTGTTACCATCATATACAAATGATTCAGGTTCTACTAGTTCAATCGTTGGCGTTGCTTTTTCGATTTCAAATGTTATCCATTTATCTGCTCTCGTATAATTTTCATTTTCTCTTACATATACACCTAATGAATATGTTCCAGCATTAACTGGTAAATTACCTTTATCTTTATTATTGGTATTATAAATTTCTTCATTACCTTTTTTATAGATAATTACCATATTTGGTTCTTCAATTTCTTTTCCATCTGCACCATATACTTTTACTTGATATGATTTTTCTTTTCCATCATATACAAATGATTCAGGTTCTACTAGTTCAATCGTTGGCGTTGCTTTTTCGATTTCAAATGTTATCCATTTATCTGCTCTCGTATAATTTTCATTTTCTCTTACATATACACCTAATGAATATGTTCCAGCATTAACTGGTAAATTACCTTTATCTTTATTATTGGTATTATAAATTTCTTCATTACCTTTTTTATAGATAATTACCATATTTGGTTCTTCAATTTCTTTTCCATCTGCACCATATACTTTTACTTGATATGATTTTTCTTTTCCATCATATACAAATGATTCAGGTTCTACTAGTTCAATCGTTGGCGTTGCTTTTTCGATTTCAAATGTTATCCATTT
>CALVRU010000025.1 GCA_944358775.1 uncultured Bacilli bacterium | reverse complement strand
TTACTAGTCGGTTTTTATCGAAGAGAAATTGCTGGGAATATTCTTAAACGAAAGTCCCTACTGCTTCATCGAATTTCCAAAATCATTCGACTATTATCCGATATTCCCTTGGTAACGCCTCCTCCCAATCGTTCCTTTCCTCGGAATATTAATGATCGGGTCCGAGCCAATCTTCATTTTTCTAATTATCGACCGGCTTAAATTTTCTTAAGTTGACAACATTGCCCCCCCCCCAAGTGATTTTGGCAAGCGAAAAATCTTAACGATTTTCCCAACCAAAAATGGAAAGAGGTTCTATTCTCCTTCCATTTTACCATACAAAAATAACTCCCTCACTGGAAGTTATTTCCATTTCTCGACAAATCAAAGACGACAACACAAATTAGTAACTAATAAGTATCTTTTTGACTTTTGCTTAATTTTTTCTCATACTTCTCTCGCTGTTTTCGAAAGTTCTCACATTGTTTCAAATAAACCTCTTTCGATACTTGTTTACGCTCAAAACGCTCATTTAAAAGCCGTTGCGCCCTTTCGATTCCTTCTAATTCCGTTTTTGGATCTTTACGATCTAAAAAGAAAAATCCCATTATTGCTCCCCTCGATTCTTAAATTGCAACACGATTGGTGTCCCTTCAAAATCAAAATTCTCTCGAATTTTATTTTCTAAGTATCTCTCATAAGAGAAATGAACCAAGCCTTTATTATTCACATGAAACGTAAATTTTGGTGGTTTAATACCAGACTGACTAACAAAATAAATTTTAAGTCTTTTTCCCTTATAAGATGGTGGAATATTAAGAGAATATGCATCCATAATGACATCATTTAACACGTTTGTCTTTACTTCCCGTTTGATATTCTCGCCTACTTTTAAAATTTCTGGCATCAGCGTATGAATTCGTTTCTTCGTCAAAGCAGATACAAATACAATTGGTGCATAAGTCAAAAATTGAAATTCATTTCGTAACATCTGCGTATATTCCTTAATATTCGGATTTTCAACCGTATCCCATTTATTGACAACTAAAACGATTCCTTTACCGCTTTCTAAGGCATATGAAGCGATATGTTTATCATGCTCAATTACACCTTCTTCGGCATTGATAACAAGTAAACAGACATCACTTCGATCAATTGCTTTTAAACTACGTAACAAGCTATATTTCTCGACACTTTCGAACACTTTTCCTTTTTTTCTCATTCCAGCAGTATCGATCACAATAAATTCTTGTTTTTGATAAGTAAATACGGTATCAATGGCATCACGTGTCGTTCCTGCCTCCGAAGAAACAATAACCCTCTCTTCATTTAAAAGAGCATTAATCAAACTACTTTTTCCAACATTCGGACGACCAATCATACAAAATTTAAGTCTTGTATCTTCTTCTTTTTCTTCTTGCTTTGGAAAATCGCGAACAATCGCATCCATTAGTTCGATAAAACCAATATTATGCTCCGAAGAAATAGGAATATATTCATCAAATCCAAGTTCATAAAAATCATACATATGCTCTTGGCTCGCTTTATGATCGACCTTGTTAATCGCCACAATAACTCTTTTTTTACTCTTTCGTAAAATATCACGAACAATCAAATCATTTGCCGTCAATCCTTCTTTACCATCAACCACAAAAACAACAACATCTGCCTCTTCAATTGCAATTTCTGCTTGTACTTTAATCTCGTTATTAAAAAGTTCTTTACTAACATCAATCCCACCGGTATCAATCAAATGAAAGCGATAATCTAAATACTTTGCTTCACTATAAATACGATCTCTTGTAATACCCGGTGTATCCTCAATAATCGCAATTTTTTTACCAACAATTTTATTAAAAAGCGTGCTCTTACCAACATTCGGACGTCCTACCAGTGCAACATTTGGAATATTCATATGTCTCACCTCAAATCACTGGTATTATAACAAAAAATAAAATATACTTCAATCTTTTTTCATGATGTCACAAATACTGCTTTTTTTTGACGTTAACTTTCAATTTCTTATAATTGTATTTTTAACATAATAAAAAATGAGAAAAGGGATTTTCTCATTAAGGGATTCTTGTAATATCAATTTTCGCCAAACGATTGATCCCTAGATTGAAATTATACCAACATCGAATCGCTCTAGTACATTCCAAATTATTTTTCAATTACCAAATTATAAATGTGACTTATGCCCAATATTATTTTGTTTTAACAGTATTCCCTTTTGTAACACTTCATCTACTGCTGGACCATATATCAATTTTCCATATTCTAAATCAGGTAATAAAAATTCATCTTTTCGTAAAACCCCATAATAATAAGGATCCATAAAATAAACATTTGAAAAATGGTCTAAAAAATCAAGATCCGTACATTGCAATAAAAAGGTTTGATGTAAAAAAATAATCACCTTTAAATCAATTGTCATCAACTCAAATTCAAAATCATCTAACTTTACTAGTTCTATAAACATTCCGACAAAGTCATTTACAAATACTTTCATTTGATAAAACCCTTGTAAAACAATTCCATAAATTCTTTTTAACCGCAAGACCAACGTTTTCGCATAAGAAGCAATACTCTCCTTAGAGTTAAAATCCATATTTTTACAATAATCTTGATTGACATAAAGAAAGTACTTATCTCGTTCTACTTCTAATCGCACAGTAATCACCTAAGATATCATATGAAACAATTCAAAATGCGCAAATAAAAACTCCTATAAAAATAGAAGTTTATTAAATCGAATCAATTGCAATTTCATCAATCTTCTTTAAAATTTCATCGCGTCCTAATTTTGTCACACTCGAAAATAAAACCAAATCATCACCCATGACTAAATCAAACGTATCGAGAATCATTTTTTTGTTTTTCTCTTTCTTACTAGATCCAACTTTATCTACCTTCGTTGCAACAATCGTAACTGGAATATTATAATACTTTAAAAAATTATACATCAATAAATCGTCTTCGGTCGGTTTAATCCGAAAATCGATTAGCATAAAAACGCGTCTTAATTCGTCTCTTTTTTCCAGATATTCTTCGATCATCTTACCGAACTTTTCTTGTAATTTACGATTTACTGCCGCATATCCATAACCAGGAACATCGACTAAATAAAAACTTTTATTGACAAAATAGAAATTTAAAGTCTGTGTTTTTCCTGGTCGACTGGAAATACGTGCCAAATTTTTCCGATTAATAATCGTATTGATAAAACTACTTTTTCCGACATTACTACGGCCTACTAGTAAAAACTCTGGTAAGCCATCCGTCGGATATTGGCTTCTGCGAACTGCTGTAACCGCAAGTTCTACATCTGTAATTTTCATAATCCACCACCTATTTTAAATATTGTTCGCAAACACTATCTAAGTCTTCGATTAATTGTTCCGCTTCTTCCATCGTTGGTACGCGAGCTCCACTTGCTAATGCATGACCACCACCATTGTATTTTTCAGCAACGTGATTGATCTGTGGTCCTCGCGAACGAATATTTACCTTGATAATATTGTTCTTCTTATCCTCTGAAATCGTCGCCCACACGATTACTTCTTCGATATAATTGAAATTATTTACCATATTTCCGGCCGATCCTGCATCGGCTTGGAACTTACTAATAATATCACTAGTCAATTTGATATAACCTACACCATGATCCGTTACAATCATATTTTGAGCAATATAACCTTGTAAACGTACTTCATGAAGCGGTCTCATATACAAATCTTGGTATAACGACACGATATCCAAATGGTAATCGCGCAACAAATCTGCCACTAAACGAAAGGTATGTTCCGTTGAATTTTGAAACAAAAAACGATTCGAATCAGAAACGAGTCCCAAAAATAACTTGCCCGCGATCTCCGTGTTCATTTTCAATTTCGTATGATAAATAAGATCGATAATCAACTGACAAGTCGAAGAAGCGGTATCATCGATTAACTCGAGTTCACAAAATTTCTCCATGAATGGATGATGATCGATTTTAATCGAATCCGCAAACGAATCCACATCGACACCATCGACTCTTCGTTTATCTGGTGTATCCAATACGATTAGTAGTTTCTCATCTTTTAAATCCTCTAATTTGTCCAATTTTCCAAGATAAGAGAACTTACTACTTCCACTACCCACAGCATAGACTTTCTTTTTCGGAAAAGTCAACAAGATCGCATCCCGTAATGCTATTTGAGATGCCATCGCATCCGGATCGACTCCGATATGACGGGCAATCACGATCGTATCATACTTTTTAATTGTCTTGTAAATTTGGTTCAACATGATTCTCATCCTATCTAATAAGGTCTATAGTATCTTGAGCAATCATCAACTCTTCATCAGTTGGCACGACATAAACATCCACTTTTGAAGAATCAGCACTAATCTTAGCAAATGTTCCATGCGTATTATTATTTTGATCAAGATCCATAACGATACCCAAACAAGCGAGCCCTTCCAATACTTTTGCTCGAACGGGTGAGGAATTTTCTCCAACTCCAGCTGTAAAACAAATAACATCACAGCCACCTAACCGAACATAGTAGCGAGCAATATAGTCGATAATTGTCTGCACGTATTTATTTAAAGCTCGTAAGCAATTTTCCTTTCCTTCATTTACTCCGTCGACAATATCTCGCATATCGCTCGAATATTGACTTAGCCCTAGCAATCCTGACTTTTTATTCAAAGCATCGATTGCCTCTTGCGCATCGATTCCTTCTTTTTCCATGACATAAGGAATAATGGAAGGATCAATATCACCAGAACGCGTTCCCATCATAATTCCCGCAAGTGGAGTAAAACCCATCGACGTATCAACACATTTACCATCGCAAATGGCCGTAATGCTACCACCATTTCCAATATGACAAGAAATGATTTTCAAATGATCGTTATGAAGCTTTTCTGAAATCGTTTTACTGACATAACGGTGACTCGTCCCATGTGCTCCATACTTACGAACACCATATTTCGTATACCATTCATATGGTACTGGATATAAATAACTAATCTCATCCATTGTCTGATGAAAAGATGTGTCAAAAACAGCTACCATTGGAACTTCTGGTAACACTTCGCGGAAGGCTTTCATCGCCGCTACATGAGCTGGATTATGAAGTGGTGCAAAATCTTTCAATTCAATTAAATCTTCAATCACGGAATCCGTAATTAAAACGGATTTTTGATATTTTTCTCCGCCACTGACAACCCGATGACCGATTCCTTCAATTTCATTTAACGATCCAATCACTTCCAAAGCAATTAATTTATCGAGTAAAATTTCGACTGCCTTGACGTGATTATCGAGTGGAATCTCTTGAATAATCTTGTCACCTCTATATTTTAACGTATATTTACCACCCTCAATACCAATTCGTTCGAATAATCCTGAGATGATAACTTCTTTCGTATCCATTTCAAACAAACTGAATTTAAGAGAACTACTTCCTGCATTAACAGACATTATTTTCATGTATCTAACCTCTTTCTAATATTGGAACAACTCCCGTTTACAGTATTATTCTATCATAAATTGCAAAGTTTTCCCACAAAAAAAGAACATTCCCAAAAAATGCTCTTTTACTACATGCTCAAACAAGCATTACTTACAATAATCTTCCACTTTCATTTCCGAACTACCGATAATAATATCGTCACAATATTCACCATTATCCTGCATCCGCTGATAAGCAATAATAGAGAATTCATCGTATTGATACAAAGTAGTACCACCATCCCAATAAGCAAGCTTTCGTGACGATTTCTTCCACAAATCAGAAAACGTAATAAGATTGCGATGAATTGCATCATTCAAATCGTATTTTTCCCCGTTTATTTCGATGAAAATGCGTTGAAAACAATCGAGATATACCGTTCGACCTTCATAATCGAAATAATAAGATGGATCGCCACAATCCTTCCGATCACCCAATGATATTGTGTAAGTGTCTTTCTTTAAAAATAAAATCACGATTAATAAAATAACCACCACTATCAATAGTGCTATCAAAATACTAATTTTCTTCTTCATAAATTGCATACGTATCACGAGCGATCATCAATTCTTCATCGGTCGCCACCACATAGCATGGAATCTTAGACTCTTCTTTCGTGATCACACCCTCTACACCTTTTCGGACGATTGTCTCATCATTCTTTTCATCGTCGATTACAACTCCAAAACAACCGAGTCGTTTCAATGTTTCTTTCCGAATAATACTATCGTTCTCACCACCACCCGCAGTGAAACAAATCGCATCGACTTTTCCCTCTAACTTCATGTAGTACTTTGCAATATATTCACTAATACGTGATGTATACATATCAAATGCTAACACTGCTTTTTGTTCATGTGCTTCGAAAGCCCGATCCAAATCACGCAAATCACACATTCCGGCAATCCCTTGTAATCCACTTTCTTTATTCAACACTTGATCGATTTCACCAAGCGACATTCCAGTTTGATCTTGCACATATTTTAAAATACTATAATCGATATCGCCTGACCGTGTTCCCATCATGATACCAGCATTCGGGGTAAATCCCATCGACGTATCGATACAACGACTATTCTGCACTGCTGTTACACTTGCACCATTTCCGATATGGCAAATAATTAAGTTCACATTTTCTTTGTTTAAAAGTTCTTGCATCTTTAGTGTGACAAACTGATGCGATAAACCATGAAATCCATATTTTCGCACATTATATTTCACATACCATTCATAAGGAACGGAATAAAGATACTCTTCTTCCCTCATGGTCTGATGAAATGCCGTATCAAAACAAACCACCATCAAAGCGTTCGGAATTTCTTTTTGAAAAGCCCGAATTCCCATTAAATGTGCAGGATTATGAAGTGGTGCCAAATCGGCAATCTCTTCGATCTCTTGAACTACTCGTGGCGTAATAACCACTGACTTCGAATATTTATTTCCACCATGTACCACTCGATGTCCAATCGCCTTGATATCCTCCAAAGAAGTGATGATGCCATGCTTCATCAATTGCTCGATTAAAACTTCAACTGCTGCTGTATGATCCGGAAGATCCACTTCACCTTGAATCTTCTCTTCCCCTAAACGAATACTATAGCCACTCCCTACACTGCCGATTCGTTCAAACATTCCTTTCATTAACACTTTTTCTTCTGGCATTTCATAAAGACGAAATTTTAACGTCGAACTACCAGCATTGACTGATAAAACTTTCATATGATCTCTCCTTTAGCCTATTATACTATACTTCCGAACGAAAAACCATCTCTTTTCTTTTTAATTTTGTTCTTCTCAAAACAAAAAACATGCTATAATGAACATAGGAGGATCATATGAAAAAGGTAATACCAATTATTGTCGTAATACTAGTAATCGCTGCTTTGTTCTTATTTCAACAACATAAAAATCAAGAAAAAGAAAAAAAGGAAGGACCACTAATCATCGAACAACAAAGTAATTGTAGTAACGAAAAAAATAAGTACTATGAAGATGCATCAGGTCATATTTATTATACACATTGTCTAAGTAAGATAACATTAAAGAAAAACAAAGAAGAATTGAAAGATGCGCTCGCAAAAGACAGTGGATTATGGAAAGAGATCATTTCAAATGCATATTATACCGTAAACTATAAAGATGGTGGCAGTAAAGAATATCAATGGGAACAATACAAAATTGTCAGTTGTAATACATTAAATGGTGATACTTCTATCCATATTGGTACGAGTGATCTAGATACTACTTCTATCTGTGAATAAAACTCACATAGTAACTCCGTTCAGGAGTTTTTTTTAATAAAAAGACGATAGAGAAATCTATCGTCTAAGTTATTGACTAAAGAATATTAGATCATTCTTTATTTGTTCATATAACTTCCACTAATTTGGTTCATTCCGTTTTGAACTAAACGTTTTGTAATTTCACCACCAACGCTTCCGTTTGCACGTGAAGTAGCATCTGGTCCTAAAGTTACACCAAATTCGTTAGCAATTTCGTATTTCATCTTATCGATTGCTTGTTTAGCTCCTGGAACTCTCATTTTCATTGAAGAGTTGTTTGAGTTGTTATTCATAATCTTTCACCTCCTACATTTATAGAATGTGAAAAATTGTCAAGGTTATACGAAAAAACGAATTGGTAATTTTTAACTATAACAGATCTTGAAATGTTTCTTTTTTAACATCCGTAACCGAGATTGTTTTTATATTTTTTAAAAGCGTTTCAATCATACTCTGATAATCGAAAGATTCCTCCATTTTTTTGGCAGCTTCTAAATTCGGATTGATAACTGGATGCTTTGGAACAAAGATCGTACAACAATCTTCATATGGTAAAATGCTTGTCTCGTACGTATCGATCTTACGAGCAAGATCGATAATCTCTAATTTATCAAGACAACATACTGGTCGAATAACAGGATAACACGTTACCTCATTGATCACTTTCATACTAGTTAATGTTTGTGAAGCAACTTGGCCAATTGACTCGCCATTGATAATTGCAAAAGCATGATTTTTTTTGGCTAAACGTTCCATAATTCGATACATCATGCGACGCATAATCGTAATACAGTAACTAGATTCACAATTTTTATAAATTGCTTCTTGCAACTCTGTAAACGGAACGATATGTAAACGAATCTTCGATGTGTATTTCGCCAATTTCTGGCAAAGTGTAATAACCTTTTCTCTTGCTTCCAAAGAAGTATGAGGAATCGCTTCAAAATACACAGCATCGAGTAATATTCCCCGTTTCATTGCCAAATAACCTGCTACTGGTGAATCAATTCCGCCACTAAGCATAAGCATTCCACGTGGCTGTGTTCCAACCGGATAGCCGCCGATTCCTTTCATTGGCTTCGTATAGATATACGTAAAATCGCGCCGAATTTCGACAAAACAAGTAACATCCGGATGATGTACATCAACGGAAATACCTTCGATATTTTTCAAAACGACGCCTCCTAGCATACGACTAAACTCCAAACTAGGAATTGGAAAATCTTTATTGCTACGCTTTGTTTCAATCTTAAACGTTTGAAATTGTTCCAAATTCATAATATCGACGATTCTTTTCTTAATTTCTTCGACATCATTTTCCATTTGATATGCAAAATAATAAGTTAAAATGCCAAATGTATGGTTGATCACATCTAAAATGAGATCTTGATCTTTTTCTTCAAAAGTCAAATACATGCGCGATAAATCTTTTGTAATTTCACAAGGAGTTCCCTGTAATTTTGCTTTTAAATTCTCATACAATGTTTTAACAAAAAAATTGCGATTCCCTTTTTTCGTCGTTAATTCACCATATGCAATCAATATTACTCTTTTCATTAGTATCTCCAATTTCCTTTCTGAATATTATTTTATTTTTAACTCTCGAACACATTGTTCAAAAATTTTTAAAAATTGTTTGACTTCTTCCAACGTCGTCTCACTCGATAAACTAATTCGCAAACTAGAGTTCGCAATCTCTTGCGATTTTCCCATCGCCACTAATGGATCGGATAAATCTCCTTCTCCACTACAAGCCGTTTTCGTCGAAATATACACATCGTGTGCTTCCAAAGCGTGAAGCATCGTCTCTGGCTTGATCGATGGTACACTGACATTGATAATCGATGGCAAACAATGATTGTTACTATTGATTACAACACCGTCAATTTGTTGAAGAGATTGCGTTAAAAAACGATTCAGTTTTAAAACTTCGATCTGCTTTTTCGATAAGTCGGCAAGTTCCAACCGAAGTGCTTTGGCAAAACTTGCAATCAGTGCTAAAGTAGGTGTTCCACTACGATATCGTGACTGGCTTTTTCCGCCATGAATCAATGGCTCAATTTCGACATTATGCTTTTTCACTAAAGCCGCAATTCCCGGCAATCCATGTAGCTTGTGGGCCCCAAAAGTAAACAGATCAATTCCATCTAAATTGACAGGTATTTTACCAACAGCTTGCGTTCCATCGACATGTAAAAAAGTAGTCGGATAATCTTTAACAATCTCGGCAATCCGTTTAATATCTTGGATAACTCCCACTTCACTGTTGACAGAACCGATCGTCACTAATATTGTCTCTTTTGACAAAAGTCGACAGAAATCATCAATGTCAATTCGGCCATCCTCTAAAACATTAACATAATCGATAACATATCCGTATTTTTCCAAAAAACGTACGGTCTCTAAAATACTAGAGTGCTCGAGTCGAGTCGTAACAATGTGCTTACCACGATTTGGATATTTTAATACGGTTCCTAAAATTGCTAAATTATTACTTTCACTCGAACTGCTTGTATAAATAATTTCATCTTCCCTAACTTGTAATAATTGGGCTATTTGACGCGTTGCTTCATTCATCAACATACGTGCATCCATTCCTAATTTATGTAGAGAATTCGGGTTTCCTATATATTGCTTCGTCACTTTAACAAAAGTATCGAGCACTTCATCCCGAACTGGCGTAGTAGCACTATAATCGAGATAAATCATCCTTATCACTTCCAATTCCTTCTTATTTTATCACAAGATAACATTCTTTCCTAGAAAAAAAGAAGAAGTTAACCTTCTCCATAAAAATTTAATAATTTCTCGTGAATCTCCGAATCAATCAAATCGATCGTATTAATCGAAGTTTCCAAAGCACCTTTATAATTTCCTTTATAAAATAGCATCTCCGCATTGGTAAGTCCCCTATCGATCTCTTCCATATTGCTACGATAGCGATTTCCATAGACAATTGCCCGTTCCGCAAGTTGGGCTGTTTTAATCATCTCATTCGTCGTATGATACAATTTTAAAACAAGATCTCGCGCCGTATCTACTCGCGTATTTAACACTTTAATCACAATTGGCTTCTTTTCCAATTCTTTAATGATCTCTAATATTGCTTCATTGGCTTCAGCCAACTCGACGAAATAATTATTCGTGATAATCGGAAGCTTATAACTGCGAATTCGTAATTTACATTCTTTCAATAACTCTTGAATTTCATTTAATTGTTCCCGCGCTCTTACTTCATCATCGTACATACTACCAAGAGATTTTAATGATTGATCCAAATCCTCCTCCAATTGTTTCAATAAATTCGACATCACTTCTAATTCACTTGCCAATTTCGTAAACGATAATTGTTTCTTTTCTTTTTGTTCTAATAATTCTTGATAGCTTTTATTAAGTGCTAAAAGCCTCATCCGTACGTCTTCCATATCTTTGATATCATCATCTGATAAATCATACATATTTTTAATATCATCCATCTGTTCATAGATATCACTGACAATCTTATTGATCTTCTTTAATTTCCGATCGAAATCAAGTGCATTTTCTTCATATAATTTACGACTTAATTTTTCCTTTTCGAAATCATGAAATAACGAATCTAAATAATCGAGCATCGTCTTTAGTTCAAACATACACTCTTCTAAGTTCAACACCTTAACGCGATCGATAATTTCTTTTACATTTTTCAATGCTTCTTCCATATTATATGGAATATTTAAATAATCTAAGACGTATCCATCTTTTACCATCGTTTCATAAGTAGAAGTAATTTCTTCGATTCGCTTTGGAATCAACTGTTTTCCAAGTAGTACTAAATTAGGAACTTCATCGATTACGATAGACATATGGTCAATCATCGTGTCGAGTGCTTTCACAACATGAACTACTTCATTATATTCATTGTTTTCCATGACTTCTTCAAAATCTGCAAAACGACGTTCGATATTTTCAAACTGCAAATCAATGGCATCTTGAATCTCATCATAATCGCTTTTATGATCTTGATACTTACTATTTAATTCACGATATTTTGCCTTTAATTTCGTAATAATACTACGATACTTTTCTTCACTTACCGTAATTTCTTGAATCTCTCCCAATAAATGATCCGCTGATGTTTTCACTTTGTAAATTTCCATTTCCGTCTTTGCAAGCTTTAAACGCATCGTCTTATAATCTTTCATACTGACCGAAAGTTCCAAATCGACGATCATATCCGTAAGCTTTGTAATTCGATTGTTCTTAATTTCTTCAAACCTCTTTTGCCACCGTTTGTACTTTTCTTCCATTTTATCATTTTTAACAATCGCTTCTACTTTAGAAAGTTCGGCCATAACTGGAGTCGATGCAATTACATTTTTTTCTTTATCCAATTCTTGGACTTCTTTTTCAAACTCTTTACGTTTCTGTCTTTGAATTAAATTTAATACGACAATAATCAATACAACAGCAATGACAAAAAAAGTTCCGATCAGTAACCAAAGTCCACTACTCATGAAAACCACCTCTTGATTATAGCTATTATCATTTTATCATAAAGTATGACAATTTTCGAGTTCTTTTTCAAGGTTTCCCGTTTTTTCAGATAATTATTTCGCTTTTTGTTGACTTCTAGGCAAAAAAAACATATAATTAATACTGCATATTCATTGAACAGCACTATTTTTAAAAATTTAATGTGTTCTTTCCAGTGATTAGTAGCCTAGGCTGTTTAGGAGAACATCCTCAAAAAGAACTCCCTAAGTTTTGAGAAAATAGATTTCAATGTTTATGAAAAAAACATTGAAGGAGGAGAAAAAATGGCAAGATATACAGGGCCAAATAACAAAAGAGCACGTCGCGTTGGTTTCTCGATTACAGAAACAGGAAAAGATCTAGCTCGTCGTCCATACGGACCAGGACAACATGGTCAAGATAGACACGGAAAACTTTCAAACTATGGTCTTCAACTAAAAGAGAAACAAAAAGTAAAATTCATGTACGGATTAAATGAAAGACAATTCCACAACACATTTGAGGAAGCTGTTAAAATGAAAGGTATCAACGGTGAGAACTTCTTAAGACTATTAGAGTCTCGTCTTGATAATTTAGTATACCGTATGGGATTTGCCAAAACGAGAAGAGCTGCAAGACAACTAGTCAACCATGGTCATATTACGGTAGATGGTAAAAAAGTCGACATTCCATCATTCCGTGTAAAAGTTGGTTCGACAATCGCTTTAAAAGAAAATTCAAAAGATCATAAAGCAGCGAATGAAAGTTTAGAAGCAACGACAAAACGTGTTGAATTTGTAACATTTGATGACGCGAAAAAAGAAGGAAAGTATGTAAGACTTCCAGAACGTAACGAATTAAATGCAGATATTAATGAAGCACTAATCGTTGAATTCTATAACCGTTAAAAAAGAACTGTTAACCAATTGGTTAACAGTTTTTTGATACTCCAAATTTATAACTGGTGCAATTCTTGAAGTGACAAACCCGTATATTTAGAAACAAGGTCATAAGACATACCTTCTTGAATCATTTTTTGAGCAACCATCTGTATTCCTTGCACTTTTCCTTGTTTCAAACCTTGCTCTAGTCCTTGTTCTAGCCCTTCTTTTTTCCCTTCTTTTATTCCTTCTTTTATTCCTTCTTTTATTCCTTGCTTTAATCCTTGCTTTAATCCTTGCTTTAATCCTTCTTTTCTTCCTTCTTCCATTCCTTTCTCTCGAGAATACGCATCTTTCATCATCTGCACCATTCGATCATGTTTCTCGCCATCGTATACTCCGATCAACTTTTCATCTCTCGACATCTCCTCTAATCTCTCTTTCGCTTCTTTCAAGGTATCATCTCCTTCACTGATCTTTTCGATCTCTTCTTTTCTCTCCATCGTCAGTAGTAACAAACATTTCTCAAATCTTGTTAACTTCTGGATACCTTCATTATAATATTTTTTTCGTACATTGGCTAGACTCACATGATATTTTTCATAATTTTCACTCTCGATCATTCCACGTTCTTGGTCCACGATTTGAAACTTCACTACGATTCGCTCATCAAAATAGGTGAAACAATCGAAGTTGATTTGAATCACTTTTAATCCCCCACTATATTCTCCTCCTTCCAAATACTGTTCCGCAAACAACTTCCCTTGATATGCCTGATTCCGCTCGAACAACCCTTTATAATACACCGGATTCATTTCGATATTAATCCGCATCGATTCGATATCGACAATCAAGTCGACTCGCATCTTTTTCTCATGAATATTCGAAATACTTAGTTCTTGATTCCGAAAAACAGACTTTTCTAATATCAATTCTTTGGGAATCTCGGGAATAATTCCATGAACAATTTCTGCCAAAAAGGCTCGTTCTTTAATCAACAACATTTTAAATACGGGATCGAACGTCCCCGGAATAATCATTCCTTGTTTTTGTAATTCTTCTTTCGTCATTTTGATTTCTCTCCTTTCTGTGCAAAACACTGTAACAAAAGAAGAAATGAAACACAAATGACCATTTTTCGATATCTACCGAGAACGAGAAGAAAAAAAAGAAAATTTCATCTAAGATTTTAAAAAAGGACACCTATTTTAATCAAACAAAAAACACTTTAAAAAAAACAATCTATTGTTAGATTGTTTTCTATTATGAAATAACATTTAACGAAGAATCAATTGCAAATAAAATACCATGATAATCCTTTCCATTAAATGAATAAGATTTCAAATCTTTATCCTTCGAATTACTAACACCAAGTACTAAGTATTGATCTTTATTCTTCACAATATTCAATAAATTATCGTTATTACTACCACCAAAACTATTCTTAGCAATAATATTGCCATCTAGATCCATCTTGACAAGTAATCCTGTCATCATCTCACTATTTTTTGTTTTAAGAGGAACATCGATGTCGCTAGAAGTAAAATGCCCCACTAAATACAAAGATTCTCCATCCAACAAAACATCATAAAAACGTTCATAACTGCTACCACCAAATGTTTTTTCCCAAGCTTGGGTTCCATCTGAATTATATTTCACAATCAAGGCTTCTGTATTCGTTGCTGCTCGCGCATTATCCTTTTCCGGATCGCCAGTATCTTCCCAGATTTTCTTACTACCTACAACATAGTATTCATCTTTATTACTGACAACACCTTGAAAACCTTCTGTATCCGTATAACTATAATTACGAATCCATTGCCGTTCCCCTGCAAAGTTGTATTTGACAACTAATCCAGTATCTTTCGAATCTTTACCGACGACAATATAACCATCACTGACCTTTGCAATATCGTTAAAAATTCCCGATTTATTACCCCCAAAATTACTATTCCAAACCACGTTACCATCCAAATCGTATTTGACTATAATACCGCCACCGATCGTATGATTACCGAGCTCCAAATTCTCATAGATACTTTGACCAACAACAACATATCCATCGTTCTCGACTAAGATATTCGTAAATTTTGTATTAGAAAGCGCTTTAAAGCGACGACTCCAAACCACATTACCATCAAAGTCATATTTCACCAATATAGCTTCACGAATTTGGTTTTGTTGTTGATATTCTGAAAATTCAGCACTCCCTGCCACCAAATAACCGTCACTTAAAGTCTTAACCGCATAAAAAGTAGAATTGAAGCTTTTACTTTCGACATCTTCATCACAAATAAGTTCCTGCGATTTAGTATCGTAGTGAACAAAATCACTCACTCCATCTTGATACGTTTTTTCCCAAATCAACTTACCATCACTCGTATATTTTGCAAGTTTTCCTTTTACCAAACCATCCATATAATCGACGTATTTGCTATGCTTAAAATCACTACTTCCGACGGTAATAAAAGAATCTCCATCGACATCTCCCATCATCGTAGTATCATAATAAACCGTGTTTCTGGCCCGTTGAATCATCGAGATTCCCATATAGCCAAGTTCCGCTACGATGATCAAAATACAAACAACAAATACGATTTTCAACCATTTTGGCATCTCATATTTTGCATTTCCCTTTTTCACTAGTTATTCACCTCAACTATTTAATCATAGCATTTCAAAAGACAATTTTCAACTAAAAAGAACAATTTCAAATTGTTCTTTATTCATGACGAATCAAATAATATTTTTTCTTACCACGACGAATCACTGTCATCTTTTGATATAGTGCATCTTCTTTTTTCACAACAAAATCAAGATCGCCGACTTTCTCCCCATTAACTGAAATCGTACCATTTTGAATAAATTCACGAGCTTCCCTCTTACTACTACAAATACCTGCTTGCACCAATAAGTCAACCAATGTCTCATCTTGTTTTAAAAGATAACTTGGCACTTTCTGAAAAGCATCTTCCAACTCCGACAACGAAAGTGCACGGACATCTCCTTGGAATAATACTTCCGAAATATGAAGTGCTTCTTGATAAGCTTCTACTCCATGTAGATCCGTAATAATCTCTCTTGCAAGTGCTTTATGCGCTTCTCTCAAATGTGGATTTTCTGAATTTGATTTCTCCAACCGCTCGATCTCTTCGCGCGATAGGAACGTGAATATTTTCAAGTAAGAAACAACCATCTCATCATCAACATTGATCAAATACTGATAAAGTTCATAACTAGAAGTTTTATTACGATCAAGCCATAAAGCATTTCCTTCACTTTTACCGAACTTATTCCCATATTTATCCAATACAAGAGGCATCGTAAATGCATAAGCATCTTTTCCCGTCTTCTTTTTAATCAAATCCAAGCCCGTCGTAATATTACCCCATTGATCCGATCCTTCCGCTTGCAAAATACAACCTTTGTTTTCATAAAGCCATAAAAAATCGTATCCTTGAATCAAAGTATAAGTAAACTCTGCAAAAGTGATTCCAGTATCTAACCGGCGCCGGATAATATCCTTATCTAACATATAGTTGATATTAATATATTTTCCAACATCACGTAAAAAATCCGTCACTTCATAGCCTTTAAACCAATCATAATTGTTTACAACTTCTGCTTTGCCATCGAAAATGCGGCTTACCTGAGCTTGAATCCCCGCTAGATTTTTCGCAAGCTGCTCTTTCGAAATAATCTCACGTTCCGCCGTCGGCCGAGGATCACCAATCAAACCAGTTGCTCCACCACAAAGCAAGATAGGATGATGCCCAGCTTTTGCCAATCGTTTAGCCGTCACCAAAGAAGAATAATGACCCAAATGTAGACTATCCGCCGTCGGATCCGTTCCCCAATAAAATGTAATCGGTTCTCCATTTAATTTCTCCGCTAAGTCTTCGCCAGCGGTATCTTTAATTAAACCTCGCCATTCTAACTCTTCAAACAATGTCATAATAACCCTCCTAATAATTTTCATCCTCTAGACGATGATAACATTTTTTAATTTTCTTTTCACAGGCATCGATAATTTCCTCTTGTGAAAATCCAAATACTTTCCCCAATTTCCATAGTCGCCAATAGATTCCCTTCACGCGAGCAACCGATGCTTCCTGCATCAAACACGAAGTCATTTGAAACAGTTCGTTCAACAACTCCAAAACCGAATCAGTCAATCCTGTCATATTCACTTCACAATCAAAATGATAATAATGTAAAAATTGCATCGATAACATCAGACAATCGGCTAGCTCTTCAAGCATTTCGTCTTTCTTCGGTTTTTTCACACTCCAGTATTTAAAACATTTGGTTTCATTCGTAAACTCGCCAAGTTCTACCAATAAAGCAATACAGTTCTTGGCAAAATAATCTGGAATCATTCCATATTTCTCAACATATTTTTGATCCAGTTCACAATTTTTGAAATACAATTCTTGTAAAGTCACACAATTCACCTCCAAAAAAAAGCCTTATATGTCAAAACATATAAGGACGAATCATCGCGGTACCACCTTACTTCATAGAAAAAATCTATGCACTCAAAGCCGTTAACGCCGGCATACGAGTTGACTCCCAATCTGTAATTCAGTATTATTCTACTTACTAGTTTCCATCTCCCCTAGCTTTCTATAAAGAAAAAATAACACCTACTGAAAATTGTTCTTCATCAACAAAGTTATTATCATCATATCATATTTAAAAAAAATTGCAACTCTTCGATTAAAAAAAGCACTTCTTTTCAGTGCTTTTTGAACTATTTACTTTTTTTATCTTGCTTTTCAAGTTTTGCTAAAATCTCTTTTACCACGTCGATCGCTTTTTCACGTACTTCATTGGCAGCTTTTTCAAGAACCGGAGTACCTTTATCGATCGCATATTGAACTAATTCTTGACATTTATCTTTGATTTGTTCGCCTTTTTCTTGAGCAATTTTCAATACTTTTTCTTTATCGAGATCTTGAAGTTCATCTTGAATTTCTGAAATCTTAAGTTGAATATTGTCTTTTACTTCTTCGACATCGATATTTTTTGCCTTCTTAATTAATTCATCCATTTTTTCTTTCAACATTTTTCTCGTATCGCTACCTTTTTGAGGGGCAAACAAAATGCCAAGTCCGGCACCGACCGCTGCTCCTAACAAAAATTTACCAACACCACTTTTTTTCTTTTCTTTTTTTGCTACTTCTTTACTCATAATCCTCTTCCTCCTTTTTTCTTCTGTGGAATAATTTTGATAACAATCCAGTAACATTATCGACAAATCGATCCGAAATAAGTGATAACGTATCTGTGATCGTATCTATCATATGAAATAGTCCATTCAAAGATGCAGTTTTCTCTTCGACATCTTGAATGAGTGCATCCGTCCGATCGACCACTTTAATAATCTTAATACCTAAAATAATAAGCACTACAAGTAAAACAGAACCTAAAACATACAATAAAATCGGTAAAACCTGCGCTAGTATCTCCATATTCACCTACTCCTTATCCTCGTACATCGAATCGATTAAATCAAAAAGATTATCCTCTAAATTGTCATCCTCGTCTTTTTTGACCTCTACCTGTTTCGTCTTGCTTTTCTCTTCTTCCTCATCAGTAGGCTTGTCCTTTTCGACCTCATCATGGGATCTCGATACTCTTCTACCAGTTGCTCTTTCATAATGAGTATCTTTATAATCCACATTATATTCTAACCCTAAATCTTCAAAATATTCTTCGGCATCGGCAATTGTCACTTTTTCAACTGCCGGCGTCGTATCGACTTCACTCATATCATAAAGCAAATTATCTTCTAATATCGGTTCTTCTTTTTTCTCTTCCATTTCATTTCGAATCGAATCTTCTCCCGTCAAGCCCAAATCATTCGACAATTCGCCAAACGCTTTCCTTCTCACCGTATCTAAATCTACTTTTTTCGAAGCATAACTACTCGTTATTTTACGATCTTTCTTATCGACAACATCTTCTTTTTTATAATTTTTATCTAAAATACCATAAACTGGCGAAATAACCGGTGTCGGATGAAAAGTATGTTCTTCTTTTGATGATTTTGCATAGACGCTCTTCTTCAAAATATCTTCGTTTCCGCCGTAGATTGGAGTATAATTTTGCCCACTCGGTGCGTAGTCCGGATTACTATAAGGAACTTTTTCCTCCTTAGGAGTTTCCTCGATCACTGGTTCTTGGCGAGTTCGACTACGTGTTGGCACCGGTTCAAGATCGACAAAATCATCATCTTCAAACAACTTGAACGTCGTATCCGGTTTTAACAATTCACGTTCTGTAAAAATTTCTTTTTCTTCCGTCTCCTCAACCACTTGAGGGCTTTCAAAAGTACGCTCTTCCCGCTTAGGAGTTTCCACCTTTTTGACAATTTTTTCTTCTTTCTTCTTTGGTCGCTCTGGTTTCTTTGGCTTTTCTGGTTCTTCTACTTCGACATATTCTTCTTCGAAAAACACATTTTTAAGTTTATCTAATAGTCCCATAAGAATCCCCTCTCTTATTTGATCTCTTCCTCAATTTCAATTGTATCCTCATCTGGAATCTCATTATCGATATCTTGATATGTTCCAAATTGTTCGACATAATCTAAGAAGTTACCTTCTTCCCGTTTCGGTTTAAAAATATCAAAGCTCTCCTCTTTATAATTCAACACATTATCCCCAACTAAAGTAGCTAATACCGAATCATTATAACGAATACTTGATAAAATCGTACAGATGTTAGTAAGTGCTACAGTAAGATCTTCTTTCGTAACATAAGCTTCTATTTTCGCATAATGATACATCATCTCAATAAAATACTTATCGTTTACGACGTTGATCTCTAAGTATCCCTTATTACCATTATAATCGAGACTCCGCGAATAATAACGATCGTCTCTTTCCTGATATTCTTCTTCCGTATGATGATAGTATGCAACTGTATCAACATACAAATAATAATAATTTTTTTGATCCAATAATACTGTATTCGTACTCGTCTGCGTTATTTGTCGAACACCCTTCGGCAAATAATATTTATATCCTTGTAACGATTGATTCGCTAGGTCACTCTCATAAGATAAAACCGAGGAAACAATTCCATCGATACTGTTATCATCAATCGAGATAACACTACATCCACTTACAAATAGTAGGATTCCAAGTAATATACCTAGTTTTTTCATAATTCACCTACTCTAAAAATCATTATATCAAAAACGAACTATTTTTTCTACGCTTTTTTCAAATTATCTTTTTTTCGTAAATTTTCATTTGAAATTCCGTTTTTTTAATAAAAACGGAAATAAGTCTGATTATAGTATAATATGAGTGTTT
>CALVRU010000024.1 GCA_944358775.1 uncultured Bacilli bacterium | reverse complement strand
TCTTACTTAAAATGTCTGATAATAATTTTTGTCTGATAAAACGTGTTATCGGACATGTCCGATAACACGTTTTGTTGCGAAGCAATGAAAGTGGCGATAACATTTTATACAAAAGAAAATGTTTTATGAATATAAAATATTTTCATCAAATCAATATGAAGTATTAAAAATATGCAGTGCATAATTTTAAACGAAATATTGTAAAGGGTTCTAGGTACTTCCTAGCCCACGAGGTTATTTTGATGCCCTGCGTCAAAATACCTAGGGGGTTAAATATTTTGTCGTAACAAAATATACTCTCAAAAACCAAGTTTTAACTACTAACCAAAGTATAAAAAATAAAGGAGCGTGATTATTATAGAATTAGCATATTCATTTCATTTAGGTAGTGATAAAAACAAGAAAAATAGTAGTAAAGCAAGTGCAAAATCAAATGTAAGTGGAACAACGTCTAAAAGTAATAATGCAATACAAAATGCAGGTGGACTAACAAAAGTAGATAATCATAATTATAGAAAATATGATAATAAACAAGAAGATATTTTAATTGTTAGAGGTACTTCTTCTCTAGTTGATGATGTTAAGAAACTTTATATTGAAGAATTTGAAGAAGCAAAAGAAGAATATAATTCTAAACAAACAAGAGAAAATAGAAAAATAAAAGACTACTTTACTCACGTTAGTAATAACTCTAAAAACGATTTGGCTTGTGAAATTATTATTGAACTTGGAAACAAGAAATATTGGGATACTAAAGATTTAAAATTTAAGAAAAAAATGACAAATGTTTTTAAAGAGCAAGTTGTTGATTTAGAAACAATACTACCAAATTTTAAAATAGCAAGTGCAATTATTCATTATGATGAAACTAGCCCACATCTTCATATTGTAGGTGTACCAATTAAATTTGGTGGTAAAAATGGTATGAGTAAACAAGTTGGTAAAAGTGATGTTTTTACGAAAGAATCACTTCGTAAATTACAAGATAAAATGAGAATTTTATGTATTGAATCATTTAATAAAGAATATAATCTTACTAACTCTCTAAAGAAAAAACAAAAAGGTAGAAATAGAGATTATCATATAACTGAAATGGATAATTATATGGAAATGAAAGAACAACTAGAAAAGAATCAAGAAAATTTAGAAAAAGCTAATAAAAAATCTCTTGAACTAGATAACAAGTCAAAAGAAGTTAAAGAAATAATAAGTGATTTAAAACCAACACTAATTAAGAAAGACAACTATATTTTAAAACAAGAAGATAAAGACAAAATTGAAAAATATATAAATCAAGTTGATAAAACAAATGATGAATATAAAAATATTCAAACATTATCTATTACTCTTAATAATGTAGATACTCAAATACAAGAAAATCAAAAAGAAATACAAACTCTTACTGAAAACAATGAAGCACTACAATTAAGAGTTGATACACTAACTAGAAATAATAAAGTTAAAGATAAACAAATCAAAGATTTAAAAGAAGAAATTCTATCTTTAAGACAATCATTATCATTTTGGAAAGATAAATTCTTGAAAATAATATCATTTATTAAAGATAAACTATTTGGAAAAGAAAAAGAACGAGAAAAATATATGGACGTTGCAGAAGATTTATATTCAAAGAAAATCATTGAGGAAGATACATTTGAAGATTTACAATATACTTACGAATTTAGTAAAAATCACGATTACGAAAGAGATAAAGACGATTTTGAAATGGAAATTTAGAGTAAAGTATTGCAATTTTAAAGAAATAATGTATAATAAGTTTTACTTTGAAAGGGGCGTGTTATTATGATAATACCACAAGGTTGGGAATATAATTACGATGAAGAAATTTCTAATGATGAATATGAAGTTATAGAAAAATTCTTTGCTTCATATAGAAATCAAAATTTTATTGTTGCAGATGAATATAGACAAGATTTTAGTATGGTACCATTAGAAGAAGAAAAAATAATTTTCAAAATTAATGAAGATATTTGGAAAAGTATGAATTTTCAAAGAAAAATATATCACAAAGGTAAACCTTATATTATTGAATTAGGATTATGGCGTGTTGGTCACATGGAAACAGATCCAAAATGTTTAAGTGTTCGTGAATTTAGGATTATTACAAATGGGAAGGTACATTTTATTGATTTAAATACTCAAGATGCATCAAAAAACAAAATGTTATTCAATATTATTAGTATATTTGATGAAAGAAAGATTATTTCTCCAGAACAAGCATTCTGCAAGAGAATGTATACTAATAAAGCATTACAAGAATTTATGGTAAACCATGATTGGCAAAAAATTGCTGAAGGCATTAATCAAAACCCTTCGTTAGCAAATGCTTTGTTTATTATTAGGGAAGGATATGAATCTTGCAGTCATTTTACTGCAGATTTTGGTACAATATTATATCAATTAATTTCGTTTAGAATAAATAATTTTAATAATTTTAATGAAAGAGATTTACATGAATTAGATAAGTTAATATTAAAATTAAGTAAAACAGAATTATTAAAGGTTCAACTTCATGAACAAACAGGTGGTTCTAAGTCTTGGCCTACTAGCTCAATATTATTAGAATCAAATAATTATAACAGTAGAATGCATAGGTCTCAACAGTATAATGTACCTAATACTGAATTAGAAGAAGAAAATAAAGTTTTAAATCAATGTATTAAAACATTAAAAAAATAGAAACTTCAAAAAGTAGCATTTAAATTATTGCTACTTTTTTCTTTTAATGGTATTATTGTTATAGAGATTGATTCTTATATCAATCGTCTTTGAGAGAAAGTTGTAGATTACTACGACGCTCGCACCACTGTGAAAGTTTATTCGATGTATTCGAGTTTTGATATATTTTCAGCCTAAAGTACGGCTGATTTTTATTTTATGTAAAATTTTTTCAAATAAATATGTTTTTTTCTAACCAGTTATTCAACATTTTTACTATATAAATGAAAGGTGATTTATGTGAATACAATTTATGATGAGTACTATTATAAGATTTATCGTTGGGCGATCAAAAAAACACATCATAAAGAGGATGCGGAGGATCTAACAAATAGTGTATTTTTATCTATTTTTGAATACTTTAATAAAGATAGTCCAATAGAAAAAATAGAAAATTTAATATGGAAAATTGCTTATAATTTGTGGTGCACCAAAGCAAAAGAATATATGAAAAGAAAAAATACTACTTCGTTAGAACCGGAAGATTCGTTTGGTTATGAGATAAATATGTTAGATAAAATAGTATATAAAGAAATTATTGACGATTTGGATCATTTTTCTTTAACAGATAATGAAAAAAAATCATTTCAGTTGTATTACATTAGTGATCTTTCAATAAAAGAGATTGGCGAAAAATTGAGTACAAAGGAAGCCAATGTGAAATATTATTTGTATAGTGCGAGAAAAAAGATAAAGGAGGGATATCATGAATAATTTGAATTTAGACAAATATTTAAATATTGTAAATGAAGCAAAAGTGCAAAGAGGGTTAACCACTTATATTCCATTATATCCAATGTTACGCGTTGAAAAAAACAAATTGTATGTCGGGGTTTTGTTAACTGCCGAAGAGGATAATGTTTGGGATATTGGTGGTCAAGTGAAACCAGAATATTGGGTTTTAATTGACATTACCAACGATGAGATTTTGGAGTTTAATAAAACTGTGGATAAGGATTTCGTCATAGGTAAGATGATTCCTAAGAATACCGATAATAAGCAGAAAGAAATGGCAGAATATACGCTTGAAAAAACTTTGCAATATAAAAATTATTTAATTGAAGATATCAAAAAAGAGCAATTACCTATTCAGAAACAATTAGCTTGTATTTTAGGAGACGAACTTGAGATTGATGGAGAGAAAATAAATCTTAACGATTATTTGTTATCTAATTTGGAGGAAGAGATCAACTCGAAAATCGACGAATTAATTCATGTCCTTATATGGTCGAAATATGGGTCTATTACATTTTATTACGATAAGTTATTCGCCCAAATTTTAAAAGAATATAAGATGAATAATACCTTGAATTTTGAAAAAATTAGATGGTGTATTAAAATTATGAATTATTATTATGATGGTGTGATCGGAATCGATAATCTCTTTAACCTCTAGTTGGTCATTTGATGATTCGAAAGGACTTATGAGTCCTTTTTATTGTATTTTCAAGAACATTTTTAGGCACTATATAGAATAGATATATTGAGAAGATTTTATTTATGTGCTATAATTTAATATAAAGATAGGAGTATTAATATGGAAAATAAAGAATATTTGAATGAACAAAGATTCCAACAAACCAATGCTAAGGTTAAAAAAACTGGAAAGATACTGTTAGCATTAGGTATTACGATTTTGATAATAAGCATTATTTTGTTAGTAAGCGGCTTTTTGGGAACGGGTAACAGTGCAATGAATAGTTTCAATTCTTCTAATAATACACTAGATATGAATGGAGTCTTTGGAAATATCGGTCTATTTGCGTTAGGCGGTTTTATGAGTCCGATCGGTTTTTTATTAACGATTGCTGGTGGTGTCATTCTTTTTATAGCACATAGAAGAGAAATAACGGCGTATACTGTACAACAAGTTATGCCGATCGCTCAAGAAGGAATCGAAAAGATGACGCCGACGATTAGTAAAGCTGCAGGCGAAATTGCAAAAGGAGTAAAGCAAGGATTAAAAGAAGCCAATAAAGAATAAAATATGGCTATTTTATAATAAGTTGCGTGTAAAAAACAAGCTTAATAAAAGCTTGTTTTTTTGTTATATTTTTTCTTCTTTGGCATACAGTAAAGCAAAGTCTGTGAAAACTATTTGCAAGTTCGACAAAATATGCTATAATTTATTCGATAATAAGAGGAATAAAACAGTGAGGGAAGTTAAATGAAACAAAAAAGATTTTTATTGATTTTTATGAGCCTTGTGCTTTTCTGTATGCCGATTGTGGTCTTTGCAGAAGAACCAAATTCAACGCCAGATGAAACACCAGAAGTAGATCCGACTCCGGATCCAACACCAGATGAGACTCCGGATGAAACGCCGGATCCAACGCCAGAAGTTACGACAGCATATTTAGATTATTTGGCAGTCGATGGATTCGAATTGAATGAAGTGTTTAATAAAGAAAAAAAGAACTATACATTGAATGTTCCATCGAACACAACGAGTATTAATATTACGGCAACACCAGATAGCAATTCTGAGATTTTTACCGGTACTGGCTCAAAAACCATTAGTGCAATTACTTCTGAATTTAAAGTCGTTGCGAAAGTAAAAGGTTGTGACGAAGAAAGATGTACGACTACTTATACAGTGACAGTAACTCGTGAAAAAGCAGATGTCAGTTTAAAATCGTTAAAAGTGAATGGTTATGCTTTTCAAGAAAGCTTTTCACCGAGCGTTTACAGTTATAGTTTAGAAGTACCATACCAAACAGAAGACATTGTGGTAGTAGCAGCTGCGAACTCTGCCGATAGTTCTGTTAGTGTAAAAGGTGCAGAAGGTCTTCAAGTTGGTCGGAATACAGTAACGGTTACGGTGTCGGCAAGTACTGGTGAAAAACAAGAATATACGATCATTGTAACACGATTGGAAGAAGAGGAAGAACCGGCAAATGAAACGAGTACTGTAACAAGTGAAGATACTACGAAACCACCGGTTACGCCAATCGAAAAGAAAAATAATAACACGAAATATATCATCGTTGCAGTAGTTTGTGTGCTTTTGATTCTGTTAGCAGGACTCGGTATTTTCTTCTATATAAAATCAAGTGATCCAGCAAAACGTGAAGCGAAGCGAAAAGCAAAAGAAGAGAAAAAATTGGCAAAACTAAAAGAAAAAGCAGGAGTCATCGAAGAAGAGATTGCAGAGGATGAGGTTCCACAAGTTTCGAGCGATGAACTTATCAATCCGGAAGAAATAGAAGACTTAGAAAAAACAAAAGAAGCGCCGGCAATCGATCATACTGATATCTTAGATGGTATTGAAGATTTGTTTGATGATAGAGAAGAAAAATAATTCTTCTCTTTTTCATTGCAGAAACTATGAAAATGAGATATAATCTTAATAGAATAGATGTGGAGTTGAGAATATATGGGTTTGAAAAAGAAAACTTTAATCGTAGCTGTTGTGTCATGTCTTTTGGCATCGATTGCCGTACTTGGAACAACGTATGCTATTTATGTCGTAAATTTAAAAGGCGATAAAACGCAACAGGTATCATCCGGGACTTTAAATGTAGAATTTCAAAATAATAGTAGTGCAATCTCTCTAACAAATGCTTATCCTATGACGGATGAGGACGGATTAAAAAATGAGGGGATACAGTTTAGTGTCGCGAACACAGGGACATTACCTGCGAAATATCGAATTACTCTAGTCGAAGATAGTAATAACACATTGACTAATAATTACATTAAATATGTATTTTATAAAGAAGGAGAGCCTGTTGGGACACCGGCATTATTATCCAGTTTATCTTCTCTTGTTTTAGTTCCGGCAGAGGATATTGCAAATGGAGCCAAAACGAATTATACTTTAAAACTATGGATCGATGAAAATGCGGGAAATGAAACACAGGGAAAAACGTTTCAAGCCAAAATCAGAGTAGAAAGCGTTCAGGCCACCGAAAACTTCTCGTAATTCAAACGGGAGTAGAAGAGATTCTACTTCTTTTTTTGTAAGAGAATGCAAAAAATATGGTATAATAATAAAAGATAGGAGAGATAACATGTTTTCAAAATGGAAAGAGCAATCGTTTCAAGAAAATGATCGCAAAGTAATCGATCAGATTCGTTCTTTAGGATTAGATATGATCATGGCTGCACAAAGTGGTCATCCGGGAATTGTTTTAGGAGCAGCGCCGATTATTTATACATTATATAAAAATCATTTGCAAATCGATCCAAACAATCCCGATTGGATGGCACGTGATCGTTTTATTTTATCGGCGGGACATGGCTCTGCTTTATTATACGCGACTTTATTTATGGCAGGCTATCCTCTTACTTTAGACGATCTCAAACAATTTCGACATCTTCATTCAAAAACGCCTGGACATCCGGAATTGGGAATTACCCCGGGTGTCGATATGTCGACTGGTCCATTGGGTCAAGGTATTGCAACAGCTGTGGGGATGGCGATTGGAGAACGATATTTAAACCATTATAGTGAAGAGAAGAAATTCCCAAATTTATTGGATCATTACACTTATGTTTTATGTGGGGATGGCGATTTGATGGAAGGAGTGTCTTATGAGGCAACTTCTTTAGCGGGAACATTAAGATTAAACAAATTAATTGTGTTATACGACTCGAATCATGTTTCTCTTGATGGCGATACGAAAATGACGTTTACGGAAAATGTGAGAGAACGTTTTACAGCGCTTGGTTGGAATGTAATTAGTGATGTGGATGGCGAAGACTGTAATGATATCGATCACGCTATTAGTAAAGCTAAAACTTCTTCTTTACCAAGTATCATTATTGTTTCTACGACGATTGGAAAGTATTCTAAATATCAAGGAACTTCTAAAGTTCACGGAGCACCTTTAGAGGAGGAGGACTTACAAAATGTAAAAAAACAATTGGAAGTTCGCGATATTCCGTTTACTGTTTCACAAGAAGCAATCGATTTCTTTCAAACGAGCATTCAAGAAAGAATGTCTCCAATTTTAAAAGAATGGTATACGAAGTATGAAAAATTAGAGGGTACGTTGCAACAAGAATTGACGGCTTTAAATGAACGGCATATCGAAGTCTCATTAAAAGACTTCGCATTAGAAATTCCGGAGAATCATATGGAGTCAACTCGAGTATCTTCCGGTAAAATACTAAATCATATTGCTAGCAGTACTCCGTTCTTTCTTGGAGGAAGTGCCGATTTGTCGAGTAGTACGAAAACTTATTTAAAAGAAAATGGCGACTTTTCTAGTAGCAATCCTGGTGGACGCAATATTTGGTATGGCGTTCGGGAACATGCAATGGCAGCGATCAGTAACGGTCTTGCTTTAATGGGATTGTTACCGTTTGCATCGACTTTTCTCGTATTTTCGGATTATTTAAAGCCGGCAATTCGAATGAGTGCGTTAATGAATTTAAGAACGTTGTATATTTTCACGCACGATTCTATTACGGTTGGTCAAGATGGTCCAACACATCAACCGGTAGAACAATTAGTAGCCTTGCGGGCGATTCCCAATTTAGAGGTTTTTCGCCCGGCAGATGGGAATGAAGTGTTGGGATGTTACAAAGCGATTTTAGAAAAAAAAGAAGGTCCATCAGCATTGATTTTATCCCGTAATGATGTAGAAATTATGGATTCTACCAAAGCAAACGAAGTTTCAAAGGGTGCTTATATTGTTCGAAAAGAAGAAAAATATTTACAAGGTATCCTAATTGCTACCGGCGAAGAAGTGGCATTGGCGCTATCGGTTAGCGAAAAACTTTCCGCAGAAGGAATCGATACTCGTGTCGTCAGTATGCCATCCATCGAACGGTTTTTGGCACAACCAAATGAATATCAAGCGGAGATATTACCGACCACAATCAAAACGGTAGTTCTAGAAGCAGGAAGTTCTTATTCTTGGTATCGTTTTGTCTATAATGAAAAATATTTAGTTAATGTAAACGAATTTGGTTTATCTGGGACAAAAGATGAAGTAAGTAAGGCTTTTCAGATCGATTTTAATTCCGTGTTTACAAAAATTGAGAAACTATTTCGTTAGTTTCTTTTTTTGACAAATTCTTATCTTTTGATTTGCTATAGTGATGATGGTGATCAAGATGAGAGTATTTTACTTATTTAAAATAAAAGAAGAATTTGTATCGTTATATCAAGAAACTCCGGGTGTTTTATTTCAAATTTTGCGGCAGTTATATTACATGCATGAAGGAGATTTAGATTATGCATTTCATTTATTTGAGCAATTGACGGAACCGATTTCTAAAAAGTCATTAGATCGTAAGATATTCTTGGAATTGCATAAAAATTTCGCGTATACGAAATCCCAAAATCAGCATATTATCAATGACTTGTTTCATGATGAAATCAGTATTTTAGTAGTAAAAAGAAGTCATTTGTTAGTAACGGCAAACAAAAACTTTTCTTCTTTTTTCTCTTATCTTAAGAATAAAGATGCTAATTTTTTCGTCTGTGATTTCGAATATCTCGATTATTTCTTTTTAACACCTAGAAAAATACTTGCTTAAGTGCATAAATTTTAGTAAAATAGAACACAGGAGATGAATATTATGTGGATGGATATTTTACATGTTGTGATTGGATTAATTGCAGGACTTGTGATCGGGTTCTTCTTGGCACGATATTTTATGAAAAAGTACTTGAAAAAAAATCCACCTATCAATGAAGAGATGATTAAAGCGATGATGATGCAGATGGGTAGAAAGCCGTCTCAGAAACAAGTCAATCAAATTATGAAATCGATGGAAAAATATCAATAGCTATTTTCGAATAGCTATTTTTTTATTCGCTTTTTTCAAAGACATGATATAATGTTAACATAGGAGGCTTAAACTATGGAATTGACAAGTAATATAAATCCACATATCTTTCGAGAATACGATATTCGTGGAAAGTATCCGAGTGAAATCAATGAGGATATCGCATACACAATCGGACGTGCCTTTGGAACTCATTTAATCCGAAATCATCAGAAGCGTTGTATCATAGGAAAGGACAATCGTCTATCGGGACCGGTTTTGCATGACGCGTTGGTTCAAGGAATCTTAGAAAGCGGCGTCGATATAATCGATCTTGGTACGGTGACAACACCGATGTATTATTTTGCGTGTATCGATCAAAAGATAGAGCCAGGAATCATGATTACGGCAAGTCATAATCCAAAAGATGAAAACGGGTTCAAAATCGCTTTTCAGGCTGGTGGAAACGCTTACGGAGAGACGATTCAGCAATTTTATCAAGAAGTAATTGCCCAACAGTTTACAAACGGAAGAGGAACGCTTTCTAGATTAGATATCAAAGAACGTTATTTCGAATTTTTGCTTTCTTCTATTCATATGGGGTCCAACTCACTAAAAGTAGTAGTGGACTGTGGGAATGGAACGACGTCTTATTTTGCAAAGGATTTATTTTCTCGATTGCCGATTACATTAGAGATGATTTGTTCCGAAAGTGATCCGACTTTTCCAATTCATCATCCGGATCCTTCCGTCGAAGAAAATTTGCAGTTATTAAAAGAGACCGTAATCAAAACGAATGCGGATATCGGAATTGCCTTTGATGGTGATGGTGATCGCGTTGGAGTGGTGACTCACGAAGGAAACTATTTGTCGATGGATCAGTATATGATATTAATGGTTCGTAGTATCTTACCGACGAGTGAAAATAAGCGCGTTCTTTACGATGTAAAATGTTCCAAATCGCTCGTTGAAGAAATCGAAAAATTACAAGGAACCGCTTTGTGTTCGCGGACCGGTAACTCTTATACGAGAAAAAATACAGCACTTTGGAACTGTGTTTTTGGAGGAGAATATTCAGGACATGTTTATTTTCGAGACCGTTTTTTAGGATTTGATTCGGGTATGTATGCAGGACTTCGGATCTTGGAGTTACTATCACGAGAAAGTAAATCGATTCCTGAGTTGTTAGAAGGTGTCAATCATTATTATGCTACTGCCGAAATTAAGATTCCATCGACGGATGATAAGAAATTTCAGGTGATTGCTAAAGTAAAGGAATATGCGAGTCAAAAAAATTATCCAATTAATGATATCGATGGGGTGCGAATTGATTTAGAAGATGGTTGGGCATTAGTAAGATGTAGCAATACCGGTCCAAATATTACGGCCCGTTTCGAAGGAAAAACCGAACAAATTCGTGACCAGTTAAAAGAAGAGTTTTTAACCGTCATCGAACAATATAATTAAAGTAGGAGCAAGTTATGCGAAAAATGCAGAAAGTTTCATTGAATTTAATGGCCATCGGTGGAATCGTATATGCTTGTGGTATTTTGGCAATGTGCGCGCAAGGAATTTATGAATGGTATGCGGCTAATCATGAGGTGGCGAAGATGACGGAAGAAATCCGTGATATTTTAGTCGTTGAAGAAAAAGAAGATACCGATAGTACGATATATGTCGATCAAAATATTCCGGAGGGCGAAGTGATCAGTGATTACTTTGCCTATTGGAAAGTTCCTTTTTTAAGTGTCGATTTTACCAATCTACTTGCTAAGAATAAAGATACCGTAGCTTTTATCAACGTAGAAGGGACAAATATTAATTATCCGGTTGTCCAGGCGGACGATAATGATTATTATTTGAAGCATTCTTTTGACGGGAAGAAAAATCAAGCCGGTTGGGTATTTGCGGACTATCGTAATTCATTTACGGAGTTGGATAAGAATACGATTTTATATGGACACGGACGTTTGGACTACACAATTTTTGGTAGTTTAAAAAAAGTCCTTCTTCCGAGCTGGCAGCAGAACGAAGAAAATCATGTTATTCGTATGTCGACTCCGACTTTAAACACCACTTGGCAAGTCTTCTCAACTTATACAATTAAAGAAGAATCGTATTATTTGATGACGGAGTTTTATCAAGATCATATTTATCAAAAGTTTTTGGATACCTTAAAGAGTCGTAGTAATTATGATTACGGAGTTACTTTAAGTTCAACGGATAAGATTTTAACACTATCTACTTGTAATGAAGCGGGCGATCGAATTGTTTTACACGCTAAGTTAATCAAACAAGAGAGTCGTTTATAAAAAAAGAATCATGCTTGATATCTTTTTTTATTTGTGCTATTCTTAATTTATGATAGGAGAGTGAAGATATGAGTCAAGAGAAGAAAAAGGGTATTATTTTCTTAGTATCGGCGATTGTCTTATGTGTAATTTTAGTGATCGTTGGCTTTCTTGGAATCAACAATAAAAGTTTTGCCTTCCCAGAGACGATTAAAATCTCTAAGGTAAAAACGCACAATGATTCTGTGATTACCTTCGAAGATAGTGAGACACTTGCATTTAATATTAAGGAGACAACACCGACAACAGTGGAAACGCATTATTATACGATTACTTTTAAGCCAACCTATATTCGATCGGCTTTAAAAGACAAAAAGATTCAGTTGAAGTTAGTTCAAGGAACCGATGGAAAAACTTTTCCGACGACTTTGAAAGAAATGACGATCAGTGAAAGCGACTTGAATAAGACATTTACTTTAGTTGATCATGTAAAACTTACTACGAATAATACTTATTATCAAGTGATTATTACAGTAGATGGAGAAGAGATCAATATTCAAGAAGAAAACATCGGTGGGGTATTAGACATTCAAACGGATCGGACGTATGACCCATTTAATTATAGTTATACAGGTACGAATCAAACGTTTACAGCTCCAGTTGATGGTGCATATCGAATTCAATTATGGGGAGCCCAAGGAAACTATTATAATGGCGATGATCAAAGTGGTAAAAACTTTGCCGGACAAGGTGCTTATACAGCTGGTACAATTCAGTTGAAAAAAGGGGAAACATTATACTTGTATCTCGGTCAAAACCAGGCAGATACCCAAAGTCATTGTGCTGCTTCTTTCAATGCGGGTAGCTCTACGTTATGCGATAAATTAGGTGGTCATTATATGTCTGCCGGCGGTGGAGCGAGTGATGTTCGCTTAGTTGGTGGGGCTTGGAATGATGCTGCTTCTCTTCGCAGTCGTATTATGGTTGCTGGCGGCGGTGGCGGTACTTTATGGCAAGATCAACCTAGTTTTACACAGTGGGGCTGGGGTGGCGATGCCGGTGGATTAATCGGTTACCAAGCAATTCCAGAACACTATAATAAAGAAAATGGTCAAACAACATTTTATGATACTTCGCAAGGACATTATTATGCTACTGGTGGAACTCAAACAGCTGGTGGTCAAGGTGGCGGTGTCGTCAATGTAAAAGATACGAA
This sequence comes from uncultured Bacilli bacterium, assembly GCA_944358775.1. Classification (GTDB taxonomy): domain Bacteria; phylum Bacillota_I; class Bacilli_A; order RF39; family UBA660; genus Faecenecus. The sequence goes on along the minus strand of CALVRU010000024.1, from coordinate 8,723 downwards.
CGGTAGCGCATATTTAGATGGAAAATTTGGAATTGGTGGAAATGGTGGTAGTAAAACTTATGTTGCAAATTACACTGATTCTCCAATTTTAGCACCATGGGGTCCTGTTGTTGCTCAGGAAGGTAATATGGGCGGCGGCGGAGGCGGCGGCTACTATGGCGGTGGTGGCGGAAGCTCTTCGGCGGATTGTCACTCTGGCGGAGGCGGCGGTAGTAGTTTTATCTCTGGTCATACTGGTGCTGTCGCAGTTGATTCAAGTGGTAATCCAAAGGCTGGATGTACAACTAGCACCACCGATAATAGCTGCTCGATTCACTATAGCGGTAAATATTTTACCGATACTGTTATGATTGATGGCGCAGGTTACGCTTGGACGAATGTTAGAGGTGGATTACAACAGATGCCAGATCAAAATGGTGGTTATAAAGCTCCTGGTGAAGGAAGCGAAGGTAGTGGTGCTGCTATTATTACTTATGTGCCAAGTGGCGATGATTCACAACTTAGTGAATCCATCTGGGAGAAAAAACAAACGCAAACTGTTGTGATTAAATATCACGATGACGAAGGAAATGAATTGGCTGAAGATGTAACACTTACCGGTATCGAAGGTGAAACTTACGAAGGTGAATTCAAAGAATTTGAACATTACACGTTTATTAGTAATAATAAAGATGAATTAAAGGGCACTTATAACCAAGAGTATCTAGAAGTTATTCTTATCTACAAAGAAAATGAAAAAGGAAAAGTAGTTTTCAAATATGAAGATGAAGATGGAAATGAATTATATCCACCAAAAGAAATCGAAGATTATAAAGGGGAAGATTATGAGACAGAAGTACCGATCATCGATGACTACATTTTAATTAGTGATAACGAAGACGATGCGGTCGGTACGATTATCGAAGATTATAAAGAAGTGATCTTTGTGTATCGTAAACTTCCAAATCCATCGACGGGTGATCAAGGAATTTTACCATTTGTAATTGGCGGTATTCTTGCTGTTTCTGTCATTGGTGGCGGCGTGTACTATTTAATACGTAAGAATAAAAAATAATGAAAAGGTGTCGTAAGACATCTTTTTTAAACATTAAAATAATTGGAAAGTATATAGTAGTAAAAAAGATAATAAAGGTTCAGTGTTTTTCACTGAACTTTTGTTATGTTCTAAATGAAAAATTTTTAAATCAGATCGATAGAACTTGAATTTGGAATGGAAATTTTTGTATAATGAATATGCACACTAAAGTAGGGAAGAATAAGAAAACGCCGTAAAGAAAGGGCATTCGTATTGTCAAAAACTGTCAGAGTCCTTTTTTTTACGCGGTCATTTTGTTATAATGAATGAGGAGATGATAGTATGGCATTAAAGTATGATGAGAGTTCAATTAAGATTTTAGAGGGGCTAGAAGCAGTTCGGAAGCGTCCTGGAATGTACATTGGCTCGACAGATAAAAAAGGATTACATCATCTTGTATGGGAAATCGTCGATAATGCGATTGATGAAGCGATTAACGGTTATGGTGATTCGATTAAAATCATCATTCATAAAGATAAAAGTATCAGTGTCGAAGATCATGGTCGAGGCTTACCGGTCGGTATGCATGCATCTGGTAAAAGTACACCGGAAGTGATTTATACTGTTTTACATGCTGGTGGCAAATTCGAAGAGTCTGGATACAAAGTGTCAGGTGGACTTCATGGTGTTGGTGGTAGTGTCGTCAATGCCTTATCGAAATGGATGGAAGTAACCACTTGTCGTGATAAAGGGGTTTACTATATTCGCTTTGAAAACGGTGGAAAAACAACAATTCCTTTAAAGAAAATCGGTACGACGAATAAAACGGGTACAACGGTTCGTTTTTTACCAGACGATACGATTTTTAGTAGTATTAATTTTTCATTCACGACGATCTGTGAAAGAATGCAAGAATCGGCTTTCTTATTAAAAGGTCTTACCATCGAAGTGATCGATGAAGAAGATGAGAAGCACGAAACATTTTGTTACGAAAACGGATTAGAAGCATATGTCAACTATCTAAACGAAGGAAAACAAGTACTTCACAAACCACTTTTATTTGTCGGGGTAAGAGATAAAATCGAAGTAGATATTGCAATGCAGTATACGGATACTTATAATGAGAATATTATTTCGTTTGTCAACAATGTAAAAACGGGGGATGGCGGTAGTCATGAAGTCGGTTTTAAAACGGCGTTAACGAGAATATTCAATGACTATTGTAAAAACAATGGTATTTTCAAAGGAAAAGATCATCCATTTGAAGGAAGCGATGTCCGCGAGGGCCTTACAGCTGTCATCAGTTTGAAAATCCCAGAAGATATTTTACAATTCGAAGGTCAGACAAAAGGAAAGCTTGGAACACCACAAGCGCGGACTGCTGTCGACGCGATTGTCAGCGAAAAACTACAGTATTTTTTAGAAGAAAATAAAACGATTGCCGATAGTATTATCGAAAAATCGTTACGTAGTAAAACGGCACGGGAAGCAGCTCGAAAAGCGCGGGAAGAAGCTCGTAAGGGAAAAAATAAAAATCAGAAAGAAAGAGCATTATCCGGAAAGTTATCACCTGCTCAAAGCAAAGATCGTACGAAAAAAGAGCTCTTCTTAGTAGAGGGAGATTCTGCAGGTGGATCGGCGAAACAAGGTCGTGACCGAAAGTATCAAGCGATTTTACCATTGCGTGGAAAAGTAATTAATACGGAAAAAGCACGCATGGAAGATATTTTGAAAAACGAAGAAATTAATACGATGATCTATACGATCGGAGCGGGTGTTGGTAGTAATTTTGACGTTGATGAAATCGAATACGATAAAGTAATTATTATGACCGATGCAGATGAAGATGGAGCCCATATTCAATGCTTATTATTAACGTTCTTTTATCGCTATATGCGACCATTGATCGAGACAGGTCATTTATATATTGCCATGCCACCACTTTTCTTAATTCGCGATGGGAAAAAGAAAGAATACGCATATACAATGGATGAAATGAAAGAAAAAATCGCCGGTCGAAAATGTGAAATCAGTCGTTATAAAGGACTTGGTGAAATGAACGCTAGCCAACTTGCCGAAACGACGATGAATCCAGGGACTAGAACGTTGATTCAAGTGGATATTGAAGATGCCTTACTAGCCGAAAAACGGGTCAGTGTCTTAATGGGAGACTCTGTGGAACCTAGAAAAGAATGGATTAACGAAAATGTCGAATTTTCTTTGGAAGATGACTATCAAATTTAGAAAGAAGGAAGCAGTATGATTTTAACAAAAGAAATCACTTGTGAAATTCTAAGTGAGTTGAAAGATTATAGTACTTTAATCGCTTATTTAGAAGAAAACAAAGTGCTAGAAGATGCCGTTTTAGAAAATGTTATTTATGCCAAAAATACGGATCAAGTAGCTATTTTTTTGCCGAAGTTATTAAGTAAAATCGATCCTTCTTTCGAAACGCAGGCCTTTCATCTTTTTGCAAAAAAATATTCCAAACAGGATTGCTTAGAACTTGTCTTAAAGGAAAATAGTTATCATCATTTAGAAGAAATCAAAGATGTCGCTCTTGGTCAAGAATTATTGGATGAGCTGATCACAGAGGATATATACCGAGATTATTTAAATGTAATGGCATTAGATGAATTGTTGCAGAAATTAGAAAAAAGTCCAAAAAACAAATTTATTTCGACGAAAGAGACATTTAAACGGTATTATAGTATTTTAAATGACTTTCGTACGGACGTTATTATACGAGTAAAGAGTCATATCAATGAGTATTATATTCGTAAATTTGCAGATTAGAAAGGAGTGTAACGATGAAAAAAAAGGATGATACAAAACAAGTACTAGATAAAATTTATCATTATTCACTCGAAGATATCATGGGCGAACGATTCGGTCGATATTCGAAATATATTATTCAAGATCGGGCTATTCCGGATGTAAGAGATGGTTTAAAACCTGTGCAACGGCGTATTTTGTATTCGATGTATCGGAAGAAAAACTGGTATGATCGACCGACTATCAAAAGTGCGAAAACGGTCGGTGACGTAATCGGTAACTTTCATCCACATGGCGACACTTCGATTTATGAAGCAATGGTTCGGATGAGTCAAGACTGGAAGAGCCGTCATCCTTATATCGATATGCAAGGAAACAATGGTAGTATCGATGGGGATAGTCCGGCAGCATATCGTTATACAGAAGCACGACTTTCTAAGATCAGTAACGAATTATTGAAAGATATCGATAAAAACACAGTTGTTTTTGCACCGAACTTCGATGATACTTTGATGGAACCAACTGTTTTACCAGCGAAATATCCAAACTTACTTGTAAATGGAGCTTCCGGTATTTCTGCTGGGTATGCAACGAATATTCCGACCCATAATCTCGGAGAAGTAATCGATGCGACAATTCACCGGATCGATAATCCAAATTGTCGTCTCGATACGATTATGGATATTATCAAAGGACCGGATTTTCCAACTGGCGGCATCGTCGAAGGAAAAGATGGATTGAGAACTGCGTATGAAACGGGTCGCGGTAAAATTATGATTAAGTCTAGGACCCATTTTGAAGAAGAAAAAAATAAATTGGCACTTATCATCACGGAAATTCCATATGAAGTGAATAAAGCTCAACTCGTTCGAAAAATCGATGAGATAAGAATCGATAAGAAAATCGATGGGATGATCGAAGTACGTGATGAATCCGATCGCGAAGGATTACGAATTGCGATCGACCTCAAAAAAGATGCGAATCGAGAATTGGTTCTAAATTACTTATTAAAAAATACAGATCTTCAAATTTCTTATAATTTCAATATGATTGCCATCGATCATCGTCGGCCACGGCAATTGGGATTATTGGATATTTTGGATGCTTATATTGCTCATCAACGGGAAGTGGTGACAAAAAGCAAAGAGTTCGATTTAGCGCATGCCAAAGATCAACTTCATATCGTCGAAGGATTAATTAAATGTCTTTCGATTCTCGACGAAGTGATTCAAACCATTCGCGGCAGTAAAAATAAACAGGATGCTCAAGCAAATTTAATTCGCGAATATGATTTTACACCTCGTCAGGCAGATGCCATTTTGAGTTTACAATTATATAAATTAACGAATACAGACGTTACTGCTTTGGAAGAAGAACTTTCGAAATTGAGAATTATCGTAGCACGGTTAGAAGAAATTTTAGGGGACGAAGCAAAATTGAAAGCGGTTATGAAAGAAGAACTTCGTTTGATTAAAAAAGAATATGCATTACCACGTCTTACGGATATTAAAGAAGAGATTACGGAAATTAAGATCGATACTTCCGTGATGATTCCAAAAGAAGATGTGATTGTCGTTGTCACAAAAGACGGATATGTAAAAAGGACCAGTTATCGTAGTTACACTTCATCGAGTGACGAAATGAGTTTAAAAACGGGGGACTACATTTTGGGATACTATGAAATGAATACCCAGGATACGTTATTGTTATTTACAAATTACGGTAATTTTTTATATGTGCCAGTACATGAACTTCCAGATTTAAAATGGAAAGAACAGGGAAAGCATATCAGTAATTTAATTAAACTAGAAGAAGGCGAAGAAGTAATTGCATCTTACCCAGTTCACCAGTTTGAACAAGATCTCGATTTTACGATGGTTAGTCGAAATGGTATGATCAAGCGAACCAAATTGATGGACTTTAAAGTAAGTCGTTATTCGAAACCAGTAGTTTGTATGAAACTAAAAGCGGATGATCGGCTCGTGGCCGTTTATCCAACGTTATCGAAAGATTTATTTATCGTAACAAAGCACGGTTATTCTTTATGGTTTGATTGTGATGAGGTGCCAATTGTCGGATTAAAAACGAGTGGTGTAAAAGGAATCAACTTAAAAGACGATGTAGTAGTTAGTAGTATGAACTTTAATGCCAAGACAGAAGAATATGTCGCTGTCATTACGGATAAAGGGACTGGGAAGCGAGTTCGATTAACGGAATTTGAGAAATCTTCTCGGGCTCGTCGTGGATTGCTTGTGTTGCGCGAAGTAAAAACGAATCCATATCTTGTCTTAAGAGCATTTATTACTGAATCGAAACATCGCTTTGGGTTGAAAGGAACCGATGTCGAATTTTATAAATTAACAGAATTGCCAATTGCAGATCGTTATTCGACTGGTTCGACGATTACCAAATCCTATTTAGAAGATGCTTTTTTAGAGGCAACATTACAAAAAGAGGCAACTGAGGTCATCCAATCAGAAGAAGAAACTCCGAAAAAAGAAGAGGAACCAAAGAAAAAAGTATCTCTAAAAGAAATTGATGAACGTCTTATGACAATCGATGATTTCCTCGATTTTTAATAAAAAAAGAAAAGATCCAATTTTTATTGGATCTTTTGCCTATTCGTTGCATAAATTAAAGTAGAGTAGGTGAAGTGTATGTCAAAAGAAGCATTTAAAGGGTTTGTAAAAAAGCATCCGGAGCTTGCAACTTATGTCAATCGTGGTGAAATGAGTTGGCAAAAGTTTTATGAAATGTATGATATGTATGGCGAGAACAGTATAATATGGGATCCATATCGTACCAATAGTAATCCATCTCAGCCTTCGTCTTCGCGAGATAGTGCCCCGAAGGAAAAATCCTCTTCCGTAAAGGATATCGTCGATCTCGTCAAAGGAATGGATCTTGCTACCGTCCAAAAAGGAATCGACGGTATTCAAAAGGCGCTTGGCCTAGTGCAAGAACTGACGGTAAAAAAAGCACCGGAAGTGAAACCTTATGAACCGAGACCGATGTATAAATACTTTGAGGATTAAAGATGACAGTAGCATTACAATTTAAAATTAAGAATGATCCCAATCTATCTCGTTATCTGAAGGAAAATTCGCATTGGATCAAATATTTAAATCGTGATCCATTTGCTATATCGGAAATGGAAGAAGAAATGAAGGAACGATATCAATTGACGATGAAAGATCGATTACAAAAAATTCAAGAACAAATACGGATGGTTCGATCTTTAATGGACATCTTACAATAAACGGCATTGCGTCGTTTTTTTTCTTGTGATAAAATGAACTTAATTAGGTGATATTATGAATCAAATCGAATTACAGTCGCGATTAAATCGATTACTTTCTTGTTTGGAAGAAAATGACACGATACAATCTTTAAAAAAAGCGAAAAAAGAATTGTATCACGATCAAAAGTTAGCTCAATTGCTCTTTGAATATCATCAGCACCAACAAAATCCATACAGTAAAGAGTATCGCGACTTACGAAAAGAACTGTTTGCGAATCCTGTTTTTCAATCTTATCAAAGTTGCGAAAACGAATTATCTTATCTTATTTTAGCGATGAATCAACAGTTAGAACAACTAACCAAAGGAGAATAATATGCGAATTATCAGTGGAAAATTACGTGGTAGACAAATCAAGGGATACGATATTTCGGGCACCCGCCCGACGATGGATCGGGTCAAGGAATCTTTTTTTGCGATGATTCAAGGAAAAATTGCATCTTCGATTGTTCTCGACTTATTCGCAGGCAGCGGAAATTTAGGAATCGAAGCTCTCAGTAACGGTGCTGCTTACTGCTATTTTGTCGATTATAATCAGGAAGCATGCAAAATAATCGGTGAAAATATAATGAATTGCAAACTGACTGAGCAATCACAAATTATGAATATGTATTATGAAAAAGCACTTTCTCTTTTTTATAAGGAACATCTTCAGTTTGATTTAGTGTTTCTAGATCCTCCTTATCACATGCGAATTATTCAAGATCTTCTACAAGCTTTAAAAAATTATGATTTGTTAAAACAAGATGCCCTTGTCGTTTGTGAAACGGAAGAAAATACTGTTTATGGTCCCGTTTCCGGATATGAATTATGGAAAAGTAGGACATACGGTCCAAAGACCGTTCAAATATATAGAAGAAAAGGAGAAAAATAAGATGAAAAGAACAAAAATACTGGTTTTCTTACTTAGTGGTTTGATATTGTTCGGAACAACGGCTTGTAGTGGCAATGAGGATACCAAAAAAGAAGAAGAAATGAATCAAGGGGATAATACGGTGGTCGAGCAGACAATTAATTTAAACGATGAGGTCGAAGTAAATGTCAATCGAATGGGACTAAATGATTCTTGTGGTTTTTTCCTATTTACGACCAATTTAAATGAAGTGTTTCCAGATGCTGATATAGACGAGTATAATCGTGTTTCTTACTGGGTAGGCGATGATACGGTGGAAGGAGAGATATCAAAACGTCAATTCGATCAAAATATGGACCAATTAAAGTTCGATGTCTCTTTAGAAAACAATGCCAAAACTCTATTAGAGGAACTTCAACAAAAAGCAAATCAAACTCCAGGTGTAGAAGAATTTACCTATCATTATGACAATCATAAATTCCAATATACGTATTCGTATTTAGAGTTTACAAGTGAAAAATATGCCAATGATACAAAAGTGATTGCCGATCAATTAAAGAGTGCCTTCTCTTCGGCGATGCAATTAACTGGAACTTGTGGTGGCGGCGATTATACAACGATTTTAGATGAAGAATTATGTACGACATATCATTTAACTTGTGATCGTTGGTAATTCGAATCGAAAACAGGAAAAGAAATTTATCTCTGTTAAGATTTTTTGAAAATGTCACCTTTTTAAATATAATGACTAACCAATAAAGATAAACTTTATTGATCACTA
>CALVRU010000023.1 GCA_944358775.1 uncultured Bacilli bacterium | reverse complement strand
ACAACACCGATTAATTATCGATGTTGTCATAGTTAAGAACTTTTTATTTCGTGTATAAATTTATCAAGTCAGTTCTTCGTCTCTTTTATTATTTTATTATAATTTCTACTTCGTCATTGTTTTTTAATAAATGAGCATTGGCATCATCCGTGTCGAGATGCATTTCATAATATGCTGGATTGCTTTCTTTTAACATTACATGATCGAGTATTCCACCTTTTTCGCCGACAATTCGAACCGATACTTCTTGGACATTTTCTAATCCTAATGTGACTCTTGTTTCATGATCGATATGAATATGCCGATCGGCGATAATTGCCGCTTCACGATCGATTTCACCTTTCGGTCCAATTATTTTAACAGGAGAAGCTCCCGTCAAATCACCAGAAGTACGGACAGGTGGATTCACCCCTAAGAAATAAGCATCCGTTTTTGATATTTCAACTTGTGTATAAGAACGAGCCGGTCCTAAAATACGAACATTTTCATATTTATTTTTCGTGGTTTGAATCGTTACTCTTTGTTTGGATGCATATTGCCCTGGCTGATTCACTGGGCGATCGATTTCCATGATCGCGTCATTGCCAAATAAAATTTTAAAATCATCTTCAGTCAAATGAACATGACGATTCGAAATTCCAACACTTACTTTCATTGTTTCCCTTCTTTCTAGTTTCATTATAACACGTATAATACTAATTAGTAAATTGATGAAGTTGCAAATCATCATTTTATTAGTATAATAAATTTAGCTTGTTTTATAAAATAAGTTAAATTTATACGATTGAGCTTAGGCAAATTATAACAAGGGTTTTCACATCCATAAACATGACGGCCTAGCTCTTTTCTTTTTATTTTCCTAGTTTTAGAATGTGAGGATTATTTCATCTTATATAACAAGCGTGATGAGGAGTGAAAAGTTTAAAGAGTTCAATCGTTAAAAAGAAAGGATGTTGCTTATGCACAATTGTTTAGCTATTGATGTAGCTAAAGGAAAAAGTATGGTTACTTTAGTTAGTTCTAGTGGTGAAGTTCTAATTAATCCATACGAAGCTAATCATTCTATTAATGATTTTACTAATTTACTTAATAGAATTAATCAATTTAAATTAGATAATATTTCTGTAATAATGGAGTCAACTGGTATTTATCATAGACCTATTGAACGATTCTTTTTAGAAAATCATTTTAAAGTATTTGTTATTAATCCGATTTATGGAAAAATACGTAAAAGAAATTTAAGAAAGACTAAAACGGATAAAGAAGATTGTTTTAATTTAGTTAATTTGTTTCTAACTAATACATTTAAAGAATATTTTAAACCGGATCAATTATATTTAGATTTAAATGCTTTATCTAGACAATATTTTGCTTTAGATGAATTATGTGTGAATCTTAAAAACAGATATAAAAATTTAGTTTATTTATGTTTTCCCGAATATGAAGAATTGTTTAAAGGAAGTACAATTTATTCTAGTATTGCCTTAGATTTTATTGAAAAATATCCTCATGCTGATATTATTTCTAATACTAGAATTGATAAATTACAAAATTTCTTTAAAAAGCAAGGCTTTCGTCATTGGAAATCTAAGCCTATTAAAATTAAAGAAATTGCTTCTAATTCTTATCCATCCGTTGATATGAATGATCAAATAGTTTCCAATTTATCTCAAATTTCAAGACTTGTTAATGAATATCAAAAAGCGATTGATATAATAAAAGATAAAATTGTATTTTTATCTAAAAAATCTAAATACTTTAAAACAATTAATTCCATTTATGGTATTGGTGAATTTACTACTGCTATCATAATCGCAGAACTTGGAGATATTAATAGATTTAATAACGTTAAAGAATTAACTGCTTATTGTGGTTTAGATCCATCTATCAAACAATCTGGTAAATCAATTAATGTCCATGGTCCAATTTCTAAAGCTGGTAACAAATATATGAGAAAAATACTTTATATTGCTGTATCAAATATTATTAGGCTTACTTCTATTTCTACACAAGAAAATGATATAGAAATTTATTACAGAAAAAAACGTAATGAAGGGAAACATCATTACGCATCAATTGTTGCTTGCACAACTAAACTCTTACGAAAAATTTTAGCTTTGTGTAAGCAATTAGACAATCAGTAGTTATCACCACATAACTACTACTTTATTATATACCAAATAAACACATTATTTCTAAATTTTTAAAAATTTAGAAATTTCGTGTCTTTTTGTTGTGTCTATCATATCATAAAAATTGATAGTTGACAAATCTTAGAATGTCATGATTTTTTAGAAGAATGAATATCTGTTATTTTTTTTGAGAATACATCATATGTTTTATTGTAATATGAGAAAGGATGAGTTTATGAATAATAATTTTTATCAGACCCCAAGACAAAATCCAGTTTTTAATCGGCCGGCGATTATTCCATCACAAAGTACGGAACCACCAATTACTGATTTTGTTTCACCAACCAATCCAACAGGACAAATCGAAGATCAATTCGCCGAAAATATTTTACAAAAAAATCGTGGTAAATTAGCTACCTTTTATATGTCTTACTCGGACTCTTTAGAGTGGAGAGACCGTATTTTCACAGGAATTATCGAACAATCTGGAAAAGATTATGCTTTGATTTCTGATCCAAACACAGGAAAATGGACTTTGTTATGGACCGTTTATTTGAACTTCGTCGTCTTCGATGAGCCAGTGAAATTCGATTAAAGAATGTTGTATCATTCTTTTTTCTTTGCTATAATTGAGATGCTAGAGGTGAAGTGAAATGGACTATATTTGGTTGATTGTCATTATGATCGTAATCGTATTGGCGCTTTTAGGAATTTTCGTGATCCATATTTATAATAAATATCAATTTGCTATTATTAAAATTGATGAAGCAGAAAACAATATCAGCTTATTATTGGAAAAAAAGTTAGATTTTCTCAGTCGACTCGTTCCGTTGTTGAAAGAAAATACAAAGGATGAAACCAATGATTTTGAAAAAGTATTACTTCTCAAATCGAAAAAGATGAACGATTTTGAATTGAACGATCAATTAAAAAAACAAATGCGAGAATTACACCGTATTTTAGATAATCATCCCGATTTAGAGCAGATCGAAGCGATTGTAAAAATAGAAGAAGAATTATATGAGAACGAAGATGATTTAGATGCCGTTCAAAAGTATTATAATGACAATGTTGTTATTTATAATAAATTAGGAAAATGTTTTCCTTCTAATATTATCGGTTTATTCTGTCATTATAAAAACAAGAAATTCTATTCGGAAGAAAAAGAAGAAATGTTTGAAATATTAAAAAAGTAGCAATTCGACGCTACTTTTTATTTGATTTGCCAATCGATTGGTTTTAAATTGTTTTTCTGTAAAAATTGGTTTGTTTTGGAAAATGGACGACTTCCAAAAAAACCATTGTATGCAGAAAATGGTGATGGATGGGTTGATTCTATAATGAGATGAAGCGGATTCGTAATTAAACTTTTTTTACTTCTCGCATAGCTTCCCCATAAAATAAATACCACCGGAGTCTTTTTCTCGTTTACAAGCGAAATTACTTTGTCTGTAAAACGTTCCCAGCCATGATTGCTATGGGATGCAGCTTTATCTTTTTCGACTGTTAAAACACTGTTTAAAAGTAAAACTCCTTGTTCTGTCCATGGAATTAGACTTCCTGTAGATGGAATCGGATAACCTAAATCATCTTTTAATTCTTTAAAAATATTGACAAGCGACGGTGGTTTTGGCACATGTTCACGAACTGAAAAAGAAAGACCATGAGCTTGCCCTACTCCATGATATGGATCTTGACCTAAGATAACTACTTTTACTTCTTGATATGGCGTATACCGAAAGGCATTAAATATTTCATTTTGCTTCGGATAAATCGTTTTTTCTTTATACTCTTTTTTCACAAATTCAATTAACTCATTAAAGTATGGTTGATCAAACTCTTCCTTTAAAACATCGTCCCAATCATTTCCGATCATATTATCACTTCCACAGCCATTATATCATAAGAAAAGATATCCACAAAATCTGTGTATATCTTTTTTTATTTTTGGTTATCCACTTTTTTGTTGATAACTTTTATATTCTTTTACGACTTCTTGGCGCAGACGGAACAATGCGTACATGTTGATAATTGCCATTAGGGCCACTAAAATATCGACTATATTCCAAAGAAAAGTAGCTTTCGCAACGCTTCCCCATAACAATAAAAGAATCGTGATGATTTTAAGAATAACTAACATAGAATTTTTCCAGTTTGGGACTAAATACTTAAAATTTACTTCGCCATAATAATAACCCGTTAGAATAGTAGAAAAAGCAAAGAAGATGATTACTAAATTTAGAAAGACACTTCCTAAATTACCGAGGTGATAAGTAAGCGCATATTGGGTGATCTCGATGCCATTGATGTTTTCAAATAATAATGTTTGATAATCCGATGTCAATATAATAAAGGCCGTACTGGTACAAATAACAAAGGTTGTAAAATAGATTCCTAACATCTGAATCATTCCCTGGCCGATTTTGTTATTGCTATCCGTTGTCGCACTTGCGATAGCACCACTTCCTAATCCAGATTCGGTTGCGAAAATTCCTCTTTGAATTCCAATTAAGAATGTCGTAAACACACCAATGATAGCACTTTTGATGGTAAAAGAATCTTGGATAATTGCCAAAAATAGCGCGGGTAACTCATTTAAATGACTTGTTAAAATAATGGCACTGATAAGAAGATATCCAATTCCCATGATTGGTACTAATTTACTGGTGGCATCACTGATTCCTTTTAACCCTTTAAAAATAATAAAAGCAGTGACAATGGCGATGATTATTCCTGTTACAATTGGTTGCATAGCAACTGAAGTGGATAAGGACGCTGCAATCGTATTCGCTTGAATTGTTAAAAAACCAATCAGATATGCTACAACAATTAATAATGCATATACCTTAGCTAAATTTTTTTTCTGAATCCCTTTATCAATATAGAAAGATGGTCCACCTTTATGATACGGTCCATCTTTTTCACGATATTTCATTGCTAAGACACTTTCAGCAAAAGTATTCGGTAATGTTAAAAAACTCGATATCCAAATCCAAAAAATAGTACCGATACCACCTAGATGAATTGCTAAAGCAATTCCTGCTAAAGAACCGACTCCAATTCGAGCTGCTAACGCCATCGTTAGACTCTTAAATGGTGAAATTTCTTCTTTTTCTTTTGTTTTAAAACTACGAAACATGGTTTTAAAACGTAGTTGCACGAACGATAAGCGAAATGTAAAATAAATTCCGCCGCCGATCAATAAAACAGTTGCTACTAACCATAAGGCTTGATTGATTTTATCGATCACGTTTCTTCACCTATTAAAAGTATACGAAAAAAAATGGAATTTAAACATGAAAAAAACATATCACTATTTATGATATGTTTCATTATGCATAATTTTAAAGCTCCGATACAGTTGCTCTAATAATAGAATCCGGAAAAGTTGATGTGGAAAAGTCATTTTGGAGAAAGATATTTTTTCTTGGCTTAACATTGTAATTGCCGGATCTAATCCATGACTACTGCCGATTATAAAAGTAATATTAGCATGTTCCATTTGCAGTTTTTCGAGATGTTGGGCAAAGCTTATAGAATCATATTCTTTTCCTGTAATTTCGAGAGTAATAACATAATCTTTCGGATTGATTATCTTTAATAATCTATCTTTTTCTTTCCGCAATGCTAGTTGTTTGTCATCTGTTTTTTCATCTGGTAATTCGACGATTTCTAAATTCGTATACTTCGTTAGTCTTTTTTGATATTCCCGAATCGCTTGTTCGAAATACGTTTCTTTTATTTTTCCTAAACAAATAATTTTAATCATTTTACACCTCGATCGTTTCTATCGACTCCGATTGTTTTGCAATATAAATTTTTTCTTTTGGATTAGGAATCGCATCGAGTAATGTTTGATAAGCGATTTGTTCCGTATTATTCGTTTCACTCAAGTGTGCTAAAACGATATATTGTGTCTCTTGGCCAATTAATTGTTTCAGATAAGATGCTGCGGTTTTATTCGATAAATGTCCAGAATCACTGATCACGCGTTGTTTTAAGATATACGGATATGGTCCATCCATCAACATTTTTTCATCATGATTACTTTCCATAATATAAATGGTTTTATTTTGCAGTTTTTTTAAAATTCGTTGATTGATATAACCAGTATCCGTTACATATACAAGACTATGATTTTCGTAGTTGATGATATATCCAACGGAACATGGCACATCATGTGAAGTGTGAAATACTTCTAGTTCTATCCCAAAAAGATCGTTTTTTTCTTCTAGTAAAAAGATGTTATCTTTGGGAACGTAAGCTTTTAAATCAATGGCAATTCCTGCTGGTACAAATACTTTTGTATTGGTTCGTTTTACAAAGGATGCAAGGCCCTTAATATGATCATTATGAATATGGGTGATTAGGATACCATTAATTTCTTTCGGATCCACTTTTATTTCCTCCAAATATCTTTTTACAGTCAGGTATCCTATTCCAAGATCAATTAATATTTTTGTTTTTCCACATTCTAGATAGGTACAATTTCCTTTCGAACCACTCGCTAAAACTTTTACTTTCATCAGTATAAAATAAGTGGATTTAAAGGAGTTCCTGTGTATGGACTACCAGTCCATAATCCGAAATGTAGATGTACACCAAAGGCATAACCACTTTCACCCATTAAACCAATTAGATCACCAGCATAAACAATGTCTCCGGCATTTTTATACCTTCTAGACATGTGCGCATATTCGGTGAAGTAACCGTTACTATGTTTAACTACTATATAGTGTCCATTGGTTGAATTATAAGCAGACGTTACAACAATACCATTATTGGCAGCTCGAATTGGCGAACCATATCCAGTTCCACTGATATCAATTCCTTTATGTAATTTTCCCCAACGATATGAGAATGGACTCGTAATCGTATATGGTGACTTAGTAGGCCAAACCCAACTACCAATTTCTACTGGAACAACGACATCATAACCGGTTCCACTATTTGTATATGTTCTTTGTTTCGTACCACGAATGACGATTCGATCGACGGTTGGTTTTTCTTCCTTACTCTCAACCGTAACGACAGAAAGTGTTTCACCATTCACTTTTTTTAATTTTTGTGTAACTAATCTTACACCAGTTTGACCTTCTTGTTTTACTTTTTCATATCCAACATATTGAGTTGGATCATCTTCATATTTCGTTTCATAATCAACTGTCATACGTTGAACAACGTGATCTTCTTCGACTGTTTTAAATTGCGGTTTTAAGATACCAATCGTCACTTGTTGACCTGGATATAACAACTCTTGGGCAGATTTAATTGAAGTATTTGCAATTAAAAATTCTTCCGTGGAAATTTTATTTGCAAAAGCAACATCCGCAATATTATCACCCGGTTGAACTATATAAGTTTCTTGCGCTTCCAAGGTTCCAAATAACAAGTATTTACTTAATTCTTCTTCCGAAGTATAGATTTTTTCACTTACTGGAATATTTTCTTGAACGGAAGTAATATTGTTTTCCGGATACACATCTTCGATTATTTTTCCGGTATCGACGATTGGGTCTTGATCTTCATTTAGAAAGGCATCGTATTCGTCACTTGGAACGAAAGCTCGAATCGTCTTGTCCACTGCATTCATGAAGATCTCTTTTTCTAAAACATAGATATGTTGATCTTCTGTATGAATTGTTTCGCCTTCTTCCGTAGTCTCTTCGACGCCACCGATTGTAAAACGATATCCACTGATCGTAAAAGGACTTAAATCCTTTATTTTATTATAAATTTCTTCGGCACTTGAAATTTTCGTATCATAAGTATATTCCGATACAATATCTAAATCTTTTGGGGCATACACTTTATCTACTTTATATTCTTCTTTTAAATGTGATTGTTCTTGGTCAATATATTTTTCTAACTCATCTTTTGATTCGATCAGACCAATGGATTCACCAGCGAGATAGACTCGGTATACTTCGCGAGGGGTGGTATTTTCCTTCGGCGTAAAACCTAAGAATACAATGGAACCACTAATCAGGGCCGCTAGTACTGTTAGAAAAATAATTTTCTTACTCATGACTTCCCTCCTCTTGTTTTTTATAACTTAGAAATGTACTTGTGTTTTTCTTAAATAACAGTTCGACCGTAGTTGTTGGACCGTTACGGTGTTTTGCAATAATAAATTCACTTAAACTCGTATTATCATCTTTACGAGCTTCCTTATTATAATAATCATCGCGATATAAGAAAGAAACGATATCTGCATCTTGTTCGATAGAACCAGATTCACGAAGGTCACTCATAATCGGTCTTTTGTCTTCACGGCCTTCGACAGCCCGGGATAACTGGGCTAAGGCGACTACTGGTACATGTAATTCCATCGCCATAGTTTTTAAGGAACGAGAAATGTCCGATACTTCTTGTTGGCGATTGGTTCCATATTTTCCCCCACCAGAAATAAGCTGTAAGTAATCGATAATAACAATAGCAAGTCCCGTTTCGGAAGATGCAAGACGACGGCATTTCGATCGAATTTCGCCAATCGTGATACCTGGCGTATCGTCAATAAATAAATTGGTGTTTTCCAATTGACTGACTGCTTCATTTAATCTTTTCCAATCTTCGTTTAAAAGATTGCCAGTACGAAGTCTACTTCCTTCAATTTGGCCGAGTGACGATAACATACGGACGGCCAATTGTTCGGCGCCCATTTCTAGATTAAACAACGCTATGGCCTTGTTTGTATTTTGAGCCATATGAGTTGCCATATTAAGGGCAAACGCCGTTTTTCCCATCGACGGACGAGCAGCGATAATAATTAATTCATTTTCATGTAATCCAGAAGTTAAGCGATCAATATCATACCATCCCGTGGCAAGACCTGTAATCTCGCCTTTTGTTTGCGCTAATTTTTCTAGGTCCTCTTGGGTTTTGGATAGCACTTCATGAATCGAACGAAACTCGCTAGAACGACGATTTTTTACGACTCCTAAAATTTTGCGTTCCGCTTCATCGAGGGTCTCATTGACACTTCCTTCGTTATTGTAACCGAGAGTCACTACATCTGTAGCCGTTTCAATAAGACGACGAAGAATTGCATCGTCTTCGACGATTTTAACGTAATATTCTACATTAGCAGCGGTCGGCACTAAATTGATAATTTCAGTTAAATATTCTACTCCGCCAATTTCATTTAATTGGTTTCGTTGCTTTAATTCTGATGTTACGGTTGTAATATCGACCGGTGTTTTACGCTCGGCGAGATCCTTCATAGCTTGAAATATTTTGCCGTTTGGTTCAAAATAAAATGATTCTTTGGAAAGCGCCTCTGAAGCACGTTGGAGAGCATACTGTGATAAGAACATCGCTCCAAGTACCGATTGCTCGGCGCCCATATCATTTGGTAAATTTTTAACCGGCATAATATCACCTCTTTTATTTTACTAGTTGAACTTTAAGTGTTGCGACAATATCTTTATATAAGACAACTGGTACATTATGATATCCAAGCGATGCAAGAGTCTCTTTGGAAATTGCTTTTTTATCGATTTGAAAGCCTTTTTTCTCTAGTTCTTCTTTGATCTGTTTGGAACTAATACTACCAAATACTTTATCGTGATCTCCTGTTTTTACTTGGAACACGAGAGAAAGCTTTTCTAATTTTTCTTTCATCAAGATTGCTTCTTTTCGATTTTCTTGATCTAGTCTTTCTTCTTCGCGTTCTTTTCGTTTTAATGCGGCTAGGTTTTGATCATTGCAGACAACAGCATAGCCATTCTTTATTAAAAAATTTTGAGCATAGCCATCTTTTACGGTTTTTATTTCGTTTTTCTTACCTTGACCTTTTAAATCTTTGATAAAAATTACTTTCATAAATACCTCCTTACATTATGATTTGTTTTAACCTTGTTTCTACTTCTCGGATCGATTTGTCTTCGATCTTGGCAGCGGCTTCATGACTATCTCCGCCACCACCGATTTGACTCATTAATTCACCGACTTTTAGATTACCCATACTTCTGGCACTGATTCCCACTGTATTATGATCTAAGCGGCCAATGACAAAGGAAGCTTCAATACCTTTAAATTGTAAAAGAGTATCGGCGATTTTAGCTAGATCTTCTCTTCGATAGCGAAGATCTTCTGCACCTTTTGTAAGAGCTATTTTATCAATTACTTCGACGTTTGTTATTACTTTTTGACGTTCGATGTACTCATCGATATCTTGTTTTAAAAGATATTGTACTTTCGATGTATCGGCACCAGCACGTGTTAATAAATACGCAACATAAAATGTCCGCGCATCGGTTTTTACGACAAAGTTATTTGTATCTAATACAATTCCAGCGAGTAGAAGGGTGTTAATTTCTTCTTTTAAAGTTACTTCGTAATCATGAATAATCAAGGTTACTAATTCACATGCCGATGATGATTCTTTATCGATAATGACAAGTCCTTTTCGAATGGTGTCGATTCCTTCGTCATGATGATCTAAAACAATAACGTTATCCATTTTATCTAATATTTGTTGGTCTTGAACCAATTCTCTTTTGTTGGTATCGACAATAATTAATAAACTGTCCGGAGTTCGATACTGATCTACTTCTGACCCTTTGATGATTTTTACATTTTTTATTTTTTCTAATACTTGAGCAACTGCTAATTCGTTTTCGGTATCATTAATGATGATATAACTTGTTTTACCGAGCTGTTGAAATAATGAGGCTAAACCAATACAACTGCCAATTGCATCAAGATCTAAATAAACATGTCCCATTAAGAACATTGTACTTGCTTGATTGATTTTTTCTTTCATGTTGTTTAATTTTTCTAAAGTAGTCATAGGTCTTCCTTTCTGATTGGTACAATACACCAATATAATTCATTATACTACAAATCCATGCAAAATGGAAATAATCCGACTAAAAAAAGAAATCCAATCTTTGGATTTCTTATTTTGTATAAGGTAATAATCCAATTGCACGAGCACGTTTAATTTGTTCGGCAATATGTCTTTGGTGACGAGCACAAGCTCCTGTTACTCGTCTTGGTAAGATTTTACCTTTATCATTAATATATCTTTTTAAGGTTTCTACATCTTTGTAATTGATGTCTTTGCCTGTACACATATAACAAACTTTTTTCTTTTTACGATAAAATTCTGCCATGTTCTTCCTCCTTTTCTAGAATGGTAAATCATCATCGCTAATTTCAATACTAGCACCAAAATCGGCAAATGGATCATTTTTTACATCAGTCGTACTTGGTTGGGCTTGACTTGGAAAATCATATGGGGTTGTGGAAGCAGAAGATGGTTGATTATTATAATTATTACTCATGTTATCGCGAGAAGACTTTGTATCTAAGAATTGAACATTGTCTGCTATTACTTCGGTAACATATCTCTTTTTTCCATCGGTATCATCGTAGCTACGAGTCTGAATACGACCGTCGATTGCTACTTGACTTCCTTGATTTAAATAATTTTTTACGTTTTCTGCTTGTTTACGCCATACGACAACCGGAATAAAATCCGCTTCTCTTTCGCCTTGCGCATTCGTAAAAGTACGATTTACTGCAACGGTAAAAGAAGCAACGGGAATATTACTTCCTGTGTATCTTAACTCTGGATCTCGTGTAAGTCGACCGATTAAAAATACTTTGTTCATAGCTTTCCCTCTTTTCTTAAGCTTCTACTTTGACGATTAAATGACGAATAATATCTTCACTAATCAAAGCAACACGATCAAATTCTTTCACAGCATCTGCATTTTCAGATTCTACTGTAAACAAGAAATAATAACCGCTTTTAAAGCCTTTGATTTCATAAGCTAGTTCTTTTTGCCCCATTGGTTTTGCATCGATAATCGTTGCTTTTTTATCTGTTAATACTTTCTTCATGTTTTCCGCAACTTGATTGATTGTATCCTCTTCTAATGTAGGTTTTACAATGAACATCACTTCATATTTTTTCATAATAAAATACACCTCCTTCTGGACATAAGGCCAATCGAATTGGCAAGGAGTATAAAAATACTCGATAGTAGTATAGCAGAATGTTTTATAAATGTAAACTTATAAATTTGGAAAATTAATGTTTTTCTTTCTGCTGTTGATACTTTTTACTAGCATTCATAAAAGCATGGAATAGTTTTTTCGAAGACTGGTCATATGCAATCATCATTTCTGGGTGCCATTGCACACCGATGTAGAAGTCTTCCTCTTTTTGTTCGATTGCTTCGATTTGATGATCATTGGACAATGCACTTATTGGATAGATCCCGGGATTTTCTAAAAAATGACTATGCAAACTATTTACTTTTATTCGTTCTTCTTTCAAAATCTGATATAGTTTACTTTCTTTTTCAACTATAACTTCGTGACAATACTTTTCTTGCTCTTGATTATGTCGGATGGTACAGGGATCTTTTGCCATTAGCGTATGATTTTGAAAATTATGGGCCATTGCTTGCATTCCCACACATATTGCTAGTGTTGGAATATGATGTTTTGCCGTATATTCCAAGATAAAACGATCGTATTTGAAAATTTTATATCCTCCTGGAGAAAGAATTCCATCGCAAAGTGATATCTGCTCTTCTAACATTTTTTTCTCGCTATCAGTCAATTCTTCCATTTCAGAAAATGACAGTTGTTTATGATAAGAAATATTTTGAGGTGGTAATATCAAAATAGGATTCCCGCCAAATTCAATTATTGCTCGGCGATAACGATCAAATAGATAGAATAATTCAGTTCCTTTCGCATTTGTTCCAATTCGACCGACGATTCCGATGATTGGCTTTTTCATATTGCCTCCTATTAGAGATTAAAACGGAAATGACAAATGTCGCCATCTTGCATTAAATAATCTTTACCTTCTAAATTAAACTTACCCGCCTCTTTTACTTTTTCTTCGCTTCCATATTGGATTAAATCCTCATATTTAATTACTTCTGCACGAATAAACCCTTTTTCAAAATCGGTATGAATGATACCAGCACATTGTTTCGCATTCATACCTTTTCGAAACGTCCAAGCACGACATTCATCTTTGCCGACAGTGAAATAAGTGGCAAGTCCTAAAAGGTCATAGGTTTCTTTAATGAGACAATCTAATCCACTTTCTTGGATTCCTAACATATCCAACATTTCTTTTTTATCATCATCGTTTAGTTCACTTAATTCAGACTCTACTTTTGCACAGATTTTAACACATTTAGCGCCTTCCGCTTCCGCGTAACCTCTTACTTTTAATACATATTCATTATCTTCTTTCGAAATTTCATTTTCATTGATATTCGCAAGATAGATCATCGGTTTAATCGTTAAAAAGTTATAAGACTTTAAAGATAGTTTTTCTTCGTCCGTAAATTCTACTAAGCGAAGCGGAATATTTTTTTCAAGGGCAGCTTTGGCTTTTTGTAAAGACGCTAGTTCTTCTTGAGCCTCTTTATCTTTTGTTGTTTCGGCTTTCTTTTTGATTTTATCAATTCGATTCGTTACAATTTCGAGATCGGCAATGCTCAATTCTAGATTGATAATTTCAATATCACGGATCGGATCAACATTTCCTTCGACGTGAATAATATTTTCATTTTCAAAGCAACGAACCACTTCACAGATCGCATCCACTTCACGAATATAAGATAAAAATTTATTTCCTAAGCCTTCGCCTTGACTCGCTCCTTTTACTAATCCTGCAATATCGGTGAATTCAAAAGAAGTTGGAATTGTCCGCTCTGGAATATACATATCTTCTAACTTCTGTAAACGCTCATCTGGTACCGTAACTACTCCTACATTTGGATCGATGGTAGCAAATGGGTAGTTTGCTGCTAAAATATTTTTTTTCGTTATCGCATTAAATAGTGTCGATTTGCCGACGTTTGGCAAACCGATAATTCCAGCTGTTAAACTCATAGTATCCCTCATTTCTGTTAGTATTATACCACGAAAGCAAAAGAAAAAAGATATTTTTCAATATCTTTTATGCAGTTGGAAATACCCCTGGACCAATCGGTAAACCGATTAAATACCAACCGATTGTAATTAGTACCCAAGTTGCTGCAATAATTCCTCCGTATGGAGCCACATAGGCAATCGCTTGACGAATCGTAATCGGTTTTTCTTTTTTTGGATTATAGATATTTAAATATCCGAGATAGATGACAAAAAAAGCTAATAATGGAGTTATTCCTTTGGTCATCGAATCACCGGCTCTTAAGATAAATTGGGCAAATTGTGGAGTAATATTCGATTGCATCAAACTTGGAACGACGACAGGGGCTAAGACCGTCCATTTTGCAAGTGGCGTCGTAATAAATAAATTGGCAACTGCTATTACAATTAGCACTAATAAGATTAATGGAATGCCCGTGAAAGATAGATTACTGATTAAATTTGCTCCCCAAGCTAAGATTACAGTACCGATATTGGTTCTTCGAAAAATAGAAGTCAATTGGGCAACAAAGAAAATCATGATGATCAAAGTACCAATTTCTTTCATATAATCGCCAGCTTTATTAAAGAGCTCTTTATCATTTTTTATAGTTTTAGCACCAATGCCATAAGCAATTCCAGTAGCTAACAAGAAAATAGATACCATGTAAGTAAAACCATCTTGGAAGTAAGAGTTGTCACCGAATACTTGCCCTAGATACGTGGTTTCATTCATATCAAGTAACAATCCCGAAAATGGAAGACCAGGAATCAACGAATATACAAAGATTGCTAAAACGATAATTCCGGCAATTAATGCATTTCGTAATCCTCGTTTTTCTCTCAATTCGGTTTCTAATTTACGTTGTTCTTCTTCTTCAATATTAATTACTTCTAATTCCACCGTTTTATTTTCTTCTTGGAATTCTTTTGGTTCTTTATAACGACCAAGGCGTGGAGCAATAATTTTTTCAATCACAATCGTTCCGACAATCGATAAAATAACACTTGTCGCAATAATGATGAATAAATTAGAAGTTAAGCTTATATGACTTGTCGGATCGATTAGGCGAGCCGCACTCGTAGTAGCCGGAATTAAGTTTACTTCCATACTACCAACAAAGATCGTTGCTCCATAACCAAATGCAACACCACCAAAGGCCGCAATGATTCCCGTTAATGGATTACGACCATTGGCCATAAATAGAATTGCTCCTAGCGGAATTAAAATAACATATCCAACATCGTTGATTAAACTAGAAATTGTCGCTAAGAAAATCAATAAAAAAGTAATTTTCTTATTATCTAGTTTTACCATATGGCGTTTGATAAACGTATCAAATAAACCAGTTGCCTGCGCTACACTCACTCCTAATAACGCTACTAATAATGTACTAAGTGGAGTAAAACTAATGAAATTACGAGCTGCATTACTGATCATATATTTTAATCCATCATAATTCAATAAATTCTCCACCGTTACTAAATTCGATTCTAATTGATTCGTCACTGGATTAACGGTACTGTAGGTAGCTTGCATTTCAAAAAAAGATAGCACTGCACTTAATACTATAACAAGTGCGATCAACAAAATAATTGCTGTTACAGGATGGAGATATATTTTTTTTAATTTTAATTTCTTTTTCGCTTTCATCTAGTTCCTTCTTCCTCAGTAATTACTTTTTTTATTTTGCGATTAAATTCAATACGTGGTAATAAGACTGTACGACCACAGCCGAGACATTTTATTTTAATATCGGCCCCAAGTCGGGTAATCTGCCAAAGATTTGTTCCACAAGGATGACCTTTTTTCATTATTACTTTCGAATTTAATGTATATTCGTGATTATTCATTGTGCACCTCAACTTGAGGATATGGAATTCTAATATTGGCTTTATCAAATGCCAATTTTATTTCTTTTCGTAATGCTCTTTCGACTCCGTATTGTTCCATTGATTTAGTTGGCGCAGTCACACGATAAATAATTCCCGAAGCATCTAATGATGTAATTCCTTGTACTTCAATATCTCCTGTAATATTCGGAATTTGATCACGTTGCTCCGTTGCTATTTTACACAAAGTTTTTTCAATTTTATTCAAGTCATCTTCATAACTCACTTGTACTTCAACAATCGCAAGCGAGTCATTCATACTATAATTGATTACTTCTGTAATATAGTGATTTGCTAAGATTTTAACGGCTCCTTTATAATCTTTTATGCGCGTTGTTTTTAATCCTAAATAAGTTACTTCTCCTGTAAATCCACCAATCTCAACTGTATCTCCTACAGTGTATTGATTTTCGACAATAATAAAGATTCCCGCTAAAAAATCTTTTAAGGTATCTTGGAAAGCAAGACCAGCAACCGCTCCGACAATACCCAATCCAGCAATAATAGACGTTACATCAACACCGTACACAGATAGAATCAAAAGAATTACAATAATGGCAATGACATAACGAATAATACTTTGAATCAAAGTAACGACAGTCGACGTTTTTTTATAATTATGACTGTTTTTTAGGATCGCGGATTGTTTAGTTTGAAAAAACCGGGCAATAATGCGATGAACAATTCCATTTATTAGAATACCACCACAAATATATAATATTGGCAAGTAAAATTTAGGACTTAAGAAAAATTCCATATACTTCCTCCTTTATTGATCTAAACCAACGATCAATTCAAGTAACCGATTCAAATCGTGAGTATTTACAAAAGAAATTTCAATTTTCTTTGCTTTCACTTTTACTTTTGTACCAAGTTTCTCTTGAAGTTGTTCTTCTACATAACGATATTCTGTATTTTTTTCGTGATGGTTAGTAATTTTGTTTTTCTTTTGGTAGGTATTATTCACTGCTAGATTTTCTAATTGTCTAACATTTAAGTTTTCGTTGATAATTCGATTCGCCAAGGTTAAAATCTGTTCGTTGTTTTCCATTTTACTGAGTACTCTGGCATGACTCATCGATATTTTACCTTCCACTACAAAAGTTTTTACCATTTCCGGTAATTCGAGTAACCCTAGCATATTCGTAATGTGACTTCTCGATTTTCCAACACGAACCGCTAATTCTTCTTGGGTTAAATGTAATTCGTTAAGTAATTTTTGATAAGCGGTGGCCTCTTCAATCGCATTTAAATCTTCTCTTTGGAGATTTTCTAGAAGGGCAATTTCCATCATTTCACTGTCGGTAAAATCTTTGACAATTGCTGGAATCGTCGTTTTTCCAGCTAATTTCGATGCTCGAACACGTCTTTCACCAGCGACAATCTCATATCCTTTGATACTTTTTTTCGCAATAATCGGTTGAAAAACGCCATGTTCCTTGATCGAAGATGCAAGTTCTTCAAGGGCATGTGTATCAAAGTTTTTACGTGGCTGATAAGGATTTGTCCGCAATTCTGATAAATTTAATTCGACAATCTCCTCTTTTGGTGTCGAAGTAATAATTTTTTCCTCTAATTGATTGTAATCTAATGGTTCGTTGTTAAATAATTCTTCTAATCCACGGCCAAGGGCTCTTCTTTTAGACGTTTCCATTTCGTTCAATCACTTCCTTTGCTAGATTGATATATGCTTCCGCTCCTCTACTTTTGGGATCATATGCTAAAATCGGTTTTCCATGAGATGGAGCTTCCGTTAAACGAATCAATCTTGGAATAATTGTATTATAAACTCGTTCTTTAAAATATTTTCGAATCTCTTCGACTACTTCTAATCCTAAATTTGTTCTGGAATCTAGCATTGTTAAAAGGACTCCTTCAATATTTAAATTCGGATTTAAACTCTTCTGGGCTAACATGATCGTATTAAGTAACTGTGTAATTCCTTCCAATGCAAAAAACTCACATTGAACTGGAATAATGACTGAATCTGATGCTGTTAGTGCATTTGTTGTAATTAAACCAAGCGATGGCGGACAATCGATAATGATATAATTGAATGATTCTTTAATAGGATCAATGGCATTTTTTAATTGCATTCCTTTGGCAAATCCTGGTTCCATTTGACTTTTTTCTAATAATTCAATATCGACTCCAGCTAAATTAATTGTCGCCGGCAATAAAAATAAATTTTTATACTTTGTTTTGCGGATCGCTTGCTCTGCTTGGCATTTTCCAGTTATAACATCATAGACACTCGTCGTAATATCTCCTTTATTAAAGCCAACCCCAGTTGTGGTATTTCCTTGAGGATCAAGATCGATCAATAAAACCTTTTTTCCAAGAACAGCAAGTGATGCAGATAGATTGATACTCGTCGTCGTTTTTCCTACTCCACCCTTTTGATTTACTAATGATATAACTTTTCCCATCTACCTCACCTTTTCTCATTTTTTGTCTATTTCCATTGTATCAAAAATTGTTCATTTAGGAAACGTTTTTATGAAAAAAGTAGTCTGACTTTGCAGCTACTTATTTTTCCAATTTAATTATTTTTATCGATTTTAAATGTTATTTGATATGTATTTTCAAAGTCCATTTCATCCAAATCAACCACAAAACCTTGGCGTTCTAGAGTTGCTTTTAATTCTCTTGCAGCCATAATTGCATCTTTTAGTCCATGTGGCGGTTTTACTGTGACGGATGGTTCTTGCGGCGTATTTAAATTCACTGTCGTCGGTTCGATTCCATGAGCCTGACGGTATTCATTTAATAAAGATGCTGTATTAGAAAAAGGTTGATATGGTTCTTTTTCTATTTTGGTTGGAATCACAACTTCTGCCTCTTCTTTATCTGGAATTTGAATTGGTTCCGTTGCAAATGGTGTAAAAGGTACTGGTTGTTCTTCTAGTTTTGGAAAAACAAATGGTGTTTCTGTTGTATTCGTATTTTCTTCTTTCGGCTTTTCCTCTTCATCAATATTCACATTTGGAACAAATTTATATGGCTGGTCAAAAATTGGATCTTTTTCTTCATTTTGAGCTGACTCTGGTACTTTTAGAAGTTCATCTAAATTTACTTCTTCTTTTTTTGGTGGAATAATATCTGTTGCGCGAGACTTAATCTGATTAATATCTACTTCTGGAGTTGGGGAAGCAAAAGCAGAAGTAACTGGCGTAATCGGTTCTTTCGTTGGCTCCACATCTAATGATTCTACTGGTACAAAGCGTAATGGCTCAGTAATTGAATTAGTCGTTACATTTGGATCTGGAATCGGTTCAGATGTTGGCACAGTAGTTGGCTCAGGATTGATCTGAGGTGTTGGTTCTTGAATGGTTACTTTAGGGACAGTAGGATTAGATGCTACTTCCGGAACCGAATTGATTGGTTGTTCCCCATTTAATTTGCGAATTTCATTATCCAATTCACGAACTGTCATTCTAGTCGATATAATTTTATGAAGCATATCTACTTGAGCGGCACTATCATGAAGATTTAAAAGGCTACGAGCGTGGCGTTCGGAAATTTGATCGTTTAATAATGCTTCTTGGACTTCATCCGGAAGAGATAAAAGACGTAATTTATTTGCAATCGCCGCTTGACTTTTTCCCATTGTTTTGCCGAGTTCTTCTTGGGTCATTTGATCTAGATCTAGTATCTTTTTATAAGTTCTAGCCTCTTCGATCGAAGTTAAATCTTTTCTTTGTAAATTCTCGAGTAAGGCAACTTTGGCAGCCTCTTTATCGTCTAAATTACGGATGATTGCTGGAATTTTAGTAAGTCCAGCCATGATCGATGCTTTATATCGTCTTTCACCCGCAATGATTTCGTATTTATCACCAATTTTACGAACAATAATCGGTTGAATAACTCCGTGTTCTTTAATTGATAAAGATAATTCCTTTAATGCTTGTTCGTCAAACACTTCTCGTGGTTGAAATCGATTTGGAATGATATCATCAATATATAAGTAGACAACTTCGGTATCCATATTCATATTGATCCCTCACTTTTTATTCTTTTTATTCTTTTTATTATTTCCCTTATTTTAATTATAATTGATTTTAATTTATTTTACAATGGTCTTTTTTTGATTTTATCGGTTGCTCTCGGATATTTAAGAGGAGTTGGTGCAATCTTTTCTAACATGAGGATAGTACGACTGCTTTCTTCTACTGGTAAAGAAAAAGTAACCGTTCTTTTTAATTTAAGAGATAATTCTTGAAAAGCATGAAAGGAATTTTTTAATTCAATGTCCACATTTCCTTTCATTGGCAAGAAAAATCCACCGACTTTGACAAAAGGTGCACAAATTTCTGTTAGTATCGGTAAAGCGGCCACTGCTCGAGCCGTGACAAGATCAAACTCTTCGCGATGGGAAACCGCATACTCTTCGGCCCGCGAATGAATAGCAATGATATTTTTTAATTCGAGTTCTTTTATTATGGTATTCAAATAATTTACTCGTTTTTGAAGAGCGTCTAATAATACAATATCTAAATGTGGAAAGACTATTTTTAATACAATTCCCGGAAAACCAGCACCCGATCCAATGTCAATGAGAGAATTTACTTGATTGAAATTGATTGCTTTTACAAGGGTTAAACTATCATAAAAATGTTTTAGATATACTTCCTCTTTTTTTATAATAGTAGTCAAATTAATTTTTTCATTCCATTCGATTAATAATTGATAAAACTTATTTAATTTATTTTGTTGTTCGGTCGTCAAAGCAATTCCTAACTTGGTTACTTCTTGTAGAAACTGATCTTCTGTCATAAAAGGTTCACCTACTTTTCCATTTTCTTTAAATAAACACTTAAAATTGCAATATCACTTGGATTTACACCACTGATACGAGCGGCTTGCCCGATGGAAGTCGGACGAATATCTTTTAATTTTTGAAGTGCTTCATGCGCCAAGTTTTTAATATTATCATAATTAATATTTTCAGGAATTTTAATTTTTTCGAGAGTTAACATTTTTTCGGCATCTTTATTTGCTTTCGCAATATATCCTTCGTATTTAATTGCAATTTCGACTTGTTCTAATACTTCTTTGGAATAATTGAGATTAACAAAATGTTGTATATTTTCGATTGTAATTTCTGGACGTTTTAAAAATTGATATAAGCTTAATCCATCATTTAATGGAGCCGTGTTTATCATTTTTAAATATTCGTTTGTTTCTTGGCGAGGAGTGATTTTCGTATTTTTTAATAGTTCCATTACTTCTGCAATTTGTTTTCTTTTTTGATCTAATTTATCTTTTTGGTTTTGATTGATAAGACCAATTTGATAGCCATAGTCACGCAGACGAAGATCAGCATTATCATGTCTTAATAACAAACGATATTCTGCACGTGATGTTAGCATCCGATATGGTTCTTTTGTTCCTTTTGTTACTAAATCATCAATTAAAACACCAATATATGCTTCGTTTCTTTTTAAAATAAGTGGTGGGCGATTTTCTAACTTCATTGCTGCATTGATACCCGCGATTAGACCTTGGCCAGCAGCTTCTTCATAACCAGAAGTCCCATTGATTTGACCAGCTGTAAAAAGGCCTGAAATTTTTTTCGTTTCTAAGCTTTGTTTTAATTGCGTTGGATCAATGGCATCATATTCGATCGCATAAGCATATTTTTTTATGACAGCATGTTCTAATCCTTTTAAACTATGTACCATCATTTCTTGAACATAATGAGGCATACTCGTAGAAAACCCTTGAAGATAAATATCATCATAATATTTACTTTCTGGCTCTAAAAAAAGTTGGTGTCTTTCTTTATCTTTGAAACGAACTACTTTATCTTCAATGGAAGGACAATAACGCGGTCCAATGCCTTCTACATATCCACCATACATACTCGATTCATTTAGATGTTCCATAATAATCTGATGCGTTTTTTCATTGGAATACGTCAAATAACACGGAACTTGATCTTCTACTTTGTAACAAGGCTCATGATCAAAAGAAAACGTATAAGGAATATTATCTCCTGGTTCTATTTCAGTTTGTGAAAAATCAATACTATCACGGGCAATTCGTTGTGGAGTACCTGTTTTTAATCTTTGAATGGTAAAACCTAATTTTTTTAGATTATCACTTAAAAATTTGGATGGTTTTTCACCGTGCGGACCACTGGCTGTCTTTTCACTTCCTACTAATATCATGGCTTTTAAGTATGTCCCGGTTGTCAAGATAACACATTGACTATTTATTTTTCGACCATCTTCTAAAACAACTCCTTTGATTTGATCCTTTTCAATAATTAAATCTTCTACTAATGATTCTAATATTGTTAAATTAGGAGTATTTTTTAATGTTTTTATCATCTCTTTTGGATATGTTATTTTATCGCCTTGTGCTCGTAATGCCCGAACTGCTGGACCTTTTTTGGTATTTAGCATTTTCATCTGCAATGAGCTATGATCAATATTATTTCCCATTTCACCACCGAGAGCATCAATTTCGCGAACAATAATTCCTTTCGCCGGCCCACCGATTGATGGATTACAAGGCATATCCGCAATATTATTGATATTTCCAGTAATTAATAAGGTCGAATGATTTAATCTGGCACAAGCTAGACTAGCTTCGCAACCAGCGTGACCTCCTCCTACGACAATTACTTCATAATTCATAATAGCACTTCCTTAATACGTATTTTTCTTTGTTCAAATTATTTCCCGGGAAATAATTTGAACTGTCTTCTTACTAAAAATGTTATTTACCAACACAAAATTGACTAAATAGTTGATCAAGAAGCTCTTCGCTATAATTCTCTCCAATAATATCTCCTAAGGCAATCCAACAATTTTTCAAATCGATTTCTAACAAATCAATCGGAACTTCTTTACTTAAATTGTTTTCCACTTCTAACAATGATTGGTAGGCGTCTTTCGCAAGAGAAATTTGACGAATATTATTTAAATAAGTATAGTCACTTTGTTCTAGTAAGTCTAATTGAAATAATTTTTTTATTTCTTTTTTTAATGGTTCAATTCCTTCATCACTCAAAGTATTGGTAGTAATAACCCGATATTGTGAGAGATCGGAAGTCTTAATTTTTGATTCTAAATCGTTTTTATTTAATAATACAATTGTATTTTGGGGATTTGTTTTCTTTAAAATATTCTCATCTTCTACGGTAAGTGGCTCTGCAGCGTTTAGAACTACAAGAATAAGATCGGCATCTTGCATTAAATTTAAGCTTTTTTCGACACCAATTTGTTCTACTTTATCCGTAGTAGTACGAATACCAGCAGTATCAATGATATGGAGCAAAACACCATCGAAATTGAGATTACCTTCGACAATATCACGGGTCGTTCCAGCTATATCCGTAACAATCGCTTTATCTTCTTCAAGTAAGCGATTAAGAAGACTACTTTTTCCAACATTTGGACGACCGACAATTACCGTTTTAATGCCTTCTGTTAAAAGACGTCCGGTTTCACTTTCACGAATAATCTTTTTTAAAAACTCTTTCATTTGAAAAACTTGAGATGCTATTTTTTCTTTGGTGACAACTTCGATATCTTCGTATTCTGGATAATCTATATTTACTTCAATATTGGCAATTAAATCGACTAAATTCTGTCTCAAAGTCCGAATTTTATCACTGATCTTACCACTAATACCAGCAATGGCCACTTTTCTTGCTTTATCTGTTTTACTTTCAATTAAATCCATCACGGATTCTGCTTTTATAAGATCAATTCGACCATTTAGAAAAGCACGTTTTGTAAATTCTCCTGGTTCCGCAAGACGAGCACCTTTTCTTAATACTAATTCTAAAACTTTATTAGTAGTAGCAATTCCACCATGACAATTGATTTCAACTACATTTTCGGTCGTAAACGTTTTTGGAGATAACATCACACTTACTAAAACTTCATCAATGATTTCTTCACCATCGATAATATTACCGTAATGAATCGTATGTGTAGGAACTTTTTCTAAATTTTTTCCTTTAAAAATTTGGTTCACAATTTTTATTGCATCCGGTCCACTTAAGCGAATGATCGAAATAGCACCTACTCCTACAGCAGTTGAAATGGCAACAATCGTATCTGTCATATCCAGAACCTCCTTTTTCATTCTTATAATTATATCATATAATTTTTCTTTTTCTACAAATTATTTCCCGGGAAATAAATTTCATAAAAAAAGAGGAATCATTCCCCGAAGTCACTGAAAAAGTATACAAAGATTACTGTAAAGCATAACAGTAGTCTTTTTATTTGGTATAATATAGATAAGA
>CALVRU010000022.1 GCA_944358775.1 uncultured Bacilli bacterium | reverse complement strand
ATATAATAGATTTATGAAGGAGTGACAAGTATGAGCAAAAATAAAAATGAGGAGGTTTACAAAATCGGTATCAACTGGTATCCAGGACATATGGCAAAGACAAGACGCGAAATGAAAGAAAAACTTTCGTTAATTGATTTAGTTTACGAAGTGATCGATGCTCGTATGCCGATTTCATCGCGAATTCATGATATTCAAGAAC
Source organism: uncultured Bacilli bacterium (assembly GCA_944358775.1). Lineage (GTDB taxonomy): Bacteria > Bacillota_I > Bacilli_A > RF39 > UBA660 > Faecenecus. Next base: position 24,583 of record CALVRU010000022.1, on the reverse strand, counting down.
TTTGTTTGGATAAAAAAAGAATTGTCATTGCAACCAAATACGATTTATGTGATCGTAAGGAAACCGATGTTATTTTAGATACCTTTCAAAAACAAGGAGAATTCGTCATTCCGGTCGATTTGACGACGAAGGATGGTTTAAAAAAAGTGATTCAGGAAACGCAAAAGATTGCTTTCGAACTCAATCGCGAACGGTCCAAAAAAGGCTTAAAAGCGCGGGCGATTCGAATTTTAATCATGGGAGTTCCAAACGTTGGTAAGAGTACTTTAATTAATCAATTGGTCGGTAAGAAGGCAACTCAAGTTGGCAATCATCCGGGTGTAACGAAAAATCTTGGGTGGATTCGCATTAATAAGGATATGGAACTTTTAGATTCGCCGGGAATTCTTTGGCCGAAAATGGAAAATCAAGAACAGGCTCATATTTTGGCAAGTCTTTCTTCCATTAAAGAAGAAATTTTAGACCAAGAGGATTTAAGTTATTTTGTTTTAGAAAAAATGAGTCAGTTGTATCCGCAAGAACTAGAAAAACGTTATGGGATCTCTACCTTTGATCGTGAAAATCCAGAAGATGCAATCGAGATGATCGCTAGACGAAGAGGATGTCTTAGCAAAGGTGGAATTCCCGATTATGAAAAGGTATATTCGCTTATTTTGAAAGATTTAAAGAGTGGGGCATTCGGAAAAATTACATTTGATCGTTTATAGTGAATGAATTCATTCACTATTTTCTTTCTTACAGTACTTGACAATGCAAGGTAGTAGAGATACAATGTAGTAGAACGGAAGTGATGACGTGAACAGTCAATTTAAAAAGGGCGTATTAGAACTGATCGTTTTATGTTCGGCTTTTGATCAGGATCGCTACGGATACGAACTTGTCGAAGCGGTTTCGAAAGTGGTAGATGTCAATGAGGGAACGATTTATCCTTTGTTAAAGCGACTTACCAACGAGCATTATTTTGAAACGTATCTAGTGGAATCGAAAGAAGGACCACCTCGTAAGTACTATAAAATTACGGTGTTAGGAAAACAGAGATGTGATATCTTAAAAGCACAGTGGAATGATTTTTTTCAAAGTGTCAATGAATTTTTGAAAGGATGTTAATATGAAAAAGAATGAGTTTTTAAATTTATTAAAAAACAAATTACAGGTGTTAGAAGAAGACGAAGTAAAAGATATTTTAGAAGAATATGAAAATCACATTGAAATGAAAATAAAAGAAGGAAAAACCGAAGAAGAAGCGATTCGAGATTTTGGCAACATCGATGATTTGACGAAAGAAATTTTAAAGGCATATAAGATTTCCGATCGATACACGGAATCCAAAGAAAGTAATTGGGAAACGAAGTTAAATGAAGTGGTCAATAAAATCGTTATTTTCTTTCAAGATTTTGCCAAAAAAATTTCTAGTAAGGGAAGTGAGGAAATTATTGCCATTGTCGTCAAAGTTATTTTACTTTTATTAGGAATTGCTGTTTTGAAATTGCCATTCTATTTAATTGAATCGATTGGTGTTCATTTATTTCAATCGTTACCTTCCATTTTCTCATCTACTTTCTCCATGCTTTGGAAGGTGATTGTCGAGTTTAGTTATTTGATCGTTGCCATTTTTATTATCTATTATTTTGTAAAACATGTGATTATTGAGGATAAGATGGAAAACGCTTTGCCGAAATCCTTGCAAAAAGAAAGAATCGAATCATCACCAAAGAAGAAAAGAGAAAATCAAGTGAAAGAAGAGCCGATCGAACGCAAGGAAGCTCGTCATCAAAGACAAAAAGAATTGTTAGAAAAAAGAAGTCATATGACGAATCCATTTCGGATCATCATTCAAATCTTAGTTGTTTTATTTACGTTACCCTGTGTTTTCATTGCGGCTTTTTTAATACTAGGAATGGGAATTATGATAGCCTTTGCTTTTCAAGGAGTTTTCTTACTTAGTGCTTTTTGTATTTTAAGCGGATTAATCTTGATTGCAGTTGGTTTTTTAGGACTAGTTTATCATCTTGCTTTTAAGGGGGTAAAATAATGAAAAAACATTTGTTTTGTATGATGATTGGAATTATTTTGTTTGGCTTTGGTTGTTGTTATTTTTTCTTTGAAATAACAGATTTTCAATATAAAGATGAAAATCCGATTCTCTCAGAAGATCAGAGAACGCAAGAGTTTCATTTTTCATTAGATCATTCTATTTATGATTTCCATACAGCGGATATTTACCCTGTCGAGATCATCGAGGATAATAGTTTAGATGGTGAAGTAGTAGTGAAAGCGACTTATTATAAAGGGCTAGATGAACTCACTTACCGAATGGTAGATCAGACAGTCGGAGAAAAAGATGTTTATTTTGAAATCGATCCAAAAAATCATTATGAAATGTTTCGAACCTTATATCATCAATTGATGGCCGGATTAAAAGAAAAAACAATTTTCAATTTTTCTTATTATATTTATCCACAAATTGAGATTCGAGTCAGTAGTAAAGATCGTTATCAAGTAAAGGTATCCACATACTATACAGAAAGTGAGTTTGCTTATGAGTAAAACGAACTATGATTTATATGCTTACGAAAAAGAATTGTGGGGAATTGGAATCGATCATGTAGCGGGTGTCGATGAAGTAGGACGGGGACCTTTGATTGGACCAGTAGTAACAGCCTGTGTGATTTTACCGCATGATTTTGTATTAGAAGGTTTAACGGATTCCAAACAGTTAAGTGAAAAGAAAAGAGAAGCGTATTACAATTATATTAAAGATCATGCTTTGGCAATCGGGATTGGTATCAAAGATGAAAAAGTGATCGACGAGGTTAATATATACGAAGCGACAAAGTTAGCGATGAAAGAGGCAATTGCGAATTGTCCATTATCTCCAGATCATGTTTTAATTGATGCAATGCCATTGGAACTAGATATTCCGAGCACTTCGATTATCAAAGGAGATGCCAAAAGTATCAGTATCGCGGCCGCTAGTGTAGTCGCCAAAGTAACCCGTGATCACATGATGTATGAATTGGATAAAAAGCATCCAGAATATGACCTAAAACACAATAAGGGATATCCGACCAAAAAACACATTGCGGCGATTGAGACATATGGAGTATTAAAAGAGCATCGTAAATCATTCCATCCTGTTTGTGATTTTGTTATGAAAAAATAGAAAATATTCTATTTTTTCTTTTGGTAAAGGATACTTTCTTTTTTTTGCATATATTATTACTAGGAGGTAATTATGGAATATCAGCCAATTACATTAGGATATGCTTTGGGCGAACTCGCACCTTTTCTAAGTGAAGAGACGATGCAAATTCACTATAATAAGTATTATCTTGCATATTTAAATTTATTAAATAGCGTATTAAAAAGAAACAAATTTGATTTCTCTTATACACCACAAGAATTGTTTGATCGCATCAGTGAATTTCCAATCAAGGATCGCGATGAAATCATCTATGGGGCCGGTGGGGTTCTAAACCATGAATTGTATTTCACTAGCATGACGCCCGTTGTCGATATGGAAATCAAAGAGCCATTAAAATCCGAGATTGATAAACGCTTCGGTAACAGGCAAGTGTTAGAACGGCAGATTAAGGATCGAGCTATGTTATTAACCGGATCAGGATACACGATGTTAGTCGTTAATAATTATGGACAATTACAAGTGTTGAACATGTCGAATCAAGATAGTCCATATGAGATGGGATTTTTTCCGATTTTGGCGATCGATGCCTGGGAACATGCTTATTATTTGGATTACAAAGCTGATCGCGCCGGTTATGTCGAACAATTTTTAAGACATGTCGACTATGATCAGGTAAATCGCAATTATATTCAGGCGATGGATCAAATAACGAAGCTGAATGAAACAAGCGAGATGTAAATTTCGATGAACTTAGAATTGACAAACGATCGAAATCCTAGTATAAATGTAATAGCAAAGGAAGTGGATGCATGAAAAAGAATTTAGTAATTGTAGAGTCACCAAGTAAAAGTAAGACCATTGAAAAGTATTTAGGAAAAGATTATAAAGTAGTATCATCAAAAGGACATATTCGGGATCTCGCAACAACTGGTAAGTTTGGTTTAGGAGTGAATGTCGATGGCGATTTTGAACCGACCTATACGGATATCAAAGGGAAAACGAAACTGATTAAAGATTTGAAACAAGAAGTGAAAAATGCCGATGAAATCTATCTTGCTACCGACCCCGATCGGGAAGGAGAAGCAATTTCATGGCATTTAAAAGACGCTTTAAAAATCAAAGATCAAAATTATCAACGGGTTCTTTTTCATGAGATTACGAAAGATAAAGTATTGGAAGCCTTTCAACATCCTCGTAAAATCGACGATAATCTAGTACACAGTCAAGAGACTAGAAGAATTTTGGACCGGATTATTGGGTTTCGTCTTAGCAAGTTGATGCAATCGAAGACAGGTGGTAAATCGGCTGGTCGTGTTCAAAGTGTCGCTTTAAAACTAATTGTCGATCGTGAAAGAGAAATCCAAGCTTTTCAAAAAGAAGAGTATTGGTCGATTACGGCACATTTTCAGGATCCACTTTTTGATGCGGACCTTTATGCTTATCGAGAGAAAAAAATAGAAATTCCAAACGAAGAAACGGCCCAGAAAATTTTGGCGGATCTTTCCGATACGTATATCGTAACCGGAATTGATAGTAAACTGAAAAGGAAGAAAGCTCGGCCACCTTTTATTACATCTACGTTACAACAAGATGCTTCGAATAAATTAGGATTTCCGGCGAAAAAAACGATGAGTATTGCACAGAAATTATATGAAGGAATCGATCTTGGTAGCGAAACAGTTGGTTTAATTACTTACATGCGTACCGATTCGATTCGCTTATCCAATGAATTTATTGCTGCGAGTTATCATTTTATCGAAGAAAACTATGGGAAAGATTATGTTGGAGCAGTAAAAGTTTCGAAAAAGAAAGAAAATGTTCAGGATGCGCACGAGGCGATTCGGCCAACGAGTATTTTAAGAACTCCAGAACAAGTAAAAGAGTACTTATCGAAAGAGGAATATCGTTTGTATCAATTGATTTATGCTCGTAGTTTAGCATCTTTAATGGCGGACGCTAAAGTGAATCAAACAACGATCGGATTAGAAAACAATCACTATCAATGGAAAGCAACCGGCGGGGTCTTAGTGTTCGATGGATATTTGAAAGTTTACCAAGAATTTGAAAACAGTGAAGAAAAACAATTACCGCTTCTAAAGGAACAAGATTCATTAATTTGTCATGATGTAGAACCAAAACAACATTTTACGCAACCGCCAAGTCGTTATACAGAAGCAAAGCTAATCAAAGAAATGGAAGAGTTGGGAATTGGACGGCCATCTACTTATGCGACGATTATCGATACGATAAAAGCACGTGATTATGTGAAAATGGAAGATAAAAAATTCGTTCCTACGGAAATCGGTATCGAAACGACCGATAAACTGCAAGAAAATTTCAGTGATTTGATCAATGTGTCTTATACGGCGGCGATGGAAAATGATTTGGATGAAATCGCCGATGGCAAAAAAGAATCGACTAAGATTTTACGTAATTTCTATGATAAATTCGAGCCGGAAGTAGAGAAAGCTTTTACGACCATGAGTAAAACTGCTCCAAAAGAGACAGGTGAGACTTGCCCGGAATGTGGTAATCCGCTCGTCGTGCGCAAGGGAAAATACGGGGAATTTGTCGCTTGTAGTAATTATCCTACTTGCAAATATATCAAAAAAGAAAAGAAAGAAGAAAAAGTGATTATGGATTGCCCGCTTTGTGATGGTCAAATTATCGAACGTAAGACAAAACGAGGAAAGATTTTCTACGGCTGTAACCATTATCCAAAATGTACTTTTGCGTCATGGGATAAACCTCTTCCTGAAAAATGTCCAGAGTGTGGTAGTTATTTAGTAGAAAAAAATGGAAAAGTGAAATGTTCTTCGTGTACGTATGAACGTTAATTTTTCTTTTTTTATTTGTAATTAAGTAAAAAATAGGATAAAATAAGGCTATATGGGAGTGAAGTATATGCCGATAACCAAACGGGATAAGATAAGAGTAAATTTAAGTCTTGTATTGACGACGGACTTGTTACTTCGTCTTGATTTCATGCATCAAGCAAAATTAAGTGATGTCGATCGCTTTGTAACGGATCATTTTGCAAGTAGTAAAGAATTACGGGCTTATTTTCAAGAACCGATTACCCAGTTTTTAAAGGACCATGAATCGACTACACGTTCTTTTTTAAAAAATAAAGAAGGGTCTATTGTAATTACGTTTACGGATGAAGAGGGGATTATTCGCAGATTACGGATGCTTTATCGAGAGGAAAAACAGAAGACTGATCCGAAATATTTGAAAAAGTTAGTTATGGAACGCCTCAAGACAATTTCGCCAGTCCGTTTAGAGCAAGTATTAAATAAATATGCTTTTCTATTTGACATCAATTTTACACCACGTGAATTGAAAGCTCTTCGTGAAGATGAATGGCAGTTGGCGGGGATTCGGGCAGAACAAAAAAATTTGTATTACGATAAACGGCGATTACATTATCTTTTAAATATGCCATCGAAGGCGGAAAACATTCAGAAATCAAAACAAGTAGTGTTAAGTGATGTTTCTAAGGCACTCGATTATTTTTTACATTCACCACATGAGGAAATGCGAGAATTCGGTTATTATTATTTGCGCTTATTAGAATCACACACGGCTAAATTAATAAAAGACCAAGAGCGTATGCAAGCAGTAACCTCTACTATTCCAAAAATAAAGAATTTGAAAGTAAATCCACAAGCTTTATTCGAAGCAGAACAACTATCTTTCTTTCCTGCTGAGCCGGCCTATTCAACAAGATGGGAATGTGGCGATCCGATCGAGGAAATAGAGAAACAAAGACGATGATTTTGTCATCGTTTTTTTGTTTTTCATTGAAAAACCAGGCGAAGATCAGTATAATTATTTTAGAGTCGGGGATGATAGGATGGGTAAACCAGATTATTTACAAATCAAAGAAGTACAGGCATATAAAACTTATTTGGAAGTAGAAAAAAACTATACGGAAGCGACAATTAACGATTATCTCGAGGATTTGAAAAATTATTTCGCCTATTTAAACGGAGAAGGACTTAAATCTACTGAGATCGAATACAATGATGCGCGGAATTATATTGCCTATTTAGGATTTAAGAAAAAAAATTCTCCTAGTACGGTTGCGCGGTCAATTAGCACATTACGTAGTTTTTATCGCTTTTTAATGAAAGAAGAGAAAGTCACAACGAATGTATTTACATTATTAAAAATGCCGAAGAAGGCCAATCATCTACCTCGTTTTTTTTACTACAACGAGTTGGAAGAGTTGTTTCAAGTTCCGGATTTAACGATTCCGCTTGGTCAGCGAGATGCACTGATTTTAGAAATTTTATATGGAACTGGGATACGGGTGTCTGAATTAGTTGCCATAAAAATACCAGATATTGATCTTACCAGGCGAGAAATTCGGATTATGGGAAAAGGCCAAAAAATGCGTATCGTCTATTTTGAACCGATCGTTCAGAAAAGATTGAAACTTTATTTGCACGACGGTCGAGAAAAGTTATTAAGTAATAACAAACATGAGTATCTACTTGTTAATCATCTAGGGAATCCTCTTACAACAAGGGGAGTGCGTGATATTTTAACACGCATGATCGAAAAAACAGCGTTGCAGAAAAAGATTTCCCCGCATATGTTGAGACATAGCTTTGCAACGAGTTTATTAAATGAAGGATGTGATATTTTATCTGTTCAACAACTGTTGGGACATGAAAGTATTACGGCAACGGGTATTTATACTCATGTTACATCCGATCGCCTAAAAGAAGTTTATTATAAGACCCATCCGCGGGCTAGAAAGTAGGAAGTAGTATGGCAAAATTAAAATTTTATTATGGAGCGATGAATTGTGGTAAGAGTACCTTGTTACTGCAACGAGCATATAATTACGAAGAACGTGGTATGCATATTGCAACCTTTAAACCAGCAGTCGACACCAAAGGCGACAATAAGATTGTCTCGCGAATTGGAGCGGAAAGGACAGTTGATCATCTTTTGACTGCAACGGATAATTTTTATACGTTAGTGAAGGAGAACTATTTTGCAAGACAATGTTTATTGATTGATGAAGCGCAATTTTTACAGGCGGAACAAGTCGATCAAGCTTTACGAGTAGCATCGTCATTCAATATTCGGGTCGAATGCTACGGACTACGTACTGATTATTTGACGCACTCCTTTCCGGGTAGTCGACGACTTTTGGAGTTGGCGGATGAATTAATCGAGATGGAAAGTAGATGTTCTTGCGGAAACAAAGCGACATTACAAGCAAGATTTCGTAAACAAGGGATCGGTCATTTTGAAATGATCTTAGATGGCGAAGGGCCACAAGTAGAAATCGATAATCAAGAAAATATCTGTTATATATCGTATTGTCCAAAATGTTATCTCGAAAAGAAAGAAGAAGCAATTCAAAAAAAATTAAGTAAAGAATAATGTCAAGAAAACGAGAATCTATGTACAAAGGATTCTTTTTCTTTTATAATAAGGATAAGCGCAAGCTTAAGAAAGGGTGATGATATGAAATACGTATACGCATTTACCGAAGGAAACAAGGACATGCGTGAATTATTAGGTGGTAAGGGTGCCAATCTTGCTGAAATGACAAGTATCGGTTTACCAGTACCACGCGGTTTTACGGTAACGACCGAAGCTTGTACCAGATACTATGAAGATGGCGAAACAATTGCGAAAGAAATCGAAGAGGAAATTTTCGATCAATTGCAAAAATTAGAGCAAGTAACTGGTAAGACATTAGGGGATAAAAAAAATCCGCTTCTCGTTTCAGTTCGTAGTGGAGCAAGAGCCAGTATGCCGGGAATGATGGATACGGTTTTAAATCTTGGATTAAACGACGAAGTGGCAGCAGGATTTGCGGAAGTAACAGCGAACCCACGTTTCGTTTACGATTCTTATCGTCGGTTTATTCAAATGTTTGCCGATGTTGTCATGGGCTTTCCAAAATCGAGTTTCGAAAGAAAATTTGATGAAATTAAAAAGGAAAAAGGCGTCGAATTCGATACGGAATTAACAGCCGATGATTTAAAAGAAGTCGTCGAAATTTATAAAAAAGAGTATTTAAATCATGCAGGAAGTGAATTTCCACAAGAAGCAAAAGTACAATTATTAGAAGCAGTGAAAGCAGTTTTCCGTTCTTGGAACAATGATCGTGCAATCACGTATCGGCGTTTGAACGATATTCCAGGTAGTTGGGGAACGGCCGTCAACGTTCAAGAAATGGTTTATGGAAACCGTGGTGAAACTTCCGGAACGGGTGTTGCTTTTACGCGAAATCCAGCAACCGGCGAGAAAAAGTTGTATGGAGAATATTTGATGAATGCGCAAGGTGAAGATGTCGTTGCCGGAATCAGAACGCCACAGTCGATCGATACGTTAAAAGAAGTCATGCCGGATTGTTATGATGAGTTCGTTCGTATTTGTGGTATTCTCGAAGAACATTATCGCGATATGCAAGATATGGAATTCACGATTGAAGATGGCAAACTTTTTATGTTACAGACGAGAAACGGAAAAAGAACTGCTGCAGCAGCTTTGAAAATCGCCGTCGATTTAGTGAATGAAGGAGCTCGGACGAAAGAAGAAGCACTTTTAATGGTAGAACCAAAACAGTTGGATCAATTACTTCATCCAAATTTCAACCAAGAAGCTTTAAAGAAAGCAAATGTAATTGCAACTGGACTTGCAGCGTCTCCTGGAGCAGCTACAGGTAAGATTTACTTTACGGCAGAAGATGTTATGAAAGCACATGAAAATGGCGAAAAAGAAATGTTGTTGGTACGTCTTGAAACATCTCCTGAAGATATCGAAGGAATGAATCTTGCACAAGGTATTTTAACCGTTCGTGGCGGTATGACATCGCATGCTGCTGTGGTTGCTCGCGGTATGGGACGTTGTTGTGTCAGTGGTTGTGGCGATTTAGAAGTCGATGAAAAAAATAAAACTTTGAAGTTAAAAGATGGAACGGTTTATCATGAAGGAGATTATCTATCACTCGATGGATCTACTGGTAATGTGTACGGCGAAAAAATCCAAACGGAAGAACCATCGATCTCTGGCGATTTCGAAACATTCATGAGTTGGGCAGACGAAGTTCGTACATTAAAAGTTAGAACGAATGCCGATACGCCAAGAGATGCGAAACAGGCACGGAAATTCGGAGCTGAAGGAATCGGTTTATGTCGGACCGAGCACATGTTCTTTGAAGAAGATCGTATCTTTAACTTCCGGAGGATGATTGCTGCGAGTACGCTCGAACAAAGAGAAGAAGCACTTGAGAAGATCTTGCCATATCAAAGAAGCGATTTTGAGCAATTATTTGAAGCAATGGAAGGGGATCCAGTTGTCATTCGGTATCTTGATCCACCACTTCATGAATTCTTACCACATACGGATGAAGAGATCAAACCGCTTGCCGAAAGTCTTGGAATGAGTTTTGAAGCATTAAAAGAACGTGTCAATTCACTAAAAGAATTCAACCCAATGATGGGTCATCGTGGCTGCCGTCTTGCGATTACTTATCCGGAAATCGCTAAAATGCAGACAAGAGCAGTTATCGAAGCTGCTATTAATGTCAATCGTCGTGGAATGAACATCACCCCAGAAATTATGATTCCATTAGTTGGCGACGTGAAAGAATTGAAATACGTGAAGAAAATCGTCTGTGAAACAGCCGATGAAATTATTCAAAAAGAAGGTGTAACGCTTCCATATGAAGTAGGAACGATGATCGAGATCCCAAGAGCTGCCATTACGGCAGATAAAATTGCGGAAGAAGCAGAGTTCTTCTCGTTCGGAACGAATGACCTTACGCAGATGACATACGGATTCAGTCGTGATGATGCGGCTAAATTCTTAAAAGATTACTATAGCAAAGGTATTTTTGAAAGTGATCCATTTGCGAAAGTCGATCAAGAAGGCGTTGGCGAACTTATGAAAATTGCAGTCAATAAAGGAAAAGCAACGAGGCCAAATATTTCCCTTGGTATTTGTGGAGAACATGGTGGAGATCCATCGACCATTGAATTTTGCCATAATATTGGGTTAACCTATGTGTCTTGTTCACCATTTAGAGTACCGATTGCTCGTCTTGCTGCTGCGCAAGCAAAATTAAAAGAAAAGAATCATTAAAAGAAAGAGTTACAGATTTTTATGATCTGTAACTTTTTTATATATAACAAAAAGAAAAGAAAAAAATTATATGTTTAAGATTGTTTGCAAAAAGAATACATAATTTATTGAAAAAAGAAGATATTAATAGTAAAATGGAATTAAAGTAGGAAACTACTTGGAAGGAGGAATAAGAAGAAAATGCGTGGAAAAAAAGAAGTGAAACGGAAAAATAGTGCAATTGAATTTTGGCGATTCTTCTTCGCGATTGCGATTACGGGTTACCATATCGGCTTTATTTTTCCAATGGCCTATGTCAATCAAGACACAGGATATTATCTATCGTCATCGAATTGGATGAGAGGAGCAGGGGAGATCCTATTTGTTTTCACCTTGACAGCCGGTTATTTTTTGGTGAAACATTTCAAACGATTACAAGCCAACGAAGATTATCAAAAAAAATCAGCATCTAGTAGAGCATGGGAGTATTTATGGGGAAGAATAAAAGGCCTTCTACCAGTGTTGATTTTAGGAATTGTCTTAGGAATCATCGCACTCAGTGCTTTTAGTGGAACGAGTATTGGAGAGGTGTTCGTCGAGGCAGTTAATGGTATTTGGGAATTTTTTGGACTCTATATTGCTGGATTCTCAGGGAGTGCGGCTTCTGGACAACCGAATGGAGCATTATGGTTTATCTCAGCTTTATTGATTTGCTCATATTTTATCTACTGGATTTTATGTAAAAATGAAGATTTATTGTCGGGATTTATTGCTCCGTTTACCTTCGTCTTTTTAGGTGGATGGTGGGCTCTTACTGGGACGAGAGCTTCTCAGACTGGTTGGTCGACACTAGGAGTACAAGTTCTTGCAAACAATGCGACGAGTGGAACTGCTGCTCAAGGAACTGCTTTTATCGGATTTAACAATGGGCTTTTGTTTGTATTATTAGGAATGCTTGGCGGAGTTTTGATCTATTATTTGGTGGAAAGACTAAAGAAAGTGAAATTCTCAAGTGTCGGCAAAACGGCGCTTACTGTATTATATCTTTTTGTGGCTATTTTCTTGGTATGGTATACAGTATATCCGGATACAGTACTTCATTTAGAAAGATGGACTGTCCATTTCTTATGTATGGTATTAGTTGCTTTAACGTTGCTCAGAGTCGATGCTATTTCTATGTTACTTGATAATGATTATACGAATAAAGCAATCAGTTATCTCGGTGGATGCGCTCTTTATATTTATATGATTCATATTCCGATTGTCTATATGGTCTTGATGATGCTCGGTAAAAACACTTTATTAACTTCTTATACTTGGTCACAAGTTTTCTGGCCGACGATTATTATCAGTACGTTCTTAGGCGTGATTCTAAAATATGTTATGGATCGTTTTGTCATTCATCGGAAAAGTTAGTAAATTGTAGTAAAAATATGATTGGATTCCAATCATATTTTTTGTATAATAATGTTATATCATAGGAGGCAATATGAAAGTAATTACTCAAGAGAAAGCTGCCACTTTAATTCAGGATGGCATGACAGTAGCAATTGGTGGATCTGGTGGCAGCGGATCTCCAGAAGCGCTCCTTCGTGCTTTGAAAGATCGCTATATAAAAACGGCGCATCCTCATAATATTACTGTGATTGGTGGTATTTCCCCTGGTAATCTAACGATGGATGAGGTCGGTATGAATATTATTGCGCAAGAAGGATTGATTGGAAAAGCGATCTGTGCTCATTTTGGAATGGGGAAAGCGTTTGGGAAAATGGTTGCTGAAAACAAATTTCCAGCATTTACGATTCCACTTGGTGTCTACAATCATTTGTTGCGGGCGATTGCGGGAAAAGAAGCAGGCTTATTTACTCATGTTGGTCTTCATACGTTCGTCGATCCAAGAGTAGAAGCAGCTTGTGCAAATGCGAAAGCGAAAGCGTTGCCACCAATTGTAAAACTTGCTAAAATCGACGATAAAGAATATTTGTTTTTTCCGTCTTTTCCGGTGCATGCATGTCTAATTAAAGCAACTTATGCCGATGAAGATGGCAATGTGTCTTTAGAACACGAGGCATTAATTGGGGAGCAATATGAAATTGCGGCGGCTGTTCATAACTCTCATGGCATCGTCATCGTTCAAGTAGAAAAAATAGTTCCCCGCGGTTCTTTGCGAGCTCGAGATGTCTTGTTACATCATCGACTCGTCGATTATGTTGTCGTTTCTGAGCCAGATTTATCTTTGGGTGACTATAATGTACCAATTTATCGTCCTGAATTGACTGGCGATAGCAAAATTGAATTAGAAAAATTAAAACCGCGAGTTCTCGATGCTAGAAAAGTATGTGCAAGGCGTGCAAGTATGGAATTGAAAAAAGATAGTCTCATTAATCTGGGAGTTGGTATGCCAGATGGAGTGGCTAGTATCGCGTCGGAAGAAGGATTTTCGAATCAACTTAATCTGTCGTTAGAAACGGGACCGATTGGTGGAGTACCGGTTGGGGGAATTGTGTTTGGAGCGAGTATTAATCCAGATTCAGTAATTTCGACTGCAGATACTTTCGATCTTTATAATGGCGGCGGTCTAGATATGGCGATCGTCGGCCTCGCTCAGGTTGATGCGAAAGGCAATGTTAATGTCAGTAAATTTGCGAATCGTGTCATCGGACCGGGTGGCTTTATCAATATCACACAGACGACTAGAAATGTTATTTTTATGGGAACTTTTACAACAAATGGTTTAGAAGAAAAGATTCAAGATGGCATACTTTCAATCCAAAAAGAAGGTACGATTAAAAAATTTGTCAATCAGGTGGAACAAATTACTTTTTCTGCACAAAGTGCAATTGCCAAGAAACAGAATGTTCTGTATATTACAGAACGAGCTGTTTTCCGTTTGGTGGAAACAGGGCTAGAACTGATTGAAATTGCCCCTAACATTGACTTGGAAAAAGATATTTTACAACAAATGGAGTTTACACCAGGTATTTCAGATCATTTAAAAATCATGGATGAACGGATTTTTAAAGAAGAGAAAATGAACTTGATTTTGCAAGAGTTGACATCGAAATAAAGAAAACAGTGGAATAAAGTAGCTGAAAAGCTACTTTTTTGATAGAATAAAAACGGGTGATGAAAATGAATCGATTCAAACATATTTGGAAAGAAGAAAGTGCAACGCTTAAAAAAGCGGACTATATTATTTTGGGAATTATTATTCTTTTGTATAGTATTTTATCCTTTTATAATTTAGGAAGTAATATTAATCCACAAACCTATGTGCATCTAGATACCGACGATGCTGTCGTGATCGAATTAACAGGGGATGCTACGGATGTGACCAAAGTAAGAGCTTTTGCTGGTCCAGAATTGGGAACGTATCGGTTATATGGTTCGCAAGATGGCATTACCTATCAATACATCAAAGACATGGAATTAACAAGTGTTTTTTCTTGGTTCGATACGGAATTAGATGCGAATTTAAAGTATTTAAAAGCCGTTGCTACGTCGGATGATGTGTATTTAGGGGAGATTCAACTTTATGACCGATATGGTTATAAATTGGAAGAGCAGGCCGGAGATGATTTTTCGCTTCGTTCAGCAGATGAATTAGATACTGTTCCAAGTCAAATCAGTTATATGAATAGTACTTATTTTGATGAAATCTATTTTGCGCGAACCGCTTATGAATACGCTCATGGTATGACTGCGTATGAATGGGTACATCCACCACTTGGTAAAGTGATTCAAATGATTCCGATTTTATTCATGGGAATGACGCCATTTGCTTATCGGTTGATGGGGAATATCGCCGGTATTGCAATGATTGCCGTTTTATATGTTTTTGCTAAAAACATGTTCAAAAAGAGAAAATATGCAATTATGGCAGCTCTTTTAATGGCGTTTGATACCTTTCATTTTGCGCAATCGCGGATGGGAACGGTCGATACCTTTTTAGTTTTGTTTATTTTACTTGCATATTTATTTATGTATAAGTACATTTCAAAGCCAAAAGAAGAAAAACTATCGAAAAGACTTGGATTACTTGCGTTATCCGGTCTATTCATGGGAATGAGTATTGCGACAAAGTGGACTGGTTGCTTTGCGGCCCTTGGTCTTGCGATTTTATTCTTCTATCATTTGATTAAAAATAATTTTGGGAAGGGTAAAAAATGGACGAAAGATACGACGATTATCGTATTATCGTGTGTCGGTTTCTTCGTTATTGTTCCACTCGTGATTTACATTGGTATTTATTTCTTATTCCCGAATCTTGTTCCATATCCGATTCATAATTTAAGCGATTTATGGAAACAGACGCAAGCAGTATACGAATATCATTCGACATTAAATGCGACACATCCGTTCACATCGCCGTGGTATTCGTGGCCGATTATGTGGAAACCAGTATGGTATTATGTAGCTTATTTTGCTGGAAATATGAAACAGACGATTGCTGGAATTGGTAATCCGGCTATCTGGTGGGCAGGAGCAGTAGCATTATTCTATATTTTGTATCGTGCCATTTTCAAAAAAGATGGGAATTCGGCTTTTCTACTCGTTGCTTTTTTGACCGGATTCTTACCATATTTATTTATTGGTAGAATTATGTTTCTATATCATTATTTTCCGGTGTTACCATTTGTCATGTTAGCTTTGGTGGCAATGTTTAAGGGAATTACGGAACGGACGAAATCGGACAAATTCATGATTGCATTCTTAATTGTTGTAGCGATTCTTTTTGCGATCTTCTTACCGATTGCATCCGGACGGATGATGCCAGAAGAATATATCAATGCGATGAGATGGTTGCCAGAGTGGTTCTTCTAGTATAGATTGACAAAAAATTAAAAGAATTATCGAAAATCCACTAGGAAGATAATTCTTTTTCTGTTATAATAAGAATAGGTGATAAGAATGGGAAAGGTTTTCTGCGTTGGACATGCAGCGTACGACATTACGTTACCGGTTCCTTCTTTCCCACTTGAAGATAAGAAATATCGAATTCTAAAAAGCATAGAATGTGGTGGCGGTTCTGCGAATGTTGCAGCATCCTTGTTAGCCCGCTGGAAAGAAGAAGTGTATTTCTTTGGCGCAATTGGAAAAGATGAATATGGAAAAAGAATCAAAGAAGAGATGCGAAATGAAGGAATTAATTTCACTTATTTAGAAGAAACGAGTGATTTTAAAACGACTGCATCGTATATTATTGCAAACACCTCGAAAGGGACTCGAACCATTATTAGTAACCGTGATAAAAAAAGAAATGCCATTGTCGATTTATCTGAGCTTGATGTGGTTCCAGATGTCATATATACAGATGGAGAAGAGCCAGAGATTACGAGAAAATTGATTTTACAGTTTCCCAATGCAATTTCAATTCTCGATGCCGGGAACAAAAAAGATTCTACGGTATCGCTTGCTCCTTGTGTCGATTACATAGTTGCTTCAAAAGATTATGCAGAAGAGGTTATGGGTGAAAAAATAGATGTTTTGCATCCAGAAAAATTATACAGTCTTTATGATCGTCTACAAGCACAATATAAAGGAAAACTAGTAATCACATTAGGAAAGGACGGTTCTTTCACAAAAATTGATAATCGATATTGTTTGTTTCCTAGTATCAAAGTAGAAGCGGTGGATTCGACGGCTGCTGGAGATATCTATCATGGCGCTTTCACTTATTTTTTAATGCAAGGTTATTCCTTGAAAGATGTGATGAATTATGCGAATATTGCAGGGGCTCTTTCGACGATGAAAATGGGAAGTAAATATTCAATTCCGACGAAAGAGGAAGTGATTCATTACCAAGATGTTTCTTGAACGTAACATTCCAACTCTCGATCTACACGGAATGGATCGTGAGATTACGAGAATCTTAGTAAAAGAGTTCGTTCATGACAATTATAAATTAGGAAATGTTCATATTGCGATTGTTCACGGAAAAGGACAGGGCATTTTAAAAAAGACAGTTCACGAAGTATTAAAAAAAGAGCGAGAAGTAAATGATTATTATCTAGACTTCTTTAATATTGGATGCACTTTCGTCGAGCTAAAACGAAAAAATTGACATATCTTACGTTTTATGGTATAATACAGGCCATAAACGAAGAGGGGGAGAATTTATATGTATACGAATGAATATAACGAATACGAAGAACGAGATGAAAAAAGAAAAAGTGGATTTCCACTTAAAGACTTCTTATTGAAATTAATTCTAATTATCATCTTTGTATTATTGTTAATGTGGCTTATTCCATGGCCGAACAACAAAGTGTTAACAGATCGTATTTTTAATGATAATATTCAAGAGATGAAAAATGCTTCTTTACTGTATTTTACGCAGGAAAGACTTCCGGTAAATGTAGGAGATAAGAAGACGATTACACTTCAAGAAATGCTTGATCTAAAATTGTTGCTTCCGTTCACTGATAAAAACGGGGACGCTTGTGATGTAACTGGTTCTTATGTCACAATTGAAAAATTAGAAAACGAGTATTTATTGAAAGTCAATTTGAAATGTGGTGACGAAGAGGATTATATCTTAGTTCACGTTGGATGTTATGCATACTGTACTACTTATGTATGTGAGAAAAAAGACGAAACCGAACCAACACCGACGTCGACACCAAAACCTACGAAAACGCCTAATCCAACAAGTAATCCAACACCACCGGTGACGCCTCCACCAACAGGTGAACCAACACCGCCACCAACGACAGTTCCAACACCACCACCAACGGAAGAACCTGGTTATCGGACTGAGTGGGAGTATCGTAAAGATACAAAAGAGAGCTGTCTAAAATGGAATAATTGGGTAGAACTTCCATACAATCCGGATACGGATGATATTCATAATAGTTATACGACCGAAAAAGAAGTAGAGACGTTAGGAACAAGATACCAAAAAGTTGGTACGAAAACAGAAGTAAGTTATGCACGTAAAGTAACGCAAAGTACTTCGAGAATTATCGGATACTATACCGAAAAAGTTTGTACGAACTTCCAATATACAGTGTCAGGAAGCTATTTATATCGAATTGATAGTGCATGGCAAGATGCTGGTAGCGTTTCTGGTGTCGGTTTACAACCGCAGGATACTGTTGATACGCGTTATATTAATCCGGTCATTAAATGGGATCAATGTGTCGGAAGTTGTACAGATGGACCGTATATCGTATGGCAGAAACAAACTCGTAAAGTAACGAGAGTATTCCAACCAGAATCTGTTTCAACAACTTGTACAAATGTCCAAGAAAAACAAATTCCAATTTATGGTAGTGTCGTTCAAAGTACGAAGATTACAAGAACGGTCGACTTGTTTGCAGATGTTTATTATTACCGTTATAGAACTTGTGCAAGCCATGTAGATGCTTCTTCGACAACGACATGGAGTTCTTATAATAACCAAGATTTAATTAATCAGGGATATTATATGACTGGCAATACCAGAAAAGTGAAAATATAATTTGAAGGAGGAATAAAATTATGAATGAAGCTCAAAAAAGAGTATCGAAAATTTTAGAATCTACCGTGAGAGGGAATCGAATCTGTTATGTATTTTTCGAACCGGCCGGTACTCCTCCTGAAAAACTTTCAGAGCGTATCATCGGAAGGGATGAGTACAATCGATTAGTCAATCGTTATGCGACTGAACTAGTAAGACAGCATATTACGAAAGATTTTATGGATGCTCGTCGGGGAATGGATGCTGCAACTTTAAATAAAGAAATTACAAACTTTTTAGAAGAGAATGGAAGTTATCAAGAGTCTAATGATCCAACGATGTATCCGCAATTTGAAAATGAATATTATGATGCTCTTCGAGGAGGAAATTCGATTTCTTCGGCTCCTCAAAAAAAGAGTCATTTACGTCGTAATGTAGCAATAGTTGCCGGTGGTCTTGCTTTGGCAACGCTTGCTACTGCTGGCGGTCTTGCTCTTAATAGAGCATTTAAAGCAAAAGATGCCGAAATTCCTACACCGCAACTCGATGCACAAACACTTTCATCACAAGAGGGTGCTGTTGATCTATCCGTGTTTGATACGATGACACCAGAAGAGTTGTTTGCATTGTTTGAAGATGATCAAGATAGTGTTCAATTAGCAACTTATCAAACTGCTTGGGAATGGTGTTTAAGCCATAATGAAATCAGTGCAGATTGGATGAAGGATGCCGACGGTTCTACATATGGTTTTACATCGCGTGAAGTAATGAACTTTATGATCTACTATAATGGCTATTCGGCAGAAGAGATTCGCGCTATCTATGGAGATCAAGAGATTAGTATCGATGCTATTACTGGCAGCGAGACGAATATCGAAGGAACCTCACGTTCTTTCATTACCAAACTACGTGTTTTGGCTGGTGAACAATTACAACAGAATGAAAAAAGATCTGCAGGAATTGATAGCTTATTCCGCGATGAGAAAGAAGCTTTAAAAGCTGCTGAATTTGAAACAGTATGGATGACTGGAGATAAAGATAAAATCGCCAACTGGATTAAATCATATATGTATGATTCTAATGGAATCAGTCAAGATTCGGCAACTTATTCTGGCTTGACAAAGTTAATTAACGATTGTTATATGCCTTTGTATCAAATTTATTTCCATAATAGTTCACTTATCTTAAATAATACAGATTTTGAAACACTTACGAAAGAAGCGGAAAATTTGTGTAATGTAGCTTTTCAGAATATGGAAAAAGCGCAACAAGCTCAATTGTTAGAGCAGAATGATCAAGGTCAAGTATTAGTTGGATACGATGCGGATGGCAATGAAATTCAAATGACTATCGGTAGAAGTACGCCAAAGACTTTGAAAGATTATGCAGATATTGAAAGAGCTTCTACTATTTTAGATAATGCTTTAAAAGAGAAAAATTTATATCCAACGGGAAATTATAATTATGTAGCAGTAGAGCATTATAGTAGAGAGATTGCTCAAAAAGCTTACGATACAGGGGTAAATGATATTGGCAAATATGTTTCGATCGACGATGATGGAAGTGCTACTAAAGTAACTTTACCACCAGTGGGCAATATTGCGGATTTACCTCCAGAACTTCAAGACGATGCGAAAGAGCAAACGGATCAAATTAAAGATGATTTAGAGAAAGAAAACGAGGCGCAACGTCAATATGCTGCTGGTCTTCAAGCTGGTGATAGTGCCGGTCTTCAGGCAGCACTTGACGAATACAACGGTAACCCTCATAACCAAGAAGCAGATATTCAAGCTGGAATTGCTGGCCAATCAGCAGATTATGCAAGAGGATATCGTGAAGGATATGCTGGTGGTTATGCCTATGGTAAGAGTCAATGGGATCAATGGAAACAAGAAGATGAAGCGGCGAAAGATGAAAGTACAGTAACTCCAACGCCACCGCAAACTCCAGAGACACCTGAGACACCGGAACAACCGCCAGTTGAAGATAATACACCGGATTTACCGGGACCTGGAGATTCAAGTGGAGGAAATAGTGGATCTACAAACACGCCTGAAGAAACTCCTAGTAATCCTGATTTGGGTGGCGGAAGTTCTGAGATTGAATGGGACATCGATCCGGGATTGATTGCTGGCGATATAACGGAGGGTAATGAGCAAATTACGACTGAGACGACCGAAGAGATTGCGACACCTAACTCGGTTGCTCAAACTCCACAAGCTCCACAAACGCCATCTACTCCTACTGCAGAAGTTCCAGCACCGGCAAATATTACAGAACAATCGATTGAAAACAGTATGAATGGTTCGGCGGCAGCTCAAGAGGCATTACTCGATAGTATCATTGCAGCTTACGAAAATGCTCCGGTTGTGGAAGAAAATACAAATAATATGACAAGATAAAAGGTGAAAATTCACCTTTTTCTTTGTATAAAAGTCAACAAAATTCATAAAATAATAATAAATTGCTGTAAAATTTGACATTTTTCACGAAATATGCTATAATCTAGACATCTTGAGAGTAGGGGTATCAAGAATTCATAATAGGGGGTTGGTTGAATATGAAACAGTCTTATATTTTTGAATATTTAAATGAAAATGATTTTCGTAAAAAAGAGAGATCTTTAAGAAAGTACAACATGCTAGCGTACAAAAAATTAACATTTGAATATTATCCTGAGATTCGAAACGGTAAATTTTTAGGAGAACTTATTTCCGTATCTAAAAAAGATAAAACGAAATCCTACGAATTAAAATTACCAACAGATGACTTATTTGTAAAAGTTCATGGTGAAATTCGTTTACATTATACCGTTTACGAAGATAAAAAGATTATCTTACTTACGAATATTACTCCGGAAGGAATTTTGGACGAAGGACATCGTGCCGAATTAACGACTTATAAGGGTGTCATGATTTCGAAAACGAATCCGGAAAAAGATATGTTTAAAATCAATTTATTGAATATGTTACAAAAATAATCTAAATTTTAGATTATTTTTTTTTGTTTATGAGAAATCAAAAAAATCACGAAAACATATTGCGAAAAAAATGAGAATATGCTATTATTAAGTGGCAATGGACCCTTAGCTCAGTTGGTTAGAGCATTCGGCTCATAACCGAGCGGTCATAGGTTCGAGTCCTATAGGGTCCACCAATTTATTGAATGCGGGTATGGCGGAATTGGCAGACGCACTAGTCTTAGGAACTAGCGCCTTCGGCATGCAGGTTCAAGTCCTGTTACCCGCACCATTGGGAAATCTGTTCGAACTTTTCGAACTTTTGATATAGGAATCAATCAGAAATGATTGATTTTTTCGTTTTTATGAAAAAATCAACCTAGAAGAAAGGTTGGTGTATATGATTAATGTAATCAAACAAGAAATTGATATGGAGGAGTCTTTAAGAAAAAGATTAGAAATTATCTGTGATTTTTGTAATGCTACTCCGACGTTTATAAATGGTAGTATAAGAAGAATTGATAAAACTAATTTAAGTTACATTGAGCCACACAGAATTATTATTAATGATATGACTTTTCTTGCTTTTAATTACTCTAATGAAATCTATATTAATAACTTGAGTAAAAAAATCAAATTAACAGAACTCGAAAACTATATTAAATCACACTAACTATTCCCTACAAATGGGGTATAGACAAATCTTGTAAAATATTGTAGAATAAGACATCAATAAATGACATGCAGTATCGTTATTTTTAGAAATGGGGTACTTTATGAAAGAACGATTTATTGATACTTTAAAATTAGTAGTAAATGTTTTATATGAGGAGTCAAATACCGTTAGTGTTTAACTAGTAGTTTTTGACTCCTCTTTTTTTGAAAATTAGAAAAAAGGGAGATGATAATTAATGTATGATGATGTGAAAAAGGTTGCAGGAATATATATTAGAGTATCAACAGAAGACCAAGCAAGAGAAGGTTTTAGTTTACCAGAACAAGAAAAGCGTTTAAGGGCTATGTGTGAGTACAAAGGTTATGAGATATATGATGTGTACCAAGACGCTGGAATAAGTGCTAAAACAGGCAATAAACGTCCAGCATTCGACCAATTATTGCAAGATATAAAAGATAAGAAATGTAACACCATAGTAGTTTTAAAACTAGATAGACTTACACGTTCTGTTTATGACTGGGAAAACATTTTAAAGTTTTTAGAGGAAAATGAAGCATATTTAGATTGTGCAAATGATGATATAAATACTACTAGTGCAAATGGTAAGATGATAAGTCGTATTTTAACATCAGTTAGCCAACAAGAAATTGAAAGAACTAGCGAAAGAACAAAAGTTGGACTTGCTGGTGCAATTAAAGCAGGACATATTCCACATAGAGCCCCTTTAGGTTACACTAGGAAAGATAAAACTTTAGTACCTGATATGAAAACAAAAGATGTTGTCATTAGAATTTTTAACTTATATCATAGTGGTTTATCTTATCAAAAAATAAAAAATATTTTTAATGATGAAAAAGTATTAGGAAAAACAAATTGGTATGATACGACCATTTTAAAAATATTAGAAAATGAAATTTATAAAGGAGATTTTGTTCATGGTAAAAGAACAAAACACCCTACTTATTACAAAGATGTTGTAGAGCCTTTAGTATCAAAAGAATTGTGGGAGGAATGTCAGGTGCAACAGAAAAAGAATTCTAGGTCTTATCAAAGAACACTTACTTATTTGTTCTTACAAAAATTAAAATGTCCTAAATGTGGCAGAATATTAGGTGGAAAAGCAACAACAAAGAAAAATGGTAATTCATATTTCTATTACTATTGTAATGATTGTAAACTTACTATAAAAGAAGCAGTAATCGAAGAATATATCAGTCAGTTTATAGATGACATTGTAGAATATGATAGTGTTGTTAATCAGTTCTTTTTACCTATGATTAAGCAAAAAATAGAAAACCCAAAAGAAGAAATTGAAGCAGAATTAAAGAAAGAAAAAGATAAATTCAAAAGAATTAGAGAGGCATACGTTAATGAGGTATTTACTTTAGAAGAATATGATGTAGAACGTAAAAAAGTAGAAAATACTATCGCTAATCTAGAAGAAAAATTAAGTGAATCAGAAATCTGTGATGAGTTAAAATTTACTCCTGAAGATATACTTATCAAGCGAGATATAGACTACATCAATTCAATTAAATACCCTGAAAAGTTTAAAGAATATAATAAACGTTGGAAAGATTTTACAAGAGAAGAAAAAGCCGATTTGATTATGAATTATGTTGAGGAAATCACTTTAAAACAAATTAATAATAAACTTTGTATTGTAGATTTTGTTAGATTTAGAGAGTCAGTTGCTAACTCTATGAATGATTTATATAAAAACGGTTTCCTTGATAAAAACGAAACAGCAGTATTTGGAAATGTTGTAGGCTCTATTCGTTTCAGTGAGTATAGAGATGAAAACGAGGTATGGCAACATATATTAAGATTAAGACAATTCTATGATGTTAAGTTTTACCAAGCAATTTATAATACAGAAAAACAAGTATTTTATTTCGATTTTAAAGAAGATAATAAAGCAATTGTTAGAGTATTCCCTATGGAAGATTATCGTAAAATAGATCCTGATATGAAAATGAAAGAATATGATTTTGGCGTATTATATGTTATTCAAGATGACGGAACTTTACTAGAAGATAATGAGGCAGTGTTTAAATATATTCCTGATAAAACAGACGGTGTAATTACTAGAGAAGAAATGGTAAGTGGAATATCATTTGCAAAAGTAAAACCAGCCAATGAAATTGGGTTAGAAGAATGTACTATGTATGAAGATGAATAAAATGCGTGGCACGTTTTATCAGACAAAAATTATTATCAGACATTTTAAGTAAGAAGTATTGATAATTCAATAAAAGATGCTACTTT
>CALVRU010000021.1 GCA_944358775.1 uncultured Bacilli bacterium | reverse complement strand
TCCAAAAGAGAAAAGAATACATTTCCATGTCTTTTCTCTTTTTTCTTGTCTTTTTCTTTCTTAAGTTGACAACATTGCCCCCCCCCCCAAGTGATTTTGGCAAGCGAAAAAATTTGACGATTTTGCCCAATAAAAAAAACAGAAAGAGGTTCGATTCTCTTTCCATTTTATCACAACAAAATGCTCCCTTTCACTGGAAGTTATTTCCATTTCTCGACGTTATTATTTTTCATTATTCGACTGCGAAATCATCAATATTACCATAATCCGTATATTCCAATGTAATATTTAAAGTCTGATATCCTTCATTTGTCAAAGAAGCATGATACTGACTGCCATTGGAAAGATCCATTTCAACTTTTGCAATCATATCGTCTTTCACAGTAACAAAAACTTGATTATCTTCTACTTCGGCAATCGAAAAGCCATCATACTCGATAGATGGATAAAAATAATCCATAAAATCAACGACATCGAGCGAATAAACTCGTACTCCGTCTTCTTCTTTATAAGTACTACGATCAATAATCTTTTTTAATAACTCGACATCCCAAAATTGACTGTTCTCATAAGGATTCTCTACAACAACCGTAGCATCGCCTTGTTTTTCCAAATAATTATCCCCTACTTGATAATATACGATACTCTTACCATCGGCAATTTTGGTAAACATACTTTTATTCGAATACTGTT
The DNA here is from genome assembly GCA_944358775.1 of uncultured Bacilli bacterium. Lineage (GTDB taxonomy): Bacteria > Bacillota_I > Bacilli_A > RF39 > UBA660 > Faecenecus. The sequence continues at coordinate 24,229 of CALVRU010000021.1, read as the reverse complement.
TCCCGTCATAAATAACCGTTCGATTATCAGTTCGAACCGTAATAACATAATGATAATTTTGATTCGTAATTCCCTTAAAAATAGAAGTATCCGTAATATCTTCATTAGCCCCTGTCGGAGTAGGAGTTGGATTAGTCGGAGTCGAATTTGGCTTCCCAGAATTCGAACGTATCGAAATAATTAAAACGAGAAAAAAGATAAAATAAAAGCCAAAGAAAACCATTCCACGAATTCTTTTCGCTTGTTGTTTTTTCTCTTCCTGATCTATATTTTGTTGTTCCGGCATAAATCCTCCTTACACAAACTTCTTTCCAATTAGCTGATCCTCATCCACACCATTGAAATACTCTTTGACACTCATCCGTTTCTTTCCCGCCACTTGCAATTCCGTGATAATAATTTCGCCATCTTTAGTACAAACTCCAATTCCATCTTTATAAATACGAGAGATTTCACCATTGCTCCGCGATGTAAAAAAACTATCACTAATAACAGACGCAAATAATTTAACAACCGTTCCATCTAACGTCGTATAAGCTCCCGGATGAGGATTTAATCCCCGAATGTGATCGAAAATTTCGATCGTCGACTCTTCCTCCCACCGAATTCGCTCTTCTTCTCTTTTTATATTATAGCCGTACGTTACTTCACTTTCATCTTGTTTGATTGGAACAATATTTCCAGCAATCAAATTCGGAATCGTTTTCAAAAGAAGGTCTCTTCCCATTTGTGACAATCGATCGTGAAGACTACCCAAAGTATCTTCTTTCATAATCACCGTTTCTTCTTGACTTAATATGTCCCCTGCATCCATTTTACTAACCATATACATAATCGTTACCCCGGTTTTTGGATAATGATCTAAAATAGCATGATGAATCGGTGCTCCCCCTCTTAACTTTGGTAAAAGTGAAGCATGAACATTGATCGCTCCATAAGTCGCACATTCTAAAACAGCATCTGGAATAATTTGGCCATAAGCACAAGTGACGATAAGATCCGGATGAAGATCCAAAATCATCTGATAATCTTCTTTTATTTTAACCGGTTGAAAAACAGAAATTCCAAATTCCTCCGCTTTCTTTTTCACTGGTGGAGCCGTTAAAACATGATGACGCCCTACCTCTTTATCCGGTTGTGTTACTACTAAAACAACTTGGTAACTCTCAATTAAACCTTCTAAAACAGGAACACTGAAATCTGGTGTTCCCATAAAAACAATATTTAATTTTTTCATCGTTCTCATCCCTTTACTCGGCATGTGCATAAACATGCAATTTTACAGAAAATACTTTACCTTGATTCGCTTCATCATTCGTATCGACATCACTGGCAAGCCACATCCGAAGCCGAAAATTCTTATGATAACTACCGGTATCTCCCGGTACTACTTCACGATAAATTGTCTTCCCATTAATTCCACTTTGCATCGTATCCGTCAAATCGCTATAACGCATCACATTACCATTGACGACCGTACCTGGAAGTTCTGCTTCGATCACATCACTCTTTCGTTCCGTCAAATATAATTTTGCTTGATAATCTGCTAATGTAGAATTCGCTTGCTTCACAGCAATAATCTCATAAGTAACAGGAGCACCTTTTACAGTCGCTAAAACACTAAAATCAAATACGTTATGAGCTCCCAATAATTTCTTTCCTTCTTCATCACTCATCGGTAACGTATTCTCTAACTTAATGCCATTTCCTTCTTCCGTTCCTTCATTGTATTGAAATAAAAAAGTACCCGTGACAATCGTATTTTCACGACTTCCTTTCTGAATGTAAGTTGTAATTGCAAAACTTACCCCAAGTGTAATAAGAACTGCCGAAATCGTTGCTAAAAATGAAACAATTGTAAGCGAAAAATATCGTTTTTTCTCCTTTGCCATAGTCAAAACCTCTCTATTCTCTATCATTTATTATAAAATAACTTTGTAAAACTTACAATGCTTTTTAACTAAAACGATTGGGATTAAAATCAAGATCGATCCGAATTCTCGAATTTCCTTTATAATGATCAAGTAAAGACTGTAAAGTAGCATACAATTTTTCTTCCTTTTTATATTTTAAAATAATTTGTAATTGATATCTCTTATTGACACAGAAAACAAAACAAGGAGTTGGTCCTAATAAAATAGTATGAGAAAGTTCTCTTTTTAAAAAATGAGCAATCACATTAGCTTCCGTTTTTAACAAAGGATAATCACAACTAGAAATTTTAATCGATGTCAAATAATAGTAAGGTGGATAACCCAATTGATGCCGAATTTGCATCTCTTTTTGATAAAAGCCAATATAATCATGCGTTTTCGCAAACTGAATCGCATAATGATCCGGATTAAATGTTTGAATCAATACTTCTCCTTTTCGCTCTCCGCGTCCACTCCGACCAGCTACTTGATCTAGAAGCTGAAATGTATATTCACTACTTCGAAAATCCGGTATATTTAAACTCATATCCGCATTGATCACTCCAACCAATGTCACCTTAGGAAAGTCGAGTCCCTTCGCAATCATCTGTGTTCCCAATAAAACATCGTACTTTCCTTGTCCAAAATCCGTAATAATTTTTTCATGGGCACCTTTTTTCGTTGTCGTATCAAAATCCATTCGAATCATTCGCGCTTCTGGAAATAATTTCTCTAAATCTTCTTCTAAACGTTCCGTTCCATATCCTAAAGATTTCATTCCCTTCTCGTGACAATTCGGACAAACGTCTTCCCGTCTGGTAGCATATCCACAGTAATGACATCTTAAATTATCACTTGTTTTATGATAGGTAAGCGTAATATCACAATTTGGACATTTACTAACATAACCACAATTACTACAAGTAATAAAAGAAGAATAACCACGCCGATTCAAAAGTAAAAGCACTTGTTCTTTTTTCGCCAATCGATCTTGAATTGCTTCTACTAAGTCATTCGAAAAATACATGCTTCGGCGATTCTTATTTTCATTTAAATCGATCACCTTCACTTCTGGAAGTGGCCGATCTAATACCCGATGAGGCAACTCTAACAAATGATATACTCCCTTTTTCGCCCGCGCATAACTTTCTAAAGAAGGCGTTGCACTTCCTAAGATAACCGGACACTGATGATATATTCCGCGGTAAAAGGCAATGTCGATCACACTATAACGAGGATTATTTTCCTGGTGATAAGAAGTAGTCGGTTCTTCATCGACGATAATCGATCCAATGTTCTGAAGCGGCGCAAAAATAGCACTCCGTGCTCCGATTACAATCGACACTTCTCCTCTTGCAATCTTACGCCATTCGTCGTATTTTTCGCCTTCACTCAAACGACTGTGCAGAATAGCTACCACACTGCCAAACCGCGAACGAAACCGATTTACAATTTGTGGGGTCAATGAAATTTCCGGAACTAATACGATACTCGTCTTCCCAAGGGCCAACTGATGCTCGATAATCTCCATATACACTTCCGTTTTACCACTACCTGTTACTCCGTGTAATAAAAATGGAGTATAACATTCATTCAAAGCCAGCACTTCATCGACTACCTTTTGTTGTTTCGAAGTTAAAGGATATTTCGGATAAACAGCAGTATCTTCTTCTAATCGATACTTTTCTACTTTTTTTTCTTGCAAAATTCCTTTTTTGATCAAAGTATTAACACTGCTTGCCGAAATAGAAGACAACTCTCGTTTCAAAACATTCTTTTTCTCGTTTACTAAATCAATGATTCTCTTCTGTGACGCATTTAATTTTTCGTAATCAAAAGGAGTTTTTCCCATCGTAACAATACTTTCATATTTAATCGGAATTGTCGTTTTATTTTGAGCCTTCAATGCCCGCGGCAACATCACTTGATAACAAGAAATCAAAGTAGCTAAAGTAATCGATTTCATATATTTTCCTAGTTCTAATAATTCATGATTTAAAACAATTTCTTCATCCTGAATTGCAAGAATATCTTTTAAATCCGCCATTAAACTATTCCTTTTTATTTCTAAAACAAATCCCTCTAACGTTTGATATCCAAATGGTACCGTCACTCGTAAGCCCACTTGGATCTTACTCTGTAATTCCTTTGGAACCGAATAATCAAAAGTCTTATCTACATTTTGATGAGAAAGTTCTACCAACACAGATATTACCAAAAGAATCACCTCTATTTCTATTTTATCATTTTTTTCAGGAAAAGAAAAAAATTTGATTACAATAATCATGTGTTCGCTATTCAACAAAAAAATCTCGGTTTACAACCAAGATTACATTTTTCTTACTTATATAAACTATTTAATACGTTTAAATTAATTAATAAAGTATAATAATTCAAATTGAATTACTTGCACAAGCAAATCCATTTTAACGATAAAAATTAAAAAAATATGCAATATGAAGAAATCAAAATAGAAAAAACATAAATAACAATTTCTTATTATGCTTAAATATGAAATTATCTTTTAAAAATTAGAAAATCACTATACTTCGGGAACCAACACTGCCCGAGACGAGCCGGCGATGCTCGTCCCACCGTCCCAAGCAGTAAACAAAAACACACCAGCATTTATACCTTCAGACAAATGTCCCCCACGAGCAAACCAAGGAGAAGCCGAATCAATAAAAAATGGATTATCGCCATACCATCTAAGAATTTCACTTAAGGCATGTCCATAACAGATTCCTTCACTACAAGCAGTATTAACATTACTAGTTGTATATAAATCATAGTATTTTGCTTCGGGAAAATCGATTCCGGAATTATAACTTCCAGAATTTAATGATCCATTAAAACCAGAATTATAAGAACTACTAGTACCACCTCTTGGATTGCCATTTTCATCTGCTGATACTCCCATAACATATTCATATCCCCCACCACTCATATCATAGATTCCAGTAATATTTCCAGTCGTACTTGCCGCTTGACCTTTCTTTGTTTCATAGGTGTTAGTAGTACAGGTAGTACTAGATTCACTCGCGTTTACTGTATCTCCACCAATTCCTGTAATATAACTGCTACAATTATTGATAGCCACCTCTTTATCAGCACCACTATAATTCGAATTACCATATTTTCCATATTGACTTTGAGAAAGATATGCTACGGCTCCCCACTCACTGTTCTTACTCATATGAATATCATAACTTTCATTATTTGCAAATCCATATGTTCCATATTTGTTTGTTTGCATCCCTCGAATACTTTCAAAAAAAGTCGATACTCTTGCTCCACGCCAACTCACAACACTTGGTTTGATTTGTGGCGTAAAAGTAGTTAAGTCACAACCCTTATTTACATCGCCATCCGCAGCTATACAACTTTCTAAAATACTCATTTCAAATTTACCAACCCAAATTCCACTTAACTCCGTTTCACCGAAACGAAATGTCGGATGTACTTTATAATTTGCAGAATCACTTGGAGTAGTAGTCATTCCACTTAAAAAGTTTACTTTAATTTCTCCAGGTTGGAGTTCAGTACCACCTGCATATTGATCCCCTAAATTGGTATACATATATTCATATCTTGGTATCCAGACCCACATCGTATTAATATAATCTAAATCAATTGCGGTTCCATTTTCAAAATCTTTCCCTTTCTGGACTTTTGCCCAAGTAATTAAACCATCTTTATTGTTAACTTGAATTCGATCGCCAAATTGTTGTTGTACTTGATCATCATCTAGTGCTTTATCATAAATTAAAACATCACTTACCGTAATGTTGGAAAATTCAACCGGACCATTTCCATTTGGATTTGCACCGATTAAAAAGGGTAAGGTACTATTTTTTCTATCGCCAATTGAACTACTTTCTGCAATAAATTTTCCATTCACATAAATCTTTAACTTTTGATTCTCTTTATCATAAATTCCAACCATGATGTAATATTGTCCTTTTTGAATTACATTTTTTGGTAAAGCTACACGTTCATAGCTATCTGTAGTAAGATTGTAACTTTCATACAATAATTGGTCTACTGTTGGATCATACGAAAATCCACCTCCCCCACTTTCCCAGTTTCCAACAACTCTATTTATTATACCAGGAATAATTTCATTCATTTTAAATCGAATTACTATGGTCTGGCCATTTGAAAAATCATAATTTTCAAGCCCTAGATCAACATAATCATCTTTTCCATCAAAAACATATGCTTTCTCTAATGCATCGTAAACAATTCCATATGGATCCCCATAATTCTGATGCAAAGAGGCATCATAAATGACATTTTGTTGAACGGCAACAGCATTTGCCCACTCTTGGTTATTATAATCATACCACTTGTTTGTAGTATCTGCTTTCACCCAACTTGCTTGTGCTTCATCATAGATAACAGGAATCATTCCTTCTACTAGCTTTGGAGCATTTGCTCCACTCTCATCTCGATATACGAATTCTCCTTGGACGCCTTCTACTACTACTTTTGCATGAAAATGAGTTCCTAATATCTCATTTCCACTTGCTTCATCGATCCATATTTTCACAACATGGGTAACACTTTCCCCTGGTTGTAAGTTTCCTGTTGTAATCATATAGTTACTCTACTCAATACTACTTAATAAAAAAGGATCTCCTCCATTCACACTTACTTTAATATTTACTTTTGGCATCAAATAATCACTACATCCATCTGCTTCAATCATAGCAGTATCATCTTGAATCATTACTTTATAATCACTCGGTAACGTTCCAACATTTCGAACCGTAAAGGTATAACCAGTTCCTTTCATTCCTACTTCATCCGAAACTGGAAATGAATTGTTCAAACTAAGTGATTGATTATCTTCATACGCCAACTGCAAAGTTCCTGTCGTAACGGTATTATAATCTTCTTGACTACTAACGTCCGAAAAAATAGCATAACTACTTCCAGCTGTGATTGCAACCAAGCCCAACACACAAAAAGACATGACAAAAAATTGAATTTTCCAGTTCTTTTTCTTCCCCATAGCCACACCTCTATTCTAACAATAATTATAACAAAAATAATAAAAATAGCAATTCAAAATAACTCATGGAAATCTTACTTTGTAATTCTTGTAAAACAAAATAATTAAAAATCCTATCAACACTTTAATAAAGAAAACTTCACCCTCAATCCATAATACACACTAAGAAATAAAATATATTTTATACATACATCAAATACAACAATTTTATATTTAAAAATAATTTAATATATCTGCATTTTCATAAAATAACACATATCAAATTATAATCCTTATAATAACAAATATAATAATTTATCATTTCTATTTGACATCTAAAAAAAATTTCAACTAAAGTCATTAATGGATTTTTCTAATTCACATAATTTTTTTATTTTAACACATAAAAATCTCTAATCTTTAAAAATTAGAGATTACAAAAAATTTTTGCATTTTTATTTGAAACATCACTTCATATCCCTTCGCTACTGATGTTTCAAATGCACCATAGTACTCCGTACTATGGTGCTACGGTGAAGCGAGATGAGTAGCTATTGTACGTATCTCCATTGTAGTAGTTAAAGTAGAAAACTCCTGCGTTCATGTCGTCGTAATAGCTTCCGCCTCGAATCATCCACGGAATGTCGCTGCCTAAGAAATTCTCGAAATCTGCATACCAATCTGATGTTTCTGATAAGGCATGGCCATAACAAATTCCTACATTACATGCTGTATCTGCATTATAAGTTGTATATACATCATAATACTTTGATTCTGGCATTTTGCTAAATCCTGAAGAACCTATTGTATTATCATAATTTCCCATCACGTATTCATCTGCTCCACCGCTCATATCATAAACCCCATAAATTGTTGCTGTTGTACTTGCTCCATATCCTGTGTCTGGGGTATCATAAGTCACTTGTGTACTCGTAGTACTTGTACTTGGGGTTTCATTACTACTTCCTGTTATAAATTGATTTGATTTATTTTGATAAATTTCTTTATTTACTCCTTCATAATTTGGATTTCCATACTTTCCATATTTACTTTGTGATAAGTATGCTACTGCTCCCCATTCACTATTCTTACTCATATGTACATCTCCACTATCTGAACTAAATCCAAATGTATTACTATTATTTAATTGCATACTTCTGGCCATATAGAAAAAACTACTTACTGTTTGATTTCTTAATGAAGTTAATCCTGGTTTAATCGTTACTTCACTCGTATCACAACTTGTGTTAGTACAAGCTTCTGATACGGTACCTGTCGTTTCAAATTTTGCATACCAAATTCCTGTTAATTCTTTATCTCCAAAGGTAAATGCTGGATGTACTTTATAATTAACAGAATCACTTGGAATTTTATTTGTCCCACTTAAAAAGTTTATTTTAATCTCTCCTGGTTGAGTTCTAGTTCCTCCAGCATATTGTTCTCCTAAATTGGTATACATATATTCATATCTTGGTATCCATACCCACATCGTATTGATATCATCCATCGATATGACGATTCCTGCTTCCGCATTCCTATAAGTATCTCGATTTTTTTCTGTTACCGTAACTGCATTCGCCCATTTTTGTTTTTGATAATTATACCATTCACCATCCGTATCTGCTTTCACCCAACTTGCTTGCGCCTCATCATAAACTACCGGAATCATTCCATCCACTAATTCTGGAGCATTCGCTCCACTTTCATCTCGATACACAAACTCTCCCTGGATTCCTTCTACTACTACTTTTCCATGAAAGTGCGTTCCTAGGATCTCGTTTCCACTTGCTTCATCGATCCACACCTTCACAACATGCGTTACACTATCCCCTGGTTGTAAATTGCCCGTCGTAATCATATAATTACTTTCTTCGATACTACTTAGTAAAAATGGCGTTCCTCCATCGACACTGATTTTAATATTTGCTTTCGGCATTAAATGATCACTACAACCATCCGCTTGGATCATCGCTTCATCGTCCTGGATCATTACTTTATAATCACTCGGTAGTGTTCCAATATTACGAACCGTAAAGGTATACCCTTCTCCGGTCATTCCTTCTACATCCGATACCGGATATAAATTACTCAAACTAAGTGACTGGGTATCTTCATACGACAGCTGAAGTGTTCCAGCCGTCACCGTATTATAATCTCCCTGATCACTGACATCCGAGAAAATGGCATAACTACTTCCTACCAATACTGCGACTAGTCCAAGTACACAAAATGCCATAACCAAAAACTGTACTTTCCATTTTCCACTTTTCTTCATTGGAACTCACCCTCTATTCTAATAATATTATATCAAAAAGAATAAAATTTGCAATGGAAACACCTAGGATGATTTCATTTTTTTATTTCGAATTCGTTCGATAATTTCTTTCTTTCCATTCATCAATGGACTAATTGACTCATGCTTATTTAACGTATCAATAATTTCCGCAACGAAAGATGCACAATCGACCGCCACAAACCATTCTTGCTGAAGTATTTCTTTCGGAACATAGCATAGATTTGTCGCATAAATACAATCAAAATAGCCATCTTTATAATATTGTTCAAAGCGTTTAATACCCGCTGTAAAAAGGGCAAACGTAGCCACTAAATAAATTTTTTTCGCACCACGCTTCTTAAGTTCCATACTCACTTCTAAAATCGAATCTCCCGATGCAATCATATCATCGACGACAAGAACTGTTTTTCCATTCACATCTTTACCTAAATACTCATGTGCTACAATCGGATTTTTGCCATCGACCACTTTACTAAGATCTCGTCTTTTATAAAACATTCCGACATCCGTCTCTAAAATATCCGCATAGTATCGAGCTCGATCCATTGCTCCCGTATCCGGACTAACTACTAACAATTCTTGATAATCTAACGATTCTCTTTCAATGAAAGAAGAAATAATCGTATGGGTCGGATAAAAATTCTCAAATGCCATATTCGGAACCGCATTTTGAATATTCGGATCGTGCACATCGAACGTAACAATATCATCTACTCCTAACGCCTGTAATTCCTGTAACGCCATTGCACAATCCAACGACTCTCTTCCCTTCCTGCGATGTTGCCTAGAAGCGTATAAAAGTGGCATAATCACAGTAATGGAAGAAGCATGTCCCATCATTGCTGAAATAACTCTTTTGACATCTTGAAAATATTCATCTGGACTATAATGATTGACATAATCAAACATCGGATACGTACAACTATAATTACTGATATCGACAAGTAGATACACATCTTTCTTCCGAATCGTTTCTGTAATAACTACTTTCCCCTCACCGTTCGTAAAACGTGATTGCACGATCGGTACGATATAACTTTTCTTCTCTTTCCGAATTTTTTGCAATTCATAATTGACTTGTTTCCCCAATTCTGTTGCTCCCTTTAAAACAATAACTCGTAATGTATCTTTCACACTACCACTCCCTTTCCAAAAGATACTTTTTATCACCAAAAAAGACGCGAAAAAATTCGCATCTAAATAAGCCGAAATACATCTTGAAACGTAATATAGATCATAAGTGCTATCAACAAGAAAAAGCCGATATTATTCACTAAAATCTCTGTTTTTGGATTAACCGGACTTCCTTTTATCTTTTCGATAATCAAGAATAAAACACGTCCTCCATCAAAAGCCGGAAATGGTAACAAATTAATAAATCCGACATTAACACAAAGAAGTGCAATTAAATAAAGAATATTTTCAAATCCACTTTTTGCCTGTTCACCAACAATCGAATAAATACCAACCGGACCACTTAATTGATTTAACCCAATATCTCCCGTGAAAAGTCCTTCGACGGTAATGAACATTTGTTTAAACAAAGATCCCATTTTAACAAAAGTATATTCGAAAACTGCCCCTACACTATGTCGGATTTGACTTTCAAAAGCTACTCCCAACCGATACGTCGTAACACCATCGATTTCTTCTTTTAAAGCAGTGACCGAAATTGTTTTAATTTCACCATTTTGCTTTTTCACTTGAAACTCCACTGGTTTCGATTTATCGGCAAGTTGAATATAGACCGAAACATCGTCGATCGTCGATGTTTTCTTGCCGTTTACCTTCTGAATATAATCGCCGGCTTCTAATCCTGCCACTTGCGCTGGCATCCCATCTTCAACACCAGTCAAAACAGGATCCGTCGTCGGTGCTCCCCAAAAGATAGCAATCGCAAACAATATGACAAGCGCCAACAAGAAATTAAAAGTTGCTCCTGCTACCATCACGATAAATCTTTGCCATACCGGTTTATGATTCAACATCCGATCCTTTGGTACATCCGATTCCTCAGTTGGATCTTCTCCCGCTAGTGCACAATAACCACCGATTGGCAAAAGACGAATGGAATAATCCGTCTCGCCACCCTTCTTTTTATGATGCCAAAGTCGTGGCCCCATTCCAATCGAAAACTCGTAGACATAAATTCCAAAAATTTTCGCAAATAAGAAATGTCCAAATTCATGAACGAGTACGATCACTCCTAAAATAAGTATAAAATAAAGTAACGTTAACATAGTATCCTCCTATAAAATAGTCAAAAACATCACCGCTGCCAAGGCAACAAAAATAATACTATCAAAACGGTCTAGAATACCACCATGACCAGGAATAAAATGAGAAAAATCTTTAATTCCATAGTATCGCTTTACAGATGAAAACACCAAATCTCCTAGTTGTCCGATTAAAGATAACGTAACTGCTACGATAAAAAGAGAAACAAGCGAAATACTAGGATCAATAACGGTAATATAAAACATCATTGAGACAAACACTCCCATTACAGTTCCTACTACTAACCCTTCGATCGTCTTTCGTGGCGAAATTTTTGGGGCAAGTTCATGTTGTCCGATAAAACTTCCCCCGATATATGCAAACGTATCCGTAATAACCGTAATGAAAAACAAAAACAACACATAATAAAACGAATAATTGCGAATTAGAATGAGCAAATTAAACGACATTCCTAAAAACAACGTAGATCCCATCAAAAACAAAGCATCATTTAAATTATATCGTTTATTATCATCGATCACAATCAAAGGGATTAAAAACGCAAAAATAAGAAACGATACCGCCCGATAATCAATATGAAACACCAGTGTATTCGAATTATAATTATTCAAAATGAAAAAACCTACAAGTAAATAAGCAAACAATTTCATCAAGAAAGGAAACTCTTTTTTCACTTCCCGTGCTTTTATCAACTCATGTAAGCCCAATAGTCCAACCACGAGCATTAATACGGCAAAGGGAATTTTACCAATAATTAAAAAGGGAACAAAGACTACCAATAAAAGAATGGCACTAATGACGCGATTTTTCATTTTTTCACTCCTCCAAAACGACGATCACGTTTTTGAAATTCTAAGATTGCTTTATCAAACTCTTTCGGTGTAAAATCCGGAAATAAAACATCCGGAAAATAAAACTCCGCATAACTTGCTTGCCATAACATAAAATTACTAATCCGCATCTCTCCACTCGTCCGAATGACAAAATCAAGTGGTGGCAAATCCTGGTAAAGATATTGTGCAAAATTATTCTCATTTAATTCATCAATTTTTAAATTTCCTTCTTGCACGAGCTGAACCACTTTTTTAGTAGCATCCACCAATTCACTTTGTCCACCATAATTAAGACAGACATTTAAAGTGGCTCTTTCATTATCCTTAGTTTCTTCCGTAATTTGATCCATCGTTTTTAAGACATCGACTGGAAGCGGTTCTCTACGCCCTGAAAATACAACTCGTACTTGCTCATCTTTTAAAAAAGAGAATTCTGTTTGAAACATAGTAATAAAGAGATTCATCAAATAATCGACCTCTTCTTTATCTCTTTTAAAATTCTCCGTCGAAAAAGCAAAAACACTTAAATATGGTATTTCTAATTTCAACAAATGTTTACACAACTTTTTCAAAGCTTTGGCACCAGCTTTATGACCCATACTTCGCGAAAGTCCACGTTTAGTCGCCCAGCGACCATTTCCATCCATAATAATACCCACATGACGAGGTAACGGGATTTTTTGATCTATCATTTTTCTACCACCCTACTAATTTATTATATAATAAACTATTCTTGGATACAACCTTAATAGAAAAAACAATTATTTTTTCACCAAAAAACTTCTCGAAAAAAATTCAAGAAGTTTAAAGTACAGCTATGCTGCAATCAAAACCGGACCACCTGTATAACCAATTGTATCTTCAATAAAGGACTTTGCAGCTTCATCTTTTACATAAATCGTTGGCGAAGTCTGGAAAAAGATGTTAGAAAAAGAAGAACATTGCGAAAAATCAAAGTTGCTTAAATCTAGCCTCGTTAAATTAGAACAACGACTAAACATAAAAGTCATATTCGTTACTTGTGAAGTATCAAAGTTACTTACATCTAAATTCGTTAAATTAGAACAATAATTAAACATATGCCCCATATTCGTTACTTGTGAAGTATCAAAGTTACTTAAATCTAAATTCATTAAATTAGAACAATTATAAAACATGTTCATCATATTTGTTACTTGTGAAGTATCAAAGTTACTTAAATCTAAATTCATTAAATTAGAACAATTATAAAACATACCCGACATATCCTTTACTTGTGAAGTATCAAAGTTACTTAAATCTAAACTGGTTAAACTAGAACAGCCTGAAAACATGCTGTGCATACTCGTTACCTGTGAAGTATCAAAGTTACTTAAATCTAAACTGGTTAAACTAGAACAGTCTGAAAACATGCTGTTCATACTCGTTACCTGTGAAGTATCAAAATTGCTTAAATCTAAACTGGTTAAACTAGAACAATATAAAAACATGTTGCCCATACTCGTTACCCGAGAAGTATCAAAGCTACTTAAATCTAAACTGGTTAAACTAGAACAATCTAAAAACATGCTGCTCATATCCGTGACCTGTGAAGTATCAAAGCTACTTAAATCTAACAATGTTAGATTTTCACATGAATTAAACATTAGGAACATGTTAGTTACTTGTGAAGTATCAAAATTGCTTAAATCTAAACTGGTTAAACTAGAACAGCCTGAAAACATGCCGCCCATATTCGTTACCTGCGAAGTATTAAAATTACTTAAATCTAAACTGGTTAAACTAGAACAGCCTGAAAACATGCCGCTCATACTCGTTACCTGCGAAGTATCAAAATTGCTTAAATCTAAACTGGTTAAACTAGAACAGTCTGAAAACATATAATCCATATATGATACTTCCGAGGTATCTAATTGTTTCAAATTCGCTTCTTTTAAATTAATAAAATCTTGAAAGAAATGTGTAGCACTTTGATTAATTGCCACCCCACCTTCACCAGCAATTACAAGATCATAGAACTCTGAATTTTCTTCATTGGTGGTGACCCATGCCATGACACTTCCATTTGCTTCTTCACTCATATCCCATTGCGCAACAACTCCACTTTCTGGAATACTAATATGATCGGAAACCGTAATTGTTGCAACATTAGTACGATATTCATCCGCATAAAAGCCTTCTTTTGCAGAAAATCCGTTTTTCATCACGGGCAATTTCTCTGTCTCCGGATTGGCATACACATTTACCTTGATACTGAACTCTTTTTCGCTATATGCCCATTTTCCTCCGACAACACTCGTCGCATCTTCACTGATCCACATCCGAAGGCGAAAATTCTTTTCATAATCACTTGTTCCATTCGGAATATTTTCTTGATATAAGGTTTTCCCTTCGGCATCTTTTACTTCCGTGGTGTCATACGCTGTATAAGTCTTTACTGCACCACCACTCATACTATTTGCTACTTCTTGCTCGAGAGACCCTTCTATTGTCGTTAAATAAACTTTTACATGATTTCCGGATAAAGTCGAACTTTCTTGTTTATCCATCGTTACTTCGTAAAAAATATCTTCACCAACGGCATCGGCAACGACTTGAAAATCAAATACTTGATTACTTCCCATCATACCTTTGCCAACATCATCACTCGTAGGTAACGAATTCGTCAATTGAATTCCATTACCTATTGCTTCTTTCTCATCATAATAAAACGTCAAATTACCAGTTGTAATGCTATTAATGGTACTGCCTTGCTTCATATACGTAAAAAAGGCAAAACTAACGCCAAAAGTCAAGCACAATAGAGCAACTAATAAAAGGGCTATTATGATTTTGTTCCATCTTCCTACTCCTATTCTAAAGTCATTATATCAAAAACGGACTATTGTGACAACAAAAAAAGAAGTGAATCATCACTTCTAGACACTATCGATATTAATTCGAATCTTTTTATTATCCTTCAAATAACTACTCGCTTGTACTAAAGTACGTACCGCATTGGCAATTTTTCCACCCTTGCCGATTACTTTTCCCATATCATCTTCGTTTACCAAAACCTGAATCAAAATCTCATCTTCCTTTTCTGATTCAAATTGTTTGACCGAAATACTATCTGGGTCTTCGACAAGTGTAGAAAACAAATATCTCGTTAATTCTACTGGATCCATAATTAGTTGCCTTTCTTCATATCGGCGTATTTCTTCATGATACCAGCTTTACTCAATAAATTCTTAACCGTATCACTTGGAATCGCACCTTGTTGAAGCCATTTTAAAGCAACTTCTTCATTGATTTTAGTCTCGCTAGCAATTGGATTGTAAGTACCAACTAACTCGATATACTCACCATCTCTTTTTCTTCTCGAATCACTAGCAACAATACGATAAGTAGGTCTCTTTTTTGCACCCATTCTCGTCAATCTTAGTTTAACTGCCATAATTTCTCCTCCATTTCTTACTAAATTCATTCCTATTATACGCGAATGCAATCTGTCTGTCAACCTTTTTTTGTTAACACTAGTCTTGTAAATAATCTTCGTTTACTTCTTCGTCAATTTGATTATCGATTTTATCTTCATCCGTATCGATAATTTCATCCCACGGATCTTCCTCTTCATCGATGGCGATCTTTACCTTCGTATCACCGACAATTTCAATACCTAGTTCTTTTTCGATCGTATACTCGATCACACCATCATGAATAGCTGTTTTCGTACAAGTAGGTTGCCGCAAACTACGAACAATAATCTCTTCGCCTTGAACATCCGAATCATTTCGAGTTCGTACTTGTACCGTTTCCGAATACGTATTATTCTGTCTGACGACCTCCGTTTTTGTATCATCTTCACAAGAATACCAGATATTGACATCGTAACTTCCTTCGATTCTTATTTTATCGCCACTTCGAACGCCATGAAAAGTATGATTGATAACCCAACATCCAAGTACCGTTGTCGGTACAATTTCTGGCCGAATCGAACTAGTTGTAGTGAACGTTTTCTTTCCCTTACCAATTACTGCTTTTGTCACAATTTCTTTATAACTTGCCATAATATCCCTCCTCAATCTAATTTATGCCCAGACCCAAAAAATTGTGATAAAAAAAGCTCGTCAAAGACGAACTAATCATTTACTAGATGAAAGAAATAATCATCCAAGGTATCTTTAATCATTTGAAACCATTCATTTAACTCTTCTTGGACTTCTCGAAACTCACAATAAAGAGGATATTCTTCTAGTTTTGATAATAATTCTCGTTCTTTCTGATCTTGTTGTAAAAAGAGTGCTTGATCTCCTCTTTCACGCGCTAATACTGCTTGGCGTTGAACCTTTTTCACCATTTCGATCAACTCCATTAACGAAGTGTTTTTCTTCATCTTATCGATAAGGCGCAAATAACGTTGATAAAGTTCATCCTCTTTTACAAAACGGACCAAAGATGACACTTCATCCAACACGTTCCGATTCATATTCACCATCTAAACTCCAAGTTTTGGCATTCGTCACTTTAACCATTACGATTTTACCAATTAAACTAGCATCTCCATCAAAATTAATCAATTTATTCGTATCCGTATATCCAAACAAACTCGTTTTACCACTTTGGTTGTAACCATCCACTAATACCGGTACAATACTTCCGACCATTTTCTGATTATTTTTAAGAAAATAATGATTCACCCGCTCATTTAAACGATGAAGACGATCTTCTTTAACAGAAAGTAAAGTTTCATCTTTCATTTTCGCTGCTGGCGTTCCTTCCCTTGGCGAAAAAATGAACGTAAAGGCATTATCAAACTGACATGTCTCAATTAATTTCATAGTCTCTTCAAAATCTTCCTCTGTTTCACCTGGAAAACCGACAATAATATCCGTCGAAACGGCAAGGCGTGGAATCCGCTCTTTCATCTTATGAAACAAGGTCAAGTATTTTTCTTTCGTATATCGCCGACCCATCAACTTTAAAATACGATCACTTCCTGATTGAACAGGCAAATGAATACTTGGCATAATATTTTCATATTTTGCAATCACGTCGATCATGCCATCGGTAAAATCCCACGGATGACTCGTCATAAACCGAACTCTTGGAATATTCGTTTTGGCAACATCCTCCAATAAATTTTCCATTCGATATTCAAAATCAAAATCTTTTCCATAGGCATTGACATTTTGCCCGAGCAATGTTACTTCTTGGTAACCATCCGCGACCAATTGTTCAACTTCGTGAATGATATCCAAAGGTCTCCTACTTCGCTGTTTTCCTCTTGTATACGGCACAATACAATACGTACAGAACTTATCACATCCATAAATGATGTTCACATATGCTTTATACGGATGATCCCTTTTTACCGGTACATCTTCGATAATATTGCCTTCTTCCGAAAACACTTCGATATTTTGTTGATGGGCATCGAGAGCATCTTTTAATATGAACGGAAGACGATGAAGATTATGAGTTCCAAATACAAAGTTCACAAAACGATACCGTTTCATAATTTCTTGAACAACGCCTTCTTCTTGGGCCATACAACCACAAAGTCCGACGATTAAATCCTTCTTCTTCGCTTTCAAATGTTTTAATCTACCTAACATACCAAACGCTTTATTATGCGCATTTTCACGAATCGAACAAGTATTGAGAAGTACTAAATCCGCATTTTCATAATCATCATCCGGTAACGGTTGAAACCCTAATTGCTCTAACATCGCACGAATATTTTCACTATCATGTTCATTCATTTGACAACCGTAAGTCTTAACATAATACGTTTTTCCATCCCCTAGATGGGAAAGTGCTGGATCAAACTGATAATGATCGATTTCAACATCCCGATGTGTCCGTTTTTTTGCCTCTTGATAATTTGGTAATAACATAAGTCCACCTTCTTTTCTAACTCTATTATTATACGATAAAAGAAAGAAAGGTACAATCCCAAAGAAAAAAGACTTTTATGCAAAGTCTTTCTCTTTAATCAACGACTGAATTACTTGATCCATATAACCAGTCTTCTTATTGGAAAAGATTTCTTTCTTGATCACATCAAAATTACTTTGAACGGCTTCCATCAACTTCTCCATCCGTGGAAGTAATGTTTTGTCCTCTAAACTATCCAAAATAATTTCCAAATTCGTAAGTTTCGTATATTTTCCATAACGATTACTTTTTACATAAGTATCGTATAGATTTTTAAAAGATACGATATCGATATTATTGAAACGTTGATCTTCTAAAATCTTAACCGTCGTATAGATATAGTTATTATTAATCGACTTATCTAAAATTGTTTCCCCTTGATTATTCTTAATGTTTGGAATAAACTCTTTATTTTTTTTGAGTCGTTTAATAATGTCTAATACGTGTTTATAATCGATTGTCACTAAGATATGAGCAAATGTATCACCATTTTGATTTTGATGGTTAACATCCCACTCTTTATTCTTCATATGGCGATACACAACATCGTACGCGCCATGTTTTAAAAGTCGTGACAATACATCATATCCAAATTCATCACAAGTGTTAACACTGACCAATTTTTTGGTAAGCAATTTATCCACTAATGCAATATGATCTTCTTTAATTAGTTCAAAAATCAGGGATGGATCTTCCTCGCATGCGGCTATTGTTTTAGCTACATCGTACATCATTCAAATACACCTCTATCATTTTTTTAAGGGACAAGTCATTATTCTATCAGAAAGATTTTGACTTGTCAAATTTGTTATTTTGCTTTAATTTCATCGATATATCGATTGACTTTACTAGCCCACGAAGTGCTACTAGCATACTTTTTATTCATCGTCTCTGGTGTCGTTAACCCATAAGCATAATAGTTATCATGCAAGTTTTTCATGAAGTAATAGATTCCTTCATCCAAAGTTTTAAAACGCGCATAACCACCATTACCACAACCAGAACCCTTTTGTCCACCGATATTATTACATTTCGTCACTAACGTACTACAAGTCCATTTACAACCTGTTTCATGCAATGAAATTGCAACTGCTAAATAAGGGTCGACCCCCATTTCAATTGCATAACTAGCAAATACATTACCTTTTCCAGCTAACGTGGAATTTAAAGATCGATCGAGTTTGCTAGCAAGTTCCTCCATGGTCATACCGTCATAGACGATAACTTCTTCGATTTCACTTGCTTGTACTTCCTCGATTAAATTACTTGATTCAACTTCTTTTTTCTCAGTAACAGATATATTTTCATTCGAAATATCTGTATAAGTGTTGTAATCATTAATGATGGCAGTTTTCGGATTAAATCCAAGAAAACATAAAATTCCTGAACAAAGTACCGAAATTGCCTTCAGGCTTGATTTCACAATAATTCTCTCCTTTTTTATGGGAAAACGACTAATAGAATACCACAAAATACCCTTTTTGTCAAATTAGCCACCCCTCCCGCACCGCTTCTTCTGTTTTTATTATGACCAAAAAGTGGAAAAAAATGCAGTGTCCACGAAAAAACGACTCCCGATTAGGGAGTCATTTTCCGACAAATATCAACTTCTTTTATAAATCTTCAAATAAAGACGGCTTCCGTAACAAAAGATCAATTAAAGCATCTTTTTTATATTTACCAATTCGATTTTGAAAAGTAACTGTGTCACTTAAAAAATATTCTGGATAACTAAGAAACAGCTCTTTATAATTTTGAAATCCATAATCTCTTAAGTACTTCAAATTTTCGAGAACCACTTCCCCATAATCACCCAATTCTTGCAAAATAGAAGGTGGTAACATCTGCTGTAAACGTTCCAATTCTTGTTTCGAAAACTCGAAATCACGAAAATCCATCAAATACTCCTCCCTTCCATTCGTTTATATTTAGTACGAATCGCCTCGTAAATCTGATGAACTTGATCTTTCGAATAATAAGAAGAATAAACACATGCTGTTGTCAAAAGATCGATATCATCCAAATCTGCATTTTGCTTCAAAAGTAGTCTTAAATTACGATCGACTTTATCTTTACTAATTCGAATACCTCCGATCTCATAATAATTTGCATTTGGAATCGTTACCGGATTCGAATCAAAAACAATGTTCGGATCATGAGAAGCAAGTGCTGGGAATTGTTCTAACAATTCCGCCTCATATAAATCTTTTAATAATTCTTTTTCTTCATCTAAAGTAAAATCGACGATCCCTACTCTTTTACTATAATAGTACTTCGACAGAATCGAGAGCGTATCATCCTTTATCCCGAGTTCTTTTAAAGTAGTAATCGCCTCTTGCGAAGATGGTACCAAATTAGGAGACGGTGCAAAATGAGAACGATGAACAAACAAATTAATATTACGAAGCTCTACTTGATTCGCTAAAGCATGACGATATTCCAAAGCACAATTTCGCGCCGAAGAAATTCGAACACACCCAATTTGTTCAGATAATTGGGAAAGATAATCGAATTCAATTGCCGTATCAATATGATGTAACAAATAACGTGGCATCGCTGCAAGGACACTATAACTACGAAGCTGCTTCATTCCATCCGGGTTACTCGTCACAAACGGAATATGAAACCGTTTCATGATTTCCAAATTTTCTTTCACATTCTCTATTTTAACACTAGGTATATTTAATAAAGTTTGTCCCTTTTGCATAATTGACTTCATTTGAAAGTCTGCTTCTTCAAACATTTGATATCTCTTTTCAAATCGTTCAAAAGGACACTTTAAGGTCATCATTTCTAATACCGATGGATCGATCTTTTTTGCCTGACAAAACGTAAAATACCGATCCAGATCATTCAAAGAGACGTCCATATAAAACTGCACGGGCACAACTGTTTGCGATCTACTTTTACCAAATAATCTAAGTTTTTCATCGATCTTTTGATAGACATCAGCAAACCGATTCATTTCCAAACAATGAATATTCCGACCGATAGCCTGAACGGAAAAACCCAATTGTCGCAATGTTTGAAAATTTTCTTGTAAACTAGAACGAGATACATTATGGTAGAACGAATCCATATCTTCATTATCGTTATCAATCATACTAAGATCAAATCCGAGACTCTGCAAAAGTTCTCGAATAGTCTCAAAAGATAATTTTTGAACGGGTTCTTCATCGATCAATTCCATTTGCTGTTTCACATCACTTTTTGAAAAAACAGGAATCAACAAATCAACATCCGGATACTGTAAACTTAATGCTAAAAGGCGAACATCCCTTTCCTGAAAACCTAAGTCAAGCAATTTCTGGCACAACAAACGTGGCGATAATTCGTCAAATTTCGCATGATTTACTCCCCGAAGGTATGATTCCACCATCAAACCACGATCTTGAAATTCACAAATTTTCCGCTCGATTTGGAATTCTTTCCGCTGCAATTCATTTAAGGCATTTTCTTTTCCAAATTGATCCAATTGATTTTGAGCAGTATGCCATTGCTTTGTCACTTCATCGATATGTCCTGTAAGTAAAGAAAGAAGTTTCCGAGCCGCCTCCTCGGGCTCATCCAAAAAATTGCCGTTATATTTTTTATGATTTAAAATAGCATGATAATAACGGTCTTTCTCTACCTCCGAAAGATCTAGCTGCTCCAGCAACCAATTTAACTGAGTCGGATTACCTTCATAAATATCCAAATGAATCTTAGAAAGTTCACGATAATGATAAAGTAACGTTCCACGTAACTGATATAGAGCCTGCACATCGTTTAATTTTCGCTCATATTGCTCACCGATTTTAGCTTCTTCTGCTATATATTGATCTCGCTTTGCTTCCAATTCTTGTAACTGTCCATTGAACCGTTCAAAAATCGGAACAAGATATTCACGAAGTGGTGTTGGGACCATTTTTCTTTGTTCAGCCATGTTTTTCACCTCTTATTCTACCTTGTTCAATATTATACCATAATTCGAAAATTTCAAAAATACATTCCACAAAAAAACTACTGATTTTATTTCAGTAGTTTTTTTTTAATTATCTTTCTTGTTTACGAAAGTTTTTCAAAGTAAGAGCAAAACCACCAAGACCAATTGCACCTAACGCTACATAAAGTAATCCTTGATCCGAAGTAGATGGATTTTCTTCTTCATCTGGATCTGGAGTAGGTTCTGGTGTTGGCGTAGGTGTTGGTTCAACAACTGGTTCTCCTTTAAAATCATTTTCATCGAGTATCGTAACATTATCACCAGTTGGTACGTTTTCTTTACTTAAGAAAAGTTGTGTCTGTACCTTTCCTTCTTTGTCAACACTGACTGCAGCTTCTACACCGTTATAAGAAATTTTTACCTCATCTTGATATTCTTCTTTAATACCATCTGTCCAAATCGATGGAACAGTATCTGATTCTGAGTCATTAATAAGTGTTGCATTTTCAAATACCAAAGATGGTGCGGTCGTTACATTCGATCCCATAGAAACTTCAATACCACCAAATCCGTTTCCAGAAACATCGATATCACCAATTAAAGTAGCATCGCCACCATTGACCATCAAACCACCATTTCCGCCGGTCAATTTGATATCTTTGATCGTAACTTTAGAAGTATATACTTGAAGAACATAAATGCCTCCCCATACTGTATTAGAAGAAGAAGCTTCTTTACCAAATGTTCCAGTATAAGTCAATGATTTGTGATTACCATCGATCGTAACATCACGTAAGATATTAATCTTTTGTGTTGTTTCGATATTATCTCCTAGAATGATTGTCGAAATCGTATCATCATTCAACGCATCCAACAATTCTTGCACAGTCTTAACCGTTTTTTTATTTTCAACTTCGACTCCTGGTGTATTATTATCAGTAGTTGGCTCCTGTGCTGATACTGGCATCATTGGTGCCAACACTAACAACAAAGCTGCAATTCCACTAACTACTTTCGTATATTTTTTCATAAATCCTCCTTATTATTTTGATACAATAAAATTATAGTATATTTTGTTATCAAAGAAAAGTGTATTTTTACTTTTTCAAAAATTGACTGTCAACTCAAGAAAAAGATTTTCATCATTTTATGAATATGCTATAATCATTTTGTAATATAAGGAGCGTCCATGAAAAGAAAACAAAAAAGAAGATTACGAAAATGGGTATATATTCCAATTGCCGGATTTTTTTTAGGTATTATTTTATTCTCCGGATTAAAACTTTATCAGTGGCATAAAGACAATCAGGCAATTGCAGCTATCTCAGAAAACTTAATAGAAACCGTCGATATCGAAGAGAAACCATCTATACTAGAAAATACCGAAAACATTAATCCACCAAAAGCAACCGAAAAAGAAGATGTCAAAAATGACTACTGGGATTATATCAAAATGGATTTATTAAATGTTAATTTTAACACTCTTCTAGAAAAAAACAGTGATACCGTCGGTTGGATTAAAGTAAACGGCACTAACATTAATTATCCGATCGTTCAAACAACCGATAATAAATACTATTTAACGCATTCTTATGAAAAGAAAAATAACAGTGCCGGTTGGATCTTTGCCGATTATCGAAATGATTTAAATAATCTCAGTTACAATACGATCATCTATGGCCATGGCCGATTAGATACTACGATGTTCGGAAGTTTAAAAAACATTCTCAAAAGTAACTGGTACAATAATAAAGACAATCATATTGTAAAATTATCGACGCCTCAAGAAAACACTCTATGGCAAGTATTTAGTGTTTACACAATCGAAGCAGAAAGTTATTATATTCGAACTCAATTTCAAAGTAGTACCGAATTTAAAGATTTTATTACTACGCTAAAAAATCGCAGTGAAGTATCATTTAATGCTCCAGTCGATGAAAATGATAAAATATTAACCCTTTCTACCTGCCAAGATAATTATGGCCATCGCGTCGTTCTCCATGCCAAACTGATCAAAGTAGAAAAAAGAAATGCATCATAAAAGAATAGAAACATGAAATGCACCCCTTAAAGTAGACATTAATAAAAAAGAGTTAAGGGCGTGGTATAATACACCTCCGAAAGGAGGTG
>CALVRU010000020.1 GCA_944358775.1 uncultured Bacilli bacterium | reverse complement strand
ATTAAAACATTTTTGAACTTTGAAAGTTATATTGTTAATGCTTTTGATTATGAATTATCTAATGGAATTGTTGAAGGGACTAACAATATTATTAAACAACTTAAACACAATGCTTGTGGTTATAGAAAATTTGCTCACCTAAAAGCTAGGATTATGCTTATTAAAGGGATTTATAATCCATTAATTGTCTAAAAAAAGAGAACTAAGTTTTTTAGTCCTCTTACATAGTTCATTTATCATAAGTTTTGGCTCCACCAACACTACTTGACATTGAACCGAAAAAAATCTACACGCTTTTTATTTCGTGTAGATTTTTTTCAAATCAGTTCTGATGTCTCTTTTTTATTGAATTTTATTTTCTTCATCGAGTATCTCGTCGAAAGCAGTCTCCGTACCGTTCGGTTCGGTTCCACGTAAATAGTACATGATTTTCTTTTTCGTATCACTTTCGACTGCTGGTTTTCCTGTGATTGGATTGACTAATACGCCGACGACATCACTTGGCTGTTCATACCAAGCATCCGGTTGATCTTTTAAGTAAGCTTCCATTGTATCGGCCCATATATTTCTAGAATACTTATAATCGCTGACTTCGAGATCACGGCTGTCATCATAACCGATCCATACGGCGGTTAAAATATCTTTATTATATCCGATTGACCAATGGTCCGTATCGGTTGTTCCACTTTTTAAAGCATATTTATGAGTTAATTTAGCGGCAATATTAATGGCTGTCGGATAATTGTAATCAATAAATGCAGAATCGTAGGTCGAAGTGAGTAATTCATTTAAAATAAAGGTAAGACTACGACTGAGAATCTGCTCATTTTCTAACTTTCTTTCGTATAAAACATTTCCGGCTAGATCTTCGACTCGTGAAATTAAATGTGCTTTCACCAAATGCCCCTCGTTTGCAAAGGCGGCATAACCACTGGCCATTTCCATAATATTGATTTCAGCCGTTCCAAGCGGTAAAGAAGGAACCGCTTGTAAATCCGCAGTAATTCCGACCCTCCTAGCAAAATCAACCAACGTATCCTCGCCTAAAAACATATGTGTTTTGACAGCATAGATATTATCGGAATAAGCAATTGCCGTTGCGAGCGAAATTGGCTTATCACCGTAAGTACCACCATAGTTTTGTGGAGAATACGTTTGATTATTAGCAAACGTAAATGTAGTCTCCTGACTCATAAACGTAGTACTAGAAGTAAATCCATTTTCTAATGCTGCATAATAAAGAAAAGGTTTCATGGTAGAACCAACTTGCCGTTTCGACTGTACGGCCCGATTGAATTGAGATGTACTGTAGTCTTTTCCACCGATTAAAGCAATTACTTTTCCAGTCTTGGGATCCATCATAACACTTGCCACTTCCAGTTCGGAGTCTTGTAAGTTATCTTTCATCTTTTGCTCTAAAATCGTCTGGGCATTCATGTCCAAATTCGTAAAAATTTTAAGACCACCAGTATCTAAAAAGGATTCTGGAATGGATTTAATTGATTTCAATTCGCGAATAACGGCATCTTGGTAATACATAACCGTATTTAAATTGATTTCACTTTTTTCCCCGACAAATACTAATTCCTCATTCAACGCCTGATTTAATTCCTCTTCGGTAATATATTGATTTCGATACATCTGACGCAAGATCATCTCTTGTCGTGACTTTGCCAGCTCATAATTGACAAGTGGGGAATAATTCGCTGGTGATTTCGGAATTCCAGTTAACATTGCAGCTTCTGCTAAAGTGAGATCACTGGCACTTTTATTAAAATAAAATTTCGAAGCATTCTCAATACCGTACATTCCATGACCATAATTAATCGTATTTAAATATCCCTCTAAAATATCATCTTTCGAATAGTGAACTTCTAATTGAATCGTTAACCACATCTCCTCTAACTTTCGACTCCACGTTTTATCGAAATCGAGGAATAGATTTTTTGCATATTGTTGCGAGATAGTAGATGCTCCTTGTTTCTTAGATCCAGATACAATATTAACATAAAGAGCTTTGATAATTCGTAAAAAATCAAATCCGTGGTGTTGATAGAATTTTTTATCTTCCGTTGAAATAGTCGCGTTGATTAAGTTCGGTGAAATTTTCGATAAAGGAATCCATTCCTTTGATCCGCTGCCTTGAAAAAACAAATTGTTTTCATTGTCATACATAGCAATTGCATTCGCACTCTTAATGGATAACTTGGGAGTCATTTTCGCATATCCATATAAACCTACTATTCCCAAAATAACTAACAGACATCCAATAATGCCAATTTTAACCAATCGCTTTAATAATTTCATAAAAAGTCACCTAACATTCTAAAGTTAGTATGAAAAAAAGACATAAAAATATGTATGCAAACAAAAACAAATATGCTATACTTTTGCACGAATGAAAGGAGTAAAAATGAGTAAAGTAAAAATCCACATTCATTTAAAAAATAAAGAAATAAAAGAAGATTATGAAACAATCGGAATTTACGATCGAATCCAAAAAATTTTAAAATGGCAGCATTTAGATTTTAACCAAAATACACTATATTTATTCGATTGGAAAACCAAGTGTTTAATTCGTGAAAATAAAGAGATAAAAATGATATTGACATTTATAGAAAAGCAGGATAAAATTACGAATTGTAAGTTTAAAGAATTTGATCATTCTGTTCCACTTACTCTTCAAATCGAGCAGCTTCAAGAAGATGCCAAAAGTTTTTCAGTTATCTACGATCAGAAAATATTGGATCAATTCGATGAAGCAAATGAATTTGCAATAAAATTTCAAGAAATTGAATAAAATGTACGAAAAAAAAGATACTAACGAAAAGATAAGTGCATATAATGTTTTAGCCAAAAAGACATTTCTATAGGAGGATTTATGAGTAGTTTAAAAGAAATGACCAAAGAAGATCTAGAATTATTATCCAATAAAGAAATTACCAACTTGTTATTAGAAGAAAATGGTAAAATGAATACAGCGGATTTATATAAAGAAATTATTCGTTTGTTAGAGTTACCATCTTCGACATTTGATGCTAAGATTGGAGATTATTATACTTCACTTACAACGGATAAACGTTTTATCTTATTAGAAGATGGCTTATGGGATCTTAGAAGCCGTCATACATCGGATAAAGCGATCATCCCGGTTAATGATGATGACGAGGAAGAAGACTTAGAACTAGATGAAAAAGAAGATTCTGATGAGATCGATGAAGAAGAAGACAGTTTTGAAGATAGTGATGAAGAAGAAGAGTATGATGATTCAGATGAAGATTTAAAAGATCTAGTTGTGTTAGAAGAAGATGAATTAGACTTAGAACAATAACAAGAATATCTTGTTATTTTTTTAAGGAAAAGAAGAAAATTGTCTTTCTTCTTTTGATATGATATAATCAGTAAAGAAAAAGAAAGGTGATCTGTATGATCGATCGGCTAAATGCTATTGAAACAAAATATGAAAGTTTGCAACAAGAACTAATGCACGAAGATACTCTAAAAGACATTAATAAAACAAAAGAGATATCAAAAGAGATGGCAGAGTTAGAAGATACTGTCACATGCTATCGAAAATATAAAAAAGTTTTAGAAAATATTCAAGATACGAAAGAGATAACGAAAGATCCTGAACTCGGCGAAATGGCCAAAGAAGAATTAAAAGATTTAGAAAAAGAGCAAACAGAGCTCGAAAAGCAATTGGAAATCATGCTAATTCCGAAAGATCCAAATGATGGAAAAAACGTTATTATCGAAATTCGTGGAGCTGCCGGAGGCGATGAGGCAAATATTTTCGCTGGTGATTTATTCCGTATGTATCAAAAATATGCAGAAAAACAAGGTTGGAAAATCGAAATTTTGGATAGTACGGAAGGAACCAGTGGTGGCTACTCGCAAATTCAATTTATGGTAAAAGGTAAAAATGTTTATTCGAAATTGAAATATGAAAGTGGTTCTCACCGGGTTCAAAGAGTTCCTGTAACGGAATCACAAGGACGCATTCAAACATCGACCGCCACTGTTTTGGTCATGCCGGAAGCAGAAGATGTAAATATCGAAATCAATCCATCGGACCTTAGAATTGATATCTTCCGCAGTAGTGGTTGTGGCGGGCAAGGAGTCAATACGACTGATAGTGCGGTTCGAATTACTCATCTGCCGACAAACACCGTAGTTACTTGTCAAAATGAGCGTAGCCAATTACAAAACAAAGAACAAGCGATGAAAGTATTGCGAGCTCGTTTATACGAAGCCGAATTACAACGCCAAGAAGAGGAACTTGGTACAGAACGTCGTAATAAAATAGGAACTGGTAACCGTGCCGAAAAAATCAGAACATATAATTATCCCCAAAATCGCGTAACCGATCATCGAATTGGATTTACCAGTAATAATTTAGATCGCATTATGAATGGTGCGATCGATGAAGTGATCGAAGCATTAATTACCGAAGATCAAAAAAGGAAAATGGGAGTTACGGAAGAATGACCATTGAACAACTGATTGTCTACGGTAAAAGCAAAGTAAATTCTCAACACGCAAAAATGTTATTAGCAGATCTTTTGCACAAAAATTCATTAGAATTACTAAATATTCTATCAGAAGAAGTAGATCCTGCGATAACGGATGAATACTATCGCAAAATCAATCTACTAGCTGAAAAAAAACCGATTCAATACGTTATTGGCAATGTAAATTTCTGTGGATATCCTTTTTTAGTCAATGAAAAAGTATTAATACCACGTTTTGAAACGGAAGAATTAGTCGAAAAGACAAGAGATCGAATTCGTCTCTTTTTTCCGTCCGCGAAAACTCTAATTGATCTCGGCTGTGGGAGTGGGGCAATTGGCATTACCCTAAAAAAAATGTTTCCTAGCATGGAGGTAACATTACTCGATATTAGTAAGGACGCTTTGCAAGTGGCAATCGAAAACGCAAAGTTAAATAACGTCACAATACAACCACTTATAAGCGATATGTGGAGTGATGTCACAACAAAATTCGATATTATAATAAGCAATCCGCCATATATAAAAACAACCGAAGAAATCGATTCCCTGGTCAAAGAAAACGAACCACATCTAGCATTGTACGCTGGTCCAGACGGTCTTGATTGTTATCGTAAAATCATTGCCAATTTAAAAGAACATCTCAATGATCGCTATCTAGTTGCTTTTGAAATCGGTTATACCCAAGCAGAAGTAGTATCCAATTTATTGAAAGAGCAACTACCGGATGCAGTGATTACAGTCGAACAAGATTTACAAGAACGAGATCGAATGGTCTTTGCTATGAAAGTTGACTAAATACATCGAAAGATGTATTTTTTTATGTTTATTTGTATCATGTTTTTTGAATAAATAAAAAACCGTATCAAAACTCGAATAAACAGAAAAAAATACTAACATCATGAAAGTAGAAAAGGTGATTCGATGAAAAAAGTATTGCTTATTATTCTTGTTTTAATTGTTGCGATTAGTTATTTTAACGGGCAAGCAGAAGAAATTTTAATTCCCGAAAATGCCATTCGTTTTCGAGTTATTGCAAACAGTAATACATACGAAGATCAAGCTTTAAAAATGAAAGTACGGGATGCTCTACAAGCAGATTTATATTTCTTATTAAAAGATACGAAAACGGAAGAAGAAGCCTCTCAGTTAATTGAAAGTAGTATTCCAGCTTTTTCGAAAACAATTGAACAAGTGCTACAAGGGAGTAATCAAACATTTCAAATTAATTACGGAATGAATTACTTTCCGGAAAAAGTATATAAAGGAGTAAAATATGCGGACGGGGACTATCAATCACTTGTCGTGACGCTTGGTGAAGGAAAAGGTGATAACTGGTGGTGTGTGCTATTTCCACCCTTATGTTTGTTAGAAGCCGAAGAAACGGAAGAGACAACCGAAGTAGAATATCAGTTTTTTGTCAAAGAATTAATCGACCAGTTTTTTGGGAATGATTAATTCTTTTTTTTCGTATAATGGACTAGGAGTTGATATCATGTCCACCTTTCTACCTACTATTTTGATGGGTTTAGGACTATCGATGGATGCCTTCTCATTGGCAATCCTATACGGTACGCTTTCTTTCAATAAACGTCAGGCGATTACACTTAGTATGATCGTAGGAGCATTTCATTTTTTTATGCCATTATTCGGATTTCACTTTGGCAATTTTGTCTTTCAAATGCTATCGATCAATGCCCATGTTTTAATCGGCATTATTTTTACGATTATCGCAATCCAAATGTTTACTTCTCTCAATAAAGAAGAAGAATTGATTACTTTAAAAAACTTCGGATCGCTATTATTATTTGGATTTACCGTCAGTATCGACAGTTTTACTGTCGGAATTGGACTTAGTGCCATCAACGAAAACATTTATTTAGCGGCCTTTATTTTCTGTCTGACTAGCGCTCTTTTTACCTTATTAGGATTATTGATGGGAAAAAAACTAAACAAAGTATTTGGACAGATATCTGTTCTTGTCGGAAGTATTATTTTATTTGGCCTAGGAATCTATTATTTCTTTTTCTAGCTTGACAGTTATTCACGTTTAAAAGAACAGTTTTATTGACTTCATTTTGGTTTCATACTATGATTAAATTAGGTGAAAACAATGTTAGTGAACAGTAAAAAAATGTTATTATCAGCCAAAGCAGGTCATTATGCGATTCCTCATATTAATATCAATAACCTCGAATGGGCGAAATATATTTTAGAAACTTGCGAAGAACAACAAAGCCCAGTGATCCTCGGAGTCAGCGAAGGTGCGATTCATTATATGGGTGGTGTGAATACAGTGGTCGGCTTGGTAAAAGGACTAATGGAAGATTTAGAGATAACGGTCGATGTCTGTCTTCATGTCGATCATGCCAAAAGTTTTGATACCTGTAAGAAAGCAATTGATGCTGGTTTTACATCTGTTATGATCGATGGTAGCACTTATCCATTAGAACAAAATATTCGCTTGACGAAAGAAGTTGTCGAATATGCGCATAGCCATGATGTTACGGTCGAAGGCGAAGTCGGAGTCGTTGGCGAACAAGGAAGTGGCGTTGCCGATAAGGCCAAGTACGCGACGGTTTCGGACTGCCTAAAATTTTATCAAGAAACAAATGTAGACATGCTCGCGCCAGCCTTAGGAAGCGTTCATGGTTTGTATAAAGGCGAAGCGGATCTTGATTTTACTCGTATGCAAGAAATCAGTGAACAACTTCCAATTCCTTTGGTATTGCATGGTGGAACGGGAATTCCGGATGATAAGATAAAACATGCAATTGCCTGTGGAATTAATAAAATCAATGTCAATACCGAACTACAAGTAGAATGGCATAATGCCATTGTTCAATATATGGACCAAAATAAAAGTATCTATGATCCACGAAAAATTATCTCAAGTGGTGAAGAGGCAATCAAAAACAGCGTTCGTCACATTATAACATTGTTTGAACAAAAATAAGGGACCAAAACCAAAGAAAACAATAAAATATAATGAATACATACGCGGGAGGTAAAAATGAAAACACTAACCATCCAAGGAGGCCAAACATTATCTGGAACTGTTCGTATCGGCGGTGCTAAAAATAGCGCCGTAGCTCTAATTCCAGCGGCTATTTTAGCAAGTGATCCAGTGACAATTTGCAATGTCCCAGAAATTACAGATATCGAAGCGTTAAGTAATATTTTAAAACACCTTAATGTTTCGGTAAAACGGGCTAGTGAAAGTATTGTCATCGATCCATCGAAGATGGAAAACAAAATGATTACCCAAGAATTATCAAGTAAATTACGGGCATCTTATTACTTTATGGGAGCATTACTCGGAAAATATAAAAAAGTGACGATGTATTTTCCCGGTGGTTGCAAAATTGGCGAACGCCCGATCAATCTTCATTTAAAAGGCTTTGAAGCACTTGGTGCAACAGTTACGATCGAAGATAATGTCTATACGATTACCGCAGATAAGTTACAAGGAGCAAGTATCTATTTAGACACTCCATCCGTCGGTGCGACCATTAATATCATGTTGGCGGCCACTTTGGCAGATGGTACTACTACGATTGACAATGCAGCGAAAGAGCCGGAGATCGCCAATATTGCTACCCTTTTAAATCAAATGGGTGCCAAAGTT
Source organism: uncultured Bacilli bacterium (assembly GCA_944358775.1). GTDB lineage: Bacteria > Bacillota_I > Bacilli_A > RF39 > UBA660 > Faecenecus. Next base: position 17,620 of record CALVRU010000020.1, on the reverse strand, counting down.
TCAGGGGCTGGCACATCGATGATTAAAATCGTCGGAGTAAAAGAATTAAATGGTTGTTTTCACGAAGTGATCCCAGATCGAATCGAAGCGGGAACTTATCTGATCTTTGGGGCTTTATGTGGAGATCATTTAAAAGTAGATAATATCATCCCGAGTCATTTAGAAGCATTAACTTCCAAATTAGAAGAGATGAATATCCCATTAGAAATTGGCATTGATTATATTTATATTTCCAAATCTCCATCGCAACGTAGTACGAACATTAAAACCCTTGGTTATCCAGGTTTTCCAACTGATCTCCAACAACCATTTACGACATTGTTAACACAGAGTAGTGGTCATAGTAAAGTAGAAGAAACTATTTGGGAAAACCGTTTTATGAACGTTCCATATTTAAACCAAATGGGTGCTAATATTAAAGTAAATGGAATGAAAGCAACCGTCGATGGAAAAACTCCATTACATGGGGAAAAAGTCGAAGCGACGGATTTAAGAGCCGGGGCATCTTTAGTAGCTGCAGCATTAATAGCAGACGGACAAACGACAATTACAAATGTCGAACACATTCTTCGGGGATACGAGGAAATAGTAGAAAAATTGACAAATGTAGGTGCTAAAATAGAGATTAATGAAATAGACTAAAACTAGAGTAATCTCTATTTTTTGTTTGGAGGAATGTTTGGTGATCCGAAAAAAACACCTAAAACTTTTAATTACTTTTTTAGCACTCGGTTTAATTATGACGATCTATGTCGTCAGTGCCGACAAAAAAATTACTTATGTTGCCTTAGGAGATTCTGTAGCTTACGGACAAGATCCTTATGGAAAACCCGGTTATAGCTATGCTGACTATCTTAAAAATTATTTATCCAAAAATGATTTATTAAGAGCCTATACGAAAGAATTTACAAAAAGTGGACTTCGTACGACAGACCTTATTAACGATATTCGCTCTAGTAAAACAATAACATTTAATAAAGAAATACAAAGTATAAAGAAAATATTAAGAGAAGCGAATCTTGTTACGATTTCGATCGGTGCAAATGACTTTTTAGAACAAATTAGCTTTAATTTAGATAAGAATCAACTTCTAAATGTAGAAGTGTTACAGCAAAAAGTAGATGAAATAATACCACAAGTAGAAGAGACGATCAAAGAAGTAAAAAAATATGCCAAAGGAAACATCTTAGTAATCGGTTATTATAATCCATTACCTCAAGTTTTAAAGTATAATGTGAAAGAAATGGATCAATTATTTGCATATGTTAATGAAAAGTACCAGACGATTTGTAAAAAAGAAGAGGTACATTATATCGATGTCTATGAAGAAATAAAAGCTCATCCGGAATACTCTCCAAATCCCTTGGATATTCATTTAAATGCTGCTGGTCAAGAGGAGATTGCCAAAAAAATCATTGCTTATCTAGAAAAAAATATTTTAAATTAGCTTGTCAAAGTGAAATAGAACTGTTATAATAAACTGGCAATGCATTACTATGACATCTTTTTGTCATGGCGGAAGGAGAGATAATAATGAAAAAAGGAATCCATCCAGAATACAAAGAAGCAACAGTAACTTGTGCTTGTGGCGAAACATTTACAACACGTTCAACGAAAGATCATATCGAAGTTGAAGTTTGTTCAAAATGTCATCCATTCTACACTGGAAAACAAACACGTGGTTCAAAAACAGGACGTGTCGATAAGTTTAATAAGAAATATGGATTTAATACGGAAAAGGCTGAGTAATTGGCCTTTTTTTGTGTATTTTGTCGAAAAATGTAGTTAAAAATTGTTCTAAGTATGATATAATGAAAATATAAAATAGAAGGAGGAGAAAAATGGATAAAATTAAGGTAAATGGTAAAGTAGTCTCATTATTGTTAATCATTGGTCTTTTTGCAGGATGGGAATATATGCTCCTTGCAAGTGCGTTTGCCCTTGTATTCTGCAGCAAAGATAAAGAAGTAATGAATAATTTGGTGAAAGTGTTAGTTTTATTAGCTGCATGTGCACTTTTCAGTAAAAGCTGGAACCTAATCACAGCAGGATATGATCTTATTATTGAAGCGTTAAAAGGCATTTTCTCTATTTTAGGATATATCAATCCATTAATTACATTCCCAACTTGGTTAAATAATTTCCTATTAGGACCAATTCAAGTAGTAATCGACTGGATTAGTTCTGCAGTAGTGTTCTTAATCCTATTAGTAGAAATTAATTATATCTATACGACAATTGTCGGTAAATCGATTGCAAAGCCATTTAAAATCATCGATGATTATATGACAAAATTTTCGAATTTTGTATTAGATAAAGTGACTACAGAATCACCAAAAGCAAGTTCAAAAAACGAAAAAATTTGTCCAGAGTGTGGAAATCATACTACACTTGATGCTAAATTCTGCACCAAATGCGGAAGTAAATTTAAAGAAGAGGGAAATGAGTAAAAGCTCCTTTCTTTTTTTATCGACAAAATTCAGGATATATGATATAATATACGCCCGAAGGAGACGAGGGTATGATTTTAAAAGAACAGATTCCATTAGAATGCTATGCCTTAGATGATATCCAAGCAATTCGTTTTGCCGAAGAAGGCTGGAATATTGCAACGCTTAAATTAAAAAAAAGAGAGATGCTAGCGTTACAGTCGAAACTTCATATGATCCAGAAATTATATATGTTAGAAAAAAAACTGTGTAAAGATATGCAGAGAGGTAAGTATCCCTACACCAAGAACCAATTGATAGTAGAATTTAATAAAATCGCCAAAAAATGTGGTTTAAATTATGAACAATATATTTTGCTATATCGTGAGTTTAAAAATGTTTATGCAACCGAGTATAAAAAAATAATGGACATATGGCATAATTATCAAAATCAATCATCTAAAGCATCAGAATTTTGTGAACAGATCGAAGACCCTATTTATTTTCATCATGCGTTTTTGTATTTTTTAAATCATTTAAAAGAGCTAGCACAATATTATCAGGTTGTTGCCGATCAAGTGATGCCTTCGATCAACCCACTTTTACAATATATTCAAGATCTACTTAACAAGCATCGCAATCAACCGCTATCTACTGAAATATACCAAGAATTGTTACAGCTTTTTTTGACACTTATCTCGAAAAACTCAGATCTCTTTGAAGAGAATTATTTTAAATTATTACGTAGTACCATTACACAATCAAAAGTTATCCAATATCAAGCATATTACATAACTGCCACTTTGCCGTCGACAACCGTAAAATTGCCGAATACAATCCTGCGCCGGCTAAAAGAAAAATATCACATTACGACAATTGCTCAATTGGCCGATTTACCACCAGAATTTCTCGACCGCCTTTCTTTTTATAAACCATTCACCCTAGAAGCAATTACGAAAAAGTATATTGCTGCTAGTAAATACTTATATCCATGTGACGAAAAAGTTCCTAAAAAAATCGAACAAGAACAAAATTGGGGTGAAACAATTGGCCTCGATACACCATTGAATAAATTACAATTAGGATCGGATCGTTCCTATGAACTTGCTCAAGACGGTATTCGCACCTTACAAGATCTCTTGATGACGGTCCATCAAAATAATCAACTATGTTTTACCGAAGAAATGCAAACAGAAATAGCCCAAAAAGTTTATGTGCGCAAATGAAAAAGAACCATACTTTTTCATTTTTTTTACACATTTTTAAAAAAGAACTATGCTATAATAAAACTGTATAATGAGGTGATAAAATGAAAATAGGAATTGCCAGTGATCATCGAGGATATGATCTAAAGCAAAAACTGATTTCTTATTTAAAAAAGAAAAAGTACGATGTAGAGGATTTTGGAACAACGTCAAAAAGTTCGGTCGATTATCCGAATTTTGGGTTTCGTTTAGGAGAAGCAGTGGCCGATGAAACAATCGATTACGGAATTGCCATTTGTGGCAGCGGGATTGGTATTTCAATTGCCTGCAATAAAGTAAATGGTGTGCGTTGTGCCAAAGTAGATACTCCAGAAGAAGCTGTTGCAACTCGTAAAGACAACGATGCCAATATTTTAGCACTCAACGGCAATATGTCTACCTTTAAAGCAAAAGACATTGTCGATGCATTCTTTCGTACCAACTTTTCCAATTTAGAACGCCATCAACGAAGAATTGATGAGATAAAAAATTACGAAGAGAATCGAGATCGCGAAGTATGAACGGAAAATTTTTCTTGTATTTGTTAGTAACACCATTGACGATCTATGCGATGGATAGCTTAAATATCAATCAAATTTTTAAAAAAAATCACGTGTTACAAGCTCGTATTTTTTATATACTAATGGGACTATCGATTATCTATTTAGTTACTAATTTCTTATATGATCTCTTTCTGGCCGGCAAATTTTTTTAATGTATAAATCTATTCTTCTCTGTCCAAACTCTTAATGAGGTGGAAAAAATGAAGAAGAGATTGAAATTAAAATCATTCGTAATGCCAAGTTTATACCTAGTTGCAGTTTTTACTCTTGTTCTTAGTATTTTCTTTGTTACGAAAAACTTAGAAAAAGAAGAACAACCAGAAAATTTGGAATATGTTTCGGAAGAAATTATTCCACAAGAAGACATTCCGGTAGTAAATGTAGAGTCGACCATCATAAGACCTTATTCGGATACTTCTGTAAAAGTAGCTAAGTATTTTTATGACTACCAAGGAGACCAAGAAAAGCAAAAAAACTCTATCATCTATCATGAAAATACCTACATGCAAAATTCTGGCGTCGACTACCAATTGGATACGACATTTGACGTTCTTGCGGTTTTAGATGGAACTGTCGTTGAAGTCAAAGAAGATGAACTCTTGGGAAAAATCGTTCAAATTCGCCACGATAACGAATTGATCAGTGTTTATCAGAGTCTCAGTGAAGTAAATGTGAAAAAAGATGACAAAGTAAAACAAGGTCAAGTCATTGGTAAAAGCGGAACTTGTGAGCTAGGAAAAGAATTAAATAATCATTTGCATTTTGAACTATATCACAATGGACAAGTAATCGATCCAGAGACAAGTTTCGATAAAAAAATAAGCGAATTACAATAATTAAGATAGGTTCTCCTATCTTTTTTCATTCATAAAAACAAACCGATACATATAATTTATTAGGTGATATTTTTTATGAATCGATCTATCTTTTATCGTGTCAAAGAAGAAGCAAACGAACTATTACGAAGCAAAAAAACAATCCGTGAGATAGCCGACCTTTTCCATGTTAGTAAAAGTACGGTACATAAAGATTTACAAGAAAGATTAAATTATGTTGCACCAGAGTTAATAACTCCTGTAAAATTAGTATTACAAGAACATATTGAAATAAGACATATTCATGGCGGAGAATCGACAAAAAGAAAATATGAAGCATTAAAACACAAAAACTAGTTATACTAAATAATGGATGTGATAATATGAAAGATATTGGAATTGATTTAGGAACTGCGAATGTAGTAATTTATTTAAAAGGGAAAGGAATTATTTTAAACGAACCAAGTGTCGTTGCGATTGATACCGATTCGCATCGTGTTCTTGCCGTTGGTAAAGAGGCAAATGAAATGCTAGGACGTACCCCTGGTAAAGTAAAAGCGATTCGGCCTATGAAAGATGGCGTTATTGCGGACTTCGAAGTGACGGAAGAAATGTTAAGTCACTTTCTCAAGAAAGCAATGGGCAAAATGATCTTAAAACCGCGTATTTTAATTTGTTGTCCGTCGAACATTACGCAAGTAGAGAAAAATGCCATTCGGGAAGCTGCGGAACGTATTGGCGCAAGAAAAATATTTTTGGAAGAAGAACCGAAAGTAGCCGCGGTTGGAGCTGGTCTAGACATCTCGAAACCAAGTGGGAATATGGTGATCGACATCGGTGGGGGAACGACCGATATTGCGATTCTATCGCTTGGCGGAATTGTGACAAGTGACTCGATCCGAATTGCCGGAGATGCGTTTGACAATGATATCAATAAATTTATGAAAGAAAAGTACAAGCTTCTAATCGGCGAACGAACTTCTGAAGAGATTAAAAAAGAAATCGGCTGCGTCTATAAAAATATGAAAAAAGAAAAAATGGAAGTAAAAGGTCGCGATATGATCACTGGTCTTCCCAAAACAGTTACTGTCACTTCACAAGAAATCGAAGAAGCACTACATGACGATGTGATGGAAATTATTCGTGCAACAAAAGCAGTGTTAGAAAAAACGCCGCCTGAGTTATCCGCAGATATTGTGGATAAAGGTATTATTTTAACTGGTGGTGGTGCCCTAATTGAAGGTTTTCCACAGTTGTTTCAAGAACAGTTAAAAGTACCGGTTTTCATTGCCGATAGTCCACTAACTTGTGTTGCCGAAGGAACCGGAATTTTATTAGAAAATATCGAATTAATCGACCGTTAAAAGACTGAAAAGTCTTTTTTTGTTGGAATTTGTTGGCGAAACGGCCAAGCAATGGTATAATTCAATTAGAAAAATTTTTGAGGTGTTTGATTCATGATACAAGAACCTTATTTACAAGTAATAAAAATTGTACTAACTACATTTCTATTTAGTGCTCTTATTATGCCGTTTTTAAAAAGAATAGCGCATCATATTGGAGCGATCGATGTTCCTCGGAGTGAAGAAGGAAATCGTCATATTCACAAGAAACCGATCCCGAAATTAGGAGGAGTAGGAATCTTTTTAGGATTCTTATTTGGATATATGATTTTTGGATCACATAGTGTCAAAATGAATGCCATCTTAATGGGAGCATTTATCATCATCTTAACTGGAATCATCGATGATATTCATGACATTCGGCCGCGCTATAAGCTGATTGGTCAAACAATTGCAGCTTCGATTGTTGCTATTTATGGAAAAATGCTCATCGAAAACATTACTATTTTTGGTCTCCCAGAAATTAATTTTGGCATTTGGGCATATCCCATTACGATTGTCTTTATTGTTGCCTGTATTAATATTATTAATTTAATCGATGGATTAGATGGCTTAAGTAGCGGTCTTTCGTCTATCTTTTATTTAACAACGGGTATTATCTGTATTTATCAAGGCCGTAGTGGAAGTTTGGAAATGACACTTACCTTTATTATGCTAGGGTCTACACTAGGATTTTTACTTCATAATTTTTATCCAGCCAAAATTTTTGCTGGTGACTGCTCCATGTTTATGGGATACATGATAGCCATCATTTCCCTTCTTGGGTTTAAAGGAACAGCCTTTACTTCGTTGTTTATTCCTTTAGCTATTATCGGTATTCCAATTATTGATACACTATTTGCAATTATTAGGAGATTGTTGAAGGGACAAGCCCCGTTTTCTCCCGATAAAGAACATATTCATTATCAGTTATTAGGAATGAATTTGTCACAAAGAGCAACCGTTTTAATCATATATGCGATTGATATTTTGTTTGCACTAACTTCTATATTCTATGTATTGAAAGATCCAGGAGCAGCTCGAATAATCTACATTATTCTGATTCTCATAATGATTTGGTTCGTATGTAATACGAGTATAATTACTGAAAAAATTCCAACAAAAATAACTCAAATTGAAACTACGATGAAAGAAAAGATCAAGAATAAGAAGTAGCGCGCTGACCGCTACTTTTTTCGTAAATAAAATAGGAATAAAGGGATGATAAAATGTTAAATTTCATTATATGTGATGATAATAAAGAATTTACGAAGTCAATGAAAGCATTAGTAGATAAGTTTATGATGAATTATGATATGGAATATAAAACACATATTCTGTATAATTATGGTAGTAAATTTCGGAAGCTAGTACAAGAAGATATCGGTTTTAAAGTATATCTTTTAGACATTCAAACTGCCGAGGGATCCGGAATTGATGCAGCTCGTTGTATCCGTGAAGAATTCGATGACTGGGTTTCTATTATTGTAATTATTACAGCATATAATCAATATAAGTATGACGCATTAGGAAATCGTCTATATCTTTTAGACTTTATCAACAAATTAGATAACTGCGAAAACAAAGTAAGAGATGTTTTAAAAGTAGTGATGAAACACTACGATAAAAGATACAAAGCATTAGGATTCGAATACAACCATATTGTTCATAAAGTAGAATATCGCCATATTGTCTATATTGAAAAAGAACAAGATAGTAAACGCTGTATTATTAAAACGACCTATGGAGATCAAACGATCGGCAAGAATTTAAATGATATGATGAAACTACTAGAAAAAGATAAACGCTTTATGAAAGTAAGTCGTAGTATGATCGTAAACTTAGATCATGTGGTTTCTTATGATATTAAAGAATCAAAAATAGAATTCGATAATGGTGAAGTCAGTTATCTAGTATCACGCGAGAATAAGAAGGAGTTGAAAAAACGTGTGGGAGCAGTTGATTAAAGTAGTAATTTTAAGCATTACACCAATTGTAAGTTTTATTATAATGAATTATTTGGTTGGATATAAACAAAAATTCTCTATAAAAAAAGCACTTGTTAGTATATTTATTTTAACTGGCATAAATTGTATTTGTTATAATCCTAATTATAATTTTGTTAATACAATAGTAGCATATGTCAGTTCGATCATAGTATATAAAATCATATTTGACTTAGATATCTCAAAAAGTATGTTGACTGTTACTATTATGATGTTAGTTATATTAGTGGCAGAATTTATTACATCTTTAATATTAATGAATTTTGATATTAATATGATTCGTAATGATCCGGCCGTTTCATTTTTGGCAAATATGTTATCGACAGTTATTTCGATATTCATTATCTCATTCTCAATTGTACATAAAGTATTAATAGATTTTTTAGAAAAAATAGATAAATCTAAAATATATAAAATAATGATATTTTTATTCTTGGTATTTAGTATATTATGTTTGCTAATATATGTTGTCTTTTGTCACTATCATTGGGATGTGGAATATATCATTACTATAATTACTAGTGTAGTATTTTTATGTTTAGTGGTTTTTTTTATTAAGGAACAGCTAGATTATAGCCGTTTAAATCGAGAATATCAATCGTTTATAGAGTACGTAACTACTTTGGAAGAATGGATCGAAAAAGATCAATTAGAAAGGCACGAATACAAAAATGATTTAGCAATTTTGAGAACAAAAATAAATGACAAAGAGGCCTTGAACTTTATTGACGAAAAATTAAGTGATAGATTAGATGTAGATGAAAGTTGGATGTCAAAATTAAAAAACATTCCAAAAGGTGGATTAAAGGGGTTAATCTATTATAAATATATAGTGGCAAAAAACAGTAATCTTAATATATCTATTGATATTAGTAAATCATCTACAAGACCTTTATCTAAAATAAAAGGAAATGATTTTAAAGATATGTGTCACATACTTGGAATATATATAGATAACGCTATTCAAGCAGCGGAAGAGTCTAGAAGAAAAAGTTTATCAATAGAAATATATGTTATGAATGATATGTTAAATTTTGTAATATCAAATACATATAAAGGTAGTATAAATTTAGAAAAACTAGGAAAAAAAGGATATTCTACAAAAGGAAAAAATCATGGTATGGGATTATATTTAGCAAAAAAAATAATTAAACAAAATGATAAATTTAGTTACAAACCACTTATAATAAACAAGCTTTTTGTTCAAAAGTTAATTTATAAAATTTCATCAAAGAGGTGATAAAAATGTTGGAACAGTTTATTAGATTTATAACACATTTTTTTCCAGCACTTACCAGTTTCTATATAATAAACACTTATAGTCAAAAAAAATTAAAAATACTCAACTATAAAACAATAGCAACACTATTAATACTAACCACAGTAACACTTCTTTTTTATAATAGTGATTATAGTGTGATGATGTCTGTAATGATGTATATTTGTTCAGTAATTATTTATAAACTTTTATTTAAATTCGATTTATCAAAAAGCATTATTATAAGTGGATTGATGATAATATTGATGATAATTACCGAATTAATATTATTTTTTGTGTTTATGCCTTTTATCAATTTACAAAGTTTTCGTCAAAATGCATTTCAAAATTTGCTGATGAATATTTTGACAGCACTAGTGACTATTTCAATAAGTCAGATTCCTATAATAAAAAGCAAACTAACAACTTTTATTGAGAAATTAGAAGAAATTAAAGCTTGCAAAATAATTATATTTCTTATATCGGTAATTATTGTATTATGCCTATTTATTTACATAATGTTTAATAACTATAAAATAAGTGTTGAATATATTATTGCAATTTTTTCTAGTATAGTTTTTATTTTACTTCTAGTTTTATATTTGCATGAACAGTTAGAATATAATCGATTAAACAAAGAGTTTAACTTTTTCATTGAATATGTGACCACGCTAGAGGATTGGATAGATACAGAATGTTTAAATAACCATGAATATAAAAACGATTTAGCTATTTTAAGAACAAAAGTAACAAATAAAGAAGCTATAAAATTTATTGATAAAAAATTAACAGATAAATTAAAAGTGGATGATCGCTGGATAAATGAATTAAAAAACGTACCTAAAGGAGGCTTAAAAGGATTGATTTATTATAAGATCATCTTAGCGCATAATCAAAAAATAAATATCTCAATTAATGTTAGTAGTAAAGCCACTTCTGCTTTAAGAAGTCTAAAAAAAGATGATATTAAGGATTTATGTCATCTTGTAGGAATTTTTTTTGATAATGCACTTGATGCGGCAATAATGACTAGAAAAAAGGCGGTAGCACTAGAAGTATATTTACTAAACAATAAATTGAATATTGTAATATCAAATACATATAAAGATAAAATTGATCTAGATAGATTTGGGAAACGTGGGTTTAGTAGTAAAGGAACAGGTCATGGCAATGGTTTGTATTTTGCAAAAAAAATTATTGATAATAATCCTAGAATTAGTCAAAACAGAAGGATTGTAAAAGATTTATATGTGCAGAGAATTACATTATAAAAAGTACATTAATATGTACTTTTTATGTTGAAAATATTTATAATATTAAAAGCAATAATGTAACCTACTTGTTTACATTTTTTTTTTAATCCATCATCGATTTTGGAGCTTCAGGTTCGTCAAAAACAAACCAACTACATCCCAAGCTAGCTGCATTCGATGCAACAATTGCAATTCCTGCAAGTACTACTGACAATAATTTTTTCATAACTCATCCTCCTTTAAAAAAATTATTTATTTAAATACTCGATTGAGTATTTAAACCATCTATAAAAATTTTCGATAATTAGCATAAGATTGGCCAAACATCCGATAGGTGAGTGGATGAATGGCTATCGCTTCAATTAGAAGCGATGAAAGTAGTATGGTGGCTATTGTGGAGTTTTGACTCCAAATAGCCATATAAATGTAAACTAGAGAGATACATATAGAAGCGATTTTTCGAATAAATCTTTTCTTTTTATTGAGTAGAGGCCTTTTGGCCGTATCGGCAGGTGCATATAAGATGTAGCATAATAATGCGATGCCACATAAAATATATTTCATAAAGGTAGGTATTGTAATATGTAAGAATAAATATGGTAGACCTACGATTAATAAAGAAGAAAAGATTAGACAACTTTTACTACTATTTGCATGAAACCCAAAAGCTGGGAACCGAATGATATTTAAAAATACTAGAACTAATAATATTTCTGTTCCGACTCCTAGAAGAAAGGAACCGAGAATAATAATAACTAGTTTCGTGATTGTCAAATATAATCCTTCAAGTCCATACTTTAGTCGTGCAATGTCCTCATCGGAATAATTATTGTGATATTCTAATATAAGAGACATTGCATTCTTCAGAAAAAGCTGTTTCATTACTTCACCTCGCTTTCTCTAGCACACGCCTAAAATTATATCGGCCAAATTCGACAAAATCCTCGAAAGTTCCTGATTCGAGTAGTAATTTTAATTTTGTAACCCATATGGTACCAAAACGTTCACGAAATTACCAAAAAAGGCCTCAAAGTGACCAGAAACGGAAATTAGATTCATAAAAAACGATTTTCTGATATCATTAGAATGCGCAAAAGAAAATCCAAAATGAGACTCATGAAGGTAGGTAATGTATATGATTAGTTTGGATAAGAAGGAGGAAATGAATATGGTGAAAGGACGCGTCAAATGGTTTAACAACGAGAAAGGATACGGATTTATCGAATATAGTGATCTCGATGATATCTTTGTTCATTATTCGGCCATCAAATGTGAAGGCTATAAGACTTTGTCAGAAGGCCAAATTGTTGAGTTCGAATTGCTCGAAACAGCCAAAGGACTACAAGCTCTCAACGTTTCTGTAGTGAAAGAGCTACAAACTACCAAATAGGTAGTTTTTTTTTGCCACTAATAGGATAATAGTACAAGTAATTGTAACAATTGCTAATTTATGGTATAATGGAACTGGGAGGATTGATAATAAATGAAAGTATCAATTAGAGGAGAAAAAACCAAAATTACACCAGCAATGACCAGTTATGCTACCGAAAAGCTAGGAAAGCTTGACAAATATGTAGAAAAAAGTGAAGACATAACGGCCAATGTTGTTGTAAAAGTTCGTGATCATCAAGACAAAGTAGAAGTAACCATCCCAATTAAAGCCTTTATCTTAAGAGCAGAAGAAACACAAGAAGATTTCTATGCTGCTATGGACGTGGTAGTAGATAAACTAGAACGTCAGATTAGGAAACAAAAAACAAGACTTCAATCACAACATTTAAAAGATCGTAAAGTATTTAATTTCGCTCTAGAAGAAGAGGAAATCGAAGAGGAAGAAGAAAAGATCGTAAAACGGAAAAAAGTTGAAGTAAAACCTATGAATGAAGAAGAGGCTATTTTACAAATGGAATTATTAGGACATCAATTCTATTTGTTTAAAGATGCAGATACTAATTTACCAACGGTAGTCTATAAAAGAAAAGATGGTAATTACGGTATCATTGAGTCAGAATAAGCGAAGAACCCGAAAGAATAAGAGAAAAAGCCTTTTATTCTTTCTTTTTTTTTGGTACAATAATATGTACGGAATAAAGGAGATGTCTATATGAACCTACTACGTAGTTTATTTGATCATGAATATAAAGAAATGCGTCGTTTTACGAAGCTTGCCGATGAAATTGAAGCTCTTGATGAAGAGATGCAACAATTATCGGATGAGCAGTTAAAAGAAAAGACCACTGAGTTCAAAAAAAGATTATCAGATGGTCAAACTTTGGATGATATTCTAGTAGAAGCGTTCGCAGTTGCTCGTGAAGCCTGTTTTCGAGTTTTAAAACAAAAACCATTCTATGTTCAGATTTTAGGAGCACTTGCTATCCACTATGGTAATATTGCTGAAATGAAAACTGGTGAAGGAAAAACATTGACCAGTGTTATGCCGGCTTATTTAAATGCATTAGAGGGAAAAGGTGTCCATATCGTTACGGTCAATGAATACTTAGCAACTCGTGATGCGGAATGGATGGGCGGAATTCACCGTTTCTTAGGATTGACGGTTGGGGTGAACCTTCGCGAACTAAATCCGCAAGAAAAACAAGAAGCATATAACTGCGATATTATGTATACGACCAACAACGAATTAGGATTTGATTACCTTCGGGATAACATGGTAATTCGAAAAGAAAATCGTGTTCAACGGCCACTTCATTTTGCGATTGTCGATGAAGTAGACTCTGTTTTAATCGATGAAGCAAGAACACCACTTATTATTTCTGGTGGGCAGTTTAAAAGTGCCAATTTATATATCGATGCCGATCGTTTTGCCAAAAGTTTGAAAAAAGAAGACGACTATGTTTATGATGAAAAAACAAAAACAGTTTCCTTGACTGAAGATGGTGTAAAAAAAGCCGAAGATAAATTCCATGTTGATAATTTATATGATATGTCTCAAGCTAGTCTGGTACATTATATTAATCAAGCACTAAAAGCAAATTATTCGATGCGTAAAGATGTTGATTATGTCGTTCAAGATGGTAAAGTGGTAATCGTCGATTCTTTCACCGGACGTCTTATGCCAGGACGGGCATTTAGTGATGGCCTTCATCAAGCGATTGAAGCAAAAGAAAATGTACAAATCAATCAGGAAACAAAAACCCTTGCAACGATCACATTCCAAAATCTTTTCCGGATGTATAAAAAATTGTCAGGTATGACGGGTACTGCTAAAACCGAAGAAGAAGAGTTCCGCAACATTTATAATATGTACGTTATTACAATTCCGACGAATAAACCAGTAATTCGTATTGATGCACCAGATTTGGTTTATGCAACGAAACAAGCAAAATATAAAGCGATTATCAACGAAATTGAAGCTCGTTATAAAAAAGGACAGCCAGTTTTGGTTGGTACGATTGCAATTGAGACCAGTGAGTTAATTAGTGAACTATTAAAACAGAAACATATTCCACATGAAGTGTTAAATGCCAAAAATCATGCTCGTGAAGCAGAAATTATTGCGAAAATCGGTATGGGAAAATCCGTGACGATTGCTACGAACATGGCAGGTCGTGGAACCGATATTCAATTGTCGGACGAAGTCCGTGCACTTGGTGGCTTGTGTGTAATTGGAACGGAACGACATGAATCACGTCGGATCGATAATCAGCTTCGTGGTCGTTCTGGTCGACAAGGAGATCCAGGATTTACACAGTTCTATGTGTCAATGGAAGATGATTTGATGGTCCGTTTCGGAAGTGATCGAATCAAGTTGATGATGCAAAACTTTGGATTTGGCGATCAACCAATTCAAAGTAAAACATTTACCAAAGCGTTAAGTTCTGCCCAAGCTCGGGTAGAAGGAAATAACTTCGATATTCGGAAACAATTACTACAATATGATGATGTAATGAACAATCAAAGAGAGATTATGTATGGTCGAAGAAATAATATTTTAGATAGTGAATCGATTCATGAAACAGTCGAAAAGACCATGAAAGATCATATTAATGATATCGTTCAATCACATGTTTATCCGGAAGGACATTTGACCAATCAAGATATGGCCGATATCACTTCATATGTGAATGAAAATCTCTTGAAAAAAGATATCAAACAAGATGATATCGACAACAAAACTCCAGAAGAAGTAACAGAATATCTTTTTGAAAAAATAACCACAGAATATAATGACAAAATGAAAGATCTTCCAGACGAAATTCAAGATGAGTTCGAGAAAGCGATCAGTCTAAACGTAATTGATAATTATTGGACCGAACACATTAATACGATGTCTCATTTAAGAGAAGGAATCTATCTTCGTAGTTATGGTCAAGAAGATCCACTTCGTGCATACACCATGGAAGGATTCGATTTGTTTGATCAAATGCAACAAAAAATAGATCATGATATTACTTTATTTCTATTAAGAGCTGAAGTAAAACAAAATTTGGAACGAAAAGAAGTATCAAAAGATGTGATGACAAACGAAGATAAGGACACGATCAAACGTCAACCAAAAAAATCAAAAAAGATTGGCAGAAATGATCCATGCCCATGTGGGTCTAACAAGAAATATAAGCAGTGTTGTGGCCGATAAGCTCGCAAAGCCCAGTAAATAAAGGGATTGTGGGCTTTTTACTTAATACAAAAAAATTGCATTTTTAGGCTAAAATACGACTTTAGATACCTTTTAGATACCTTTTTTGGTGTACTTTTTTATAAAAAATTAATAAAAATATGGTATAATTTATATATAAAATACTTTGAGGAGAAACAGGTATGGCAATAAAAAATAATAATGTATTTAATGAAATTAACGCTTATAAGTATGACTTGGTTGAAATAGATGAAGAGTTTGAAAAAGAAATTATTTCTCAAATTCCATCAGGATTGAACAAATTAGAAATTGCAATGTATGTTTATATTAAGCTATGCAAAACTTTTACATATGATGAAGAATATTTTTTGCACTTAATGGGAACTATATCTAAACGTGACATGAGTGATCTAAGGCATACAGAACTTTCAAATTTATCAAAAATAAATAAGAATAATAATTCTGTCGTATGTTGGGAATTTGTTATCATTTATGGAAAAATTCTAAAAGATTTAGGTATTGACAGTTATGTTTATGATACATTAATTTTTGATGATAAACCCTCTGATATTGTAGATGAAGAAGAGTATTTTCAACAACGATATGGAAAATGGCATCCAACGTTTGGAATAAGAATTGATAGTACTTTTATAGATGTTAATGTATCAGCATGGTATGGAGATTTATCACTCGCTAAAAATAATTATGCGGTTAGAAATATCAGATGCATAGATGAAACTGTTGAGGAAAAAAATGCTATATCTAATGCAATTAAAAAGGCATATTCATTTTTAGCACCTAATGAACCAATAAAATCATCTGATTTTGATGCTTGTGTTGAAGAATATGAAAAAAACAATGCTAATAAAACTCAGGTTTCAGTAGATGAAAAAATTGAAATATTATTAGAGAAAATACAAGAGTCAACTTTAACAGGAATGGATATGTTGGATTACATTTTGCTTTTGAGAATATTAATTTTTAGTCAAAAAGAAAGAGAAGATAATTTTAAAGCAATCATGGTAAGTGGTGATCCTTTAGAAAACGGTACTCATAGGCCAATAATAATATTTACTTTAAATGATACATCAATATCAAATAATCCAGAAAAAAATAATTATTATATATATAATCATGAAAAAATGATAATGCCTATAGATAGGGAAGAACTTCAAGCAGGATTTTTAGATAATAGATTTATATACTTTAGAGATGGATCTAGAATATCCGGAATAAAAGAAAGGTAATAAATATGATAAATAAATTAAGAGAGATTAACAACAAATTGTTAAATATTTATGATATTAATTCTGATAAATATAAAAAGCAATTACAAATAAAGAACATTTTAGTAGATGATGGATGCTTTTATAGAATTAAAATAGAAACTGCCTATTCAATTCTTAGAGATTTAGGAATAGCTGAATCAGACTTAAAATCAGTATACAAACAGTTAATTAAACCATATGCTTAAAATAATGATATAATATATTTGAGGGAGGAATAATAATGAACGAAAAAACAAATACAATTTCTGAAGAAGAATTAGAACTAGGAAAAAAATAAACACATTACCAGACGATAAAAATATTGGCGGTGGGCCTAATGGTGGTGGAAAACCTGGTGCAGTAAAAGATTTGAGAGGATTTTGAACTGATGCACAAATTGCAGCAAATCCACTTGCTTACATTGAGTATTTAAGAAAACAATTAGATGGCGAATATCATAATGATAGAATAAAAGAAATTATTTCTGAAATAGAAGATGTAAAAGAAAAAATATATGACACCAGAAGAAGAAAAAAATTTTGGTAGAAATAGATAAATATTTAGATACCTTTATAGATACACTTACAAAAAGTATAGTTGAAAATCTTACAAAAAAATTGCATTTCTTACAAGAAAATTGCAAAATATGCTGAAAAGTTGTAAGAACTTACACCATGTGGTTCGGGAAAGAAATATAAACAATGTTGTGGAAAGAACGCATAAATAAAGGGAAAATCAATATTAATAAAATTAAAAATTGGTTCGGATTTTTATGAAATGTCCACCAAATATTAAAAATATGTAGTAA
>CALVRU010000019.1 GCA_944358775.1 uncultured Bacilli bacterium | reverse complement strand
TTATTTTATCTTCATAACTTAATTTTGACATATAAAAACCTCGTTTCTATTTTGTCCAAGAAACGGGGTTCATATCAAAATGAAGTTATTTTTTTGTCTTTGTCTGTTTGTTATGTTTTTTTCTATCTCGTCTTATTAAATTACTTTTCCATTATATATTTTTTATTATTCCTATCATTTCATTGTGTACGTTTCCATTACTTACTACGACACCTTTTATGCTTTGATCCTACTTTGTTCATTTCCAAATAAATCGATTCCTTCCCCTACGACTTATTTAAGAAGTACCTAACAGTAACGCTGTTCAATATCCAACTACCCTAATATCATCTGGGTTATAATTTTTTATTAAGATTTTTCAGTGCTTTTATATGCATCTTTTCTTTTGATTGCGTAATATAAGCTATCTATAAAAGAATCATATACTACTCCCATCTGTGGAATTCCATTCAATACTAAACCCTAACGAAAATAATGTTCCTGGTACATGTCTTGCATACATAGCAATTTCATCATCCGAATCACGTGTTTCTACAAAATTACTTTTTCCAAATTGTTCTTCTTCACCATCGATCACATGAGTAGGATATTGTTTTTTTTTTACTATTTTAATTAAATATGAATTAATTTCTGTATATGCTAATGCTGCAATTGTTTTATCTTATTTCTACCCTTCTTCTTTCATTTTTAATGTATAAAACTTTATTAAGGTAATAATACAATTATCCCCTATTTTATCTTGTATCATTAATAAAGTTTTTTATAAAGTACAAAAAAACTAATCCGTTTCAGAATTAGTTTTTTAACAAAACTCGAAAAGCTCGAGTGTATTTTCTTATGGAGCGGATGAGGGGAATCGAACCCCCGTCACAGCCTTGGCAAGGCCGTATTCGAGCCACTAAACTACATCCGCACTTCTTTAAAGTACGTTATTATCTTATCAAAATTTTTGTTAATTGGCAAGCGTTTTTATAAAAAATATAAGATAACTACTGCTTTTTCATCTGCTGATCGATCCAATTCATAATTATCTTAACAATATATGCTTGTTGCACTTCAGTTAGTTCTTTTCCTTTTTTGATATGATGCCATTTTTCTAAACATCCACGGCAACAGGTTGCTGTTGCATGCTGAGCGATAAATACCGGATGTCCTTTCATCGGAGTCTGTTTTCCATCCTTATCGATTTGTTGTGGGGCAAGCCGTTTTTTAATAAAATCACGGGCATGGGATTCAATTGTTTCTCTTCCCTTCTCTCGAATATATTTTTTTTCCTTATCCGTTAGATGAAAACGACTTCTAAATTTCGACGTTTGAAGTTGTTCTAACTTTTCCGTAATTTGCAATTGTTCGTAATCTTCTACTGTCATATTATCCCTCTTATTTTTATTATAACTCATTTTTTTTCGTCGTTTGATACTTTTTTCTATTTATGATATTCTTAATTCGAGAAGGTGGTATCATGGAACAATTTTCTTTATTTGAAAACGAAAACATCCCTTTGGCAAGTCGGGTTCGGCCACGTAATCTAGAAGAATTTGTCGGACAAACTCATTTGTTGGGAGAGGGTAAAATTTTAAAGCGATTAATCGATCAGGATCAAATTCCCTCGATGATCTTTTGGGGGCCACCTGGTGTTGGCAAGACGACATTAGCACAAATTATTGCACTTAAAACAAAAGCGGATTTTATTAATTTCAGCGCTGTGACGAGTGGTATCAAAGAAATTCGAAAAGTCATGGAACAAGCAGAACAAAGTCGTCTAAGTGGTAACAAAACGATTCTTTTTGTCGATGAAATTCATCGTTTTAATAAAGCACAACAAGACGCTTTTTTGCCCTTTGTCGAAAAAGGAAGTATCATTTTAATTGGCGCAACTACAGAAAATCCATCCTTCGAGATCAATTCCGCTTTGTTATCTCGATGTAAAGTATTTGTATTGCAACCTTTGTCTAGTGATGATATTGTTTTGTTGCTTTCTCATGCGCTTTCCGATCCACGGGGATTTGGGGACGAAAAAATTCTAATCGAGAAAAATATGTTAGAAGCAATCGCAACGTATGCAAATGGAGATGCCAGAACTGCGCTTAACATGTTGGAAATGGTTATTTTAAATAGTGATAAATATAAAGATCAAACTGTCGTCACCGAGCAAATTTTAAAACAATGTCTTAATAAAAAATCTCTTTTATATGATAAAAACGGTGAGGAACATTATAATCTCATTTCGGCTCTACATAAGTCGATGCGAAATAGCGATCCACAAGCTTCGATCTATTGGCTAGCAAGGATGTTAGAAGGTGGCGAAGATCCCTTATATGTTGCGAGAAGGTTAATCCGTTTTGCAAGTGAAGATATCGGTCTTGCTGACCCTTCCGCACTTACTCTAGCAGTTTCTTGTTATCAGGCTTGCCATTTTATCGGAATGCCAGAATGTTCCGTCAATTTAACCGAGTTGGTCACCTATCTAGCAGTTGCCCCAAAATCGAATGCGTTATATGTTGCTTATGAAACAGCAAAAGATGATGCAATTAATCAAATTGCGGAACCGGTTCCCCTACACTTACGAAATGCACCAACCAAATTAATGAAAGATCTTCATTATGGAGATGGATATCAATATGCACATGATGCGAAAGACCGATTGACAACCATGACATGTCTACCCGACTCCTTAAAAAATAAAATTTATTATTTTCCTACTACCCAAGGTAAAGAAATTCGTGTAAAAGAGCGTTTAGAGAAAATCGAATTATGGAAAAAGAATCATATTTCCTCTCTTCATCATGAAGACAAATAAAAACACTCTATAAATTTTAAAAATATCATTTTTTAGTTATTATTGATTTTTTAAAAGATTTAAAACTTGCAATTTTTTCAATTCTGTGATAGAATATGACCGCTAATAAAGAAAGGGTTATTATGAATCAAAAAAAATCAATCGAACAATTAACAAAAGCACCTATTTCAATCGTTGCTTTTCATTATGCAAAAGTTAAAAATCAAAACAAGGAAAATGCACTTTTACAAATTATGGCAGATCGACTTATGAAATCTTATAAATTAGATAAAAAAAGTGCAGCTGCTCTTATCAATCACGATCTTGCCCAGATAAAAGAACGTGGAAATTCAATCGACCAGTACCTTTGTGATGAGAAAAAATCACTTGACGAAAAGCTTACTTTATTTTGTGAGAAAGTGAAATCAGGTCGCGAGTTTTCTTCGACATTTCTTTTTAGTGAATTAATAGAAATGTATATGATTTCTTTGACCTTAGAACGTTATTATATCGCTCGAGTTCAAAGATTAGAAGAAAGACAATTACTCAATCAACAAGAACAACAGGCAATTGTCAAAAAAAATACCGAAGATTTTTCTCGTGAACTCGATCACTTGACCGAATTAAAAATCACTTATAAATCTTGCATGGAACAAACGAAACAAGAAAAGACTTTAATTCAATTTTATTCCGCTTTGACAAAATTATTATTTCGTCAAATAAAAGGTAGATTGTCTTATCAAAATAATGGCGATTTTAAAGTCCGGTGGGTCATTGCATCCGAAACGGAACTTTCCGATCAACTACGTTCTCGCAATATCTCACAGTTCTTTCAGTTCTACCAAGATGAATCTGTTCCAACTTATGATCATGATATTGCAATTATCCAAAATTGTTCCTCGGATCATAAAGTACTTCAAAAAAAATAATTGTATGACACATACAATTATTTTTTTTCGGACCCTTATTTTAAAATTCTACTATTGTTGATTACAGGAACACTATAAAGGAATAGAATATCACTATTTTTAAAATCTACTTTGTCTTCTAAAAGATCCGTTGCAATATATCGAAGGTCTATCAAAGTGACTTTGTTATAAGACTCGACTAAAAGTGGTGTTAAACTACTGGTAAAGGAATCTCTAAAAATGATTAAGTTTCGATCTGTTTGACTCATCGGATTTTCAATGCTCAACAATGGGGTTGCTCCAGATAAAAATACATCGTAAGGATCGACATCATTTGATTTTTCTGTTTGATAAAGTTTTTCGAAACTTTGCTGTTCATAGTTCCACATCGTTATTTTTTCTAATGTTGGATTCGTTAAATAGATTAATTCTTCGGTGCTTATATCGAGTCCTAACTTACTGTAAAGTGATCCATGAAAATCTCGGTAAAATACACTTGTCTTTGGACTATCATAATAATTATGATGCATTGATTCTACCAAATACTTGGCGATGGCTCCTATTTTTTCTTGGCGCCAATGAATATCTGTTTTATAGTAAAAATCTAACTCTAATTGAGAAAATAGATCAATATAATTGAACTCTTGTGGTAATTTTTCCTTTAGAGTTGTTATCAGCTTATCATAATCTAGTTTTGGATAAATGGAATCTTGTAAATAATATATTTTATCTGGAATAATACTATAGTAAATGGCATTCGTATCGTCCAAATATTTTTCTTTTAGTTCTGTTAATTTTTCCGAAAAATATATTAAATTTGATTCTTTTAAAGTTTGGTCTAATTCAAAAATATAGCCATTTTGTTGAAAGACACCATCGTTATCTTTTTTATTGAATAGGTATGCTTGTGTATATGCTTTCATTTTTCGAAACTCATCCCGTAATGGAAATTGATCAATTAAATATTGGTCTAATTCTTGGAAATAATCTTCGTTCCATTGACTACCTGTTTTGATTTCTGGGAAAGACGCTAATTTACGACGTTCGGAAAGTGATATATCGCGATCTTCTAACAAAACACTTGCTACGAAAAAGCCAAATAGGATCGTTAAAAAACTGATGATTAAAATATTATCTTTCATCGTTATACCTCCTAAAAACGAAAATATAAAAATGGATTAAAGGATTCATCAACTAAAAAAGCAATACACATTAGAAAAAGAATGATGTAATAAAATGGTTCGATTCGATCGATTCTTTTTTTCCACCTTGCTTTTTTGGTCAACTGTTCGATTACCTTTTTGATTGGCGTCATCGCTACTATGGCAAGAATTAAAACAATTCCATAGCTTCTTAAATAGTAAATGGTTTCGACATTCGAAAATGCTATGTGTCCAAAACCAAACATATTTTTTAAAAATTGTCCTAACGTATTAAGGTCTTCAAAATGGAAAATAACAAAACTTACAATAATAAGTAAAAAAGTATAGGTGTGTGCAAAGATCGGATGTTTCGTCAAATAATCTTTTAAAAATGCTTTCTCAAGGATGAGGAACACTGCAAAATACAGTCCCCAGAAAATAAAATTCCAATTAGCACCATGCCATAATCCCGTTAATAACCAGACGATTAGAATGTTCCAATACTGTCTTAATTTTCCTTTACGATTACCCCCTAAAGGGATATATACGTAATCTTTGAACCAGCTTGATAAAGAAATATGCCAGCGATGCCAAAAATCTGTAATACTTTTCGCAATCAATGGATAGTTAAAGTTTTCCAAAAAATGAAATCCAAACATCAAACCGAGTCCGATAGCCATATCACTGTAACCTGAAAAATCAAAATACAATTGTAAAGTAATAGCAATTGCAGTTACCCAGGTTGCAAGAACTGTAGTCGTATTTAAATCTGTTAAGATGGCTATTAATTCTCCTATGACATTAGCAATTAGCACTTTTTTCGAAAGACCAATAATAAAACGTTGAATTCCTTGGGCAACCTCTTGTTTGGTTTCTTGCCGATGTTCTAATTCTTCGCTTACTGTTTCATAACGAACGATCGGTCCGGCAATTAATTGTGGAAATAACGCTAGATAAGTAGCAAATGTCCATAAATTTTTGGCACTCGATACTTTTTGACGATAGATATCGATTGTATAACTGGTCGCTTGAAACGTAAAAAAACTAATTCCAATTGGCATGACAATAGAAAGTATCGAAAAATCCGTATGAAATAAACCATTGATATTTTGAATTACAAAATTAAAGTATTTAAAGTAAAATAGCATTCCGAAATTCAAAATTAAATTTACAATCAAATAACTTTTGGCGTGCTTTCGATCTTTCTCGATTCGTTTTCCAAACCAATAATTTAATACACAGGATAAAATTAATACAATGATATATTTCGGTTCTCCATAAAAATAAAAGAACAAGCTAGCAATTAATAAAACTACATTTCTTCCCTTCTTATGAAAGATAAAATAAAATAATAAAACGAGTGGCAAAAAATAAAATAAGAATGTAATACTTGAAAATACCATACTTTGCTCCTTTGAAAAAAGCCTTCTTAAGAAGACTCTATTTTAGATTTTCAAAATTGGTTTTTAATGTATCCGCTTTTTCATCACTCATAATTAGAATAATGAGATCGCCCTTACTTTCCACGTATACATTACTTGCTTCGACACAGATCCATTTTCTTGGATTTGCTTTTTCTTTGATAGTTTCTTTGGCTTTTTCGATATCAGCATCTTCGTTCATTCGAACCAATACAACAGAATGAGCAATCGATCCGACCATCGATTCCGATGCCAACGCTTCTTTAAAATCAAGATCGGTAGTACCTAGGAAATTTTCCTCATTTTCTTTTGTCACTTCGACATTCGATAACATCATTGGTAATTCTTCCTCTGAAATTCCTTCATAAACTTTTGTCATGATGTCTTCTAATGTTCCTTCAATATTCTTTTCTTTGGTGCCGCAACCAGTCATAAATAATGCTAGTACTGCACAGATCGCAATTAAAACTTTTTTCATTTCAAATTCTCCTTCATAATATGCTTTATTTCGTTAATAAAGTGTGATTTCTCGCCACTTGATTGAACAATTACTATAAAGTCTTGATATTGCCAAGTAGCTTGATAATTTTCTTTTTCTTGATACAAATATACTTTATAGTGATCAATCTTACTACTATGGATTGACGATTCAACTGTTAAGTCGCCTTTTTTCAACATTACATTTACCATGTTACCTCGTTGATAAGATATTTGTAAGTATTCCTCTTGTTGTTGATAGTCGTATGTAATGTTGTTCGATTCCTGCCATGGATAAGTGTTTTGTTGTTCTTCAACTGAAAACATCTTTACTGTATTCATCATCACCGGAATTCCTTGGTTGAAGTAGACGATTGGTCTTTCTAATAATAGAATGCTACTAATTACGAGAATTGATATAAAAAGATAACTCCATTTAAAAGTAGAGTGAATGGTAGGTAGAGATAAAGATTCATTTGGTAGTATTACTTCAAGGCTTTGTCGTAATTTTTTTTCAATGCGTCTCTTCATATTTTTTCCCCCTTAAATTCTTTTTTATCTTATGGAGCGCATAAGTATAGATAGAACGAACTTTCGAATATGGGATGTCTAACACTTGAGCTGTTTCATAGTGTTTTAAACCACCGTATATATGGAGTGTAACAACTTGCCGCTCTTTTTCTGATAATAGATCCAGTGCTTCTTTGACGAAGGATAAATCGGTTTGTTCTTGTAAATACTGGTGATCGATTACAAAATGTAATTTTTCTTTTTCGAGAGCAATCTCCTTTTGCTGTTTTTGCTTACTATAAATCAAATTTTTAGTCATAGTATAGATCCATGCTTTGGGGTTTGTCCGAGCACTATACTTATTCTTATATCGTTCGATCCTTAAAAAAACTTCTTGTGTAATATCTTCTGCTTGATGATAATTTCGAACCATCGAAAACGTATACTTAAAGATGGGTGCATACATCATTTGGTAAATGTCTTCTAGCGCCTCTATTTGATCTTGCTGTAAGCGACGAAGGGCATGATCTAATTTCAGTTGATCGATCCAAGCTGTACTCATTTTTCTCCCACCACCGTTCGTTCAATATTATAACTTTTTTAAAAGAGATTTTGGAGAATTTTTTTATCATTTTTTTAAAGTTTTTGCATCTTTTAAAGATGATAAAATAATTTTTTGTTAATCACTTTATTTTGTAAGGAAATATCTCTGAATATGTAGTGAACACCATTTGGTGTAGTTGAAGATTTTATTTTGGGACTTATTATATTATAAGAAACCATTTAAACAACCAACTTTCTTCGTTACATATATCCTTGTTAATATTGCGACCTATGTCACGTAATCTCAATTATAATTCTAGGGAGGAATTTTGTAGATTTTTTGCTCAAATCAAATGATACAATTTTCGCACATTATTATTGACGTAATAATTACTTTTCTTTCAAACGGATCATGTGAAATAAAAAAGAACTTAGTATATTCTAAGTTCTTCCGTTCTCAATTGGGACATTTACAAAAAGAGTTACTCATACTTTAGTAAAATGTTCTGTTTTATTATACTCTAACTTTTTTTAATGTTTTTACAAATTGTCGTTGTAGAATAGGTTTTGCAAATTGTTCTTCTAATGCTATAATACTATTTTTATATCTACTATATGCCGCATCGTAGTTTCCCTGTTCAATTTGTTCAATACAATAATCAACTATGTTGTCATAGATATAATCGTAAATAATATCTGATTTTTCTTCTTTATTGATGGACTCAACTATTATTGGTGCAATTTCGTAATAATGTTCAATGTCTTCTTTTGAAACAAAATTATCTCTAAACCATCTTAATACTCTTAATTCATAGCAATTATCGTCAAAATTTTCTTGAAAACATCTCATACAGGCAGAAGTTAAATAACAGCCCCCATTATTTTGAACATCTCCTATGGATGGATTAGGAGAACTATTGCTTTCTCTTCTACTATAATCTGGTTCATTCCCATTATTATAATCAGAACTATTATTCCAATGATCATGAGAATGTCCACCATCATCATTGTCTCCGTATCTATTTACTGAACCACTTTTTTCATAACTAGTATACTGCAAGTTTGAATCGCTATCATCATCATATCTATCAACATCATAACTTGCATATCCCCAATCTCTATTACTTCCACCCTTCGACATTAATTTCATCTCCTTTATCTATAGTATAATTATATTCAACATCGCCATCTTCATATATTACAAAGTTTTCTTTTCCAATTTTTTTGATGGTTGATAATAAATCATTAACAATTAGTTCTTTATCTTTATCAGTTTTCTCACATAATAAACGATATTCTTTCAATTTATGATTAAAGTTATCAAACAAGTCTTTATTTTCATGAGTATCGTCATAATAAGATTCTAACGCTAACGCTCCTTTAAAAATAAATTTATCATAATTGTTTTTATTAATTAAACTTTTATTCATTGATTTAACACAAGTCTCCTTTCTTAGTAAGAAATTTTACAGCATAATCACAAAAACTGCAAGCATAAAAAAGCCACATGATTTTTTACTATTATTCCTTAATTAGTTTCAGCCTCCATTTCTTCTTTTGGTATTTTTATTGCAAAACCTACTATTTTAGTGTTGAAAGTTGTAAATTCTTTATCAGTAACTTTAAATTGTTCACTTTCTTTTAATTTATTTAATGTTTCAGTGTCATTATACATTATTAACATTTTATGTTCATGCATTGCAAATATACCAAATATTATGCCTTTAATTTCTTTGTGCTTTTTTAAAATATCTAAAATTTCATTTGACAATGGTAACAATGGCCCTAAATTTCCGTTTTTAAGTTGATGAGTTCCAAGCGAAGTTACATCTTCGGCGAAAAACCAAAACTCTATATCTTTTTCATTGCCAAAATCCTGTTCAATGTGTTCTCTATATTCTGGTATATTATCAACATGAGATAAAAATACCTTCTTAAAATTATCGTAGTATTGTTGTAAATTAGTTGTATTTTTTATTTCATCATGAACGACAACTTCATCTTTAGTTTTTAATTCTAAATTAATTTTATTTTTCATTTCATTTTCAATAAAGTTTTCTTGAATTTTAAGATTACTACCTTTTCTTAAATTTTTATAACTATCAAATTCAAAATGCTCAATAGCTACTATTTTATTATCATATATGGATAAAATATCTGGTCGTTCATATTGCTTCATATTATAGAATAGTTTATTTATTTCTGTTTCACTTATATTTGAATAGATATCTACTGTTGTAGTTTTAGATAAATATTTTTGTATAATCATTTCTAATTCACTCATAACACCCATCCTTTCTAAAAAAGAGATAAAAGTCCTAGAAATATCTACTACCTTTATCTCTTTAACTTTGTTATTAATAAAATGATGTACCTCCAAATCAATAAACTACATTTAAAAGATTTGGCAGGTCCTCCTTTGTTTTGTCTAATATAATAAAGTTTCTAGTAGAAAGAGTCAATATCTGTCGTTTAAGTTTGTATTGTTAATTCTTTTGTAAACACAAAAAAATCAACCCGAAACGGATTGATTATATGTTAAGTTCAAACTATAAAAGTTCGAACAGAAACGTCACTGGAGCAAGTGGTAAAGTTATTTACAACTTTTTGCTTCTTGGTAAGTAATATCAATTTCTATATTCATTTTAACATAAATTTATATAAAATAAAATACTTGTTGATTAAAAAGCATCAAAATGATGTTATAATTATATATAGAAGGTATGTGATAATTATGAACATTAACTATGATAAAATCCAACAATCAATTAATGAGTATGCTAATTATATATTAACTTGTATTAAAAATCAGTACGGAAACTCCTTAACACTGGAACAATTACAAACTATAAATAATTTATTAAATTCTCAATTTATTATAATTGAAAAACCATCAAATGAAGATATTGAATTTTTTAGTAAACAAGATGGTATAGATAATCCAGAAAATTATAGTGTAAATCATGTCCCATCTGCACATGGTGGAAGAACTAAAGGTGATAATAAAATTCATATATATCCATATTCAAAATCTTTTAGCGATTGTAAAACAGATGATGAAATAATAAAGTCATGTGTTGATAGTATAGTAATTCATGAAATATTTCACTATTTTATAAGACCTAATTTATCTAATAATAATAATAATACTTTAAAAGATGAATTTGGGCATTTTATAACTGAGGGATTAGTTCAATATTATGCAGAAGACTTTGCAAAAAAATATAGATTAGGTGATCCAAAATCTAATTATGGTAAAAATGTAGAATTTGTAAAAAAACTAATATCTTCTTTTCCAAATGATTTGACACAAACACAAATTGATAAAATTATATTTACGTGTAATCAAGATGAATTATTAGAAATGTCTTCAAATGGTAAAGATTTATATAAAGAATATATAAGTGATGTACAATTTCAAGAAAATTTATCATCTTTTATAGTTGATATGGGAACTGCAATAGGATTTGATAAAGAAGATGATAGAACACAACGCTTTATAAAATATTATAAAAAAATAAGTGATTTAAACATCATTTTTGATGAATTATCTAAGAATATAGATTTAATTTTTAAAGATAATATGGAGTTGAAAGATAGTTATATGAGAAGATTAAGAGACCTTATTTCTGATAAAAAATTGGAAAAAGAAATGTCAAAATATGAAGAACAAATGAAAAATTTTTTACCAATTGAAGAACAAGTAAATAAATTAAGAAGAAGTGGCATGAGTTTAGAAGAAATAAAATCGACACTAGGAGCTGATAGCAATATATTTGAATATGTACCAGATGTTTTATATCATGGAAGTCCTGAAAATTTAGAAGTTATTAACTCGGCTGAAAGCACTCAAAGAGGTAGTTATGTTTATGCTACTGATAATCCAGTTCATGCACTATTCTTTTCGATTTTTAGAAATTCAAGTATTGCTAGAGCTCACATTAATGAATACATAGATGAAAATGGAAATTATAAAGTTAAATATCAAATTGATGAACGAGTTGCAGGAGCTTTAGATGAAATAATATCGGATAGAGATATAACAATTCATGTTTGTAATGGATCGCAATTTTTTAAACCACAAGGAGAACAATATATTGCTAGAGAGTGGATTTCAAAAGGTGGACAAAGTATTGTTCCAACTGACAGAATACAAGTTAATGTTAAACATTTTTTTGAAAGTTTAGAAAAACAAGGTTTAGTTGAATATAGTAAATATGACAAATCAAAAGATTGGAAAACTGTAATTGATTTACTTGGGCAAAATTATCCTTTTGGATTGGGTACAGAACGAGCAAAAAATATTCGAGAGTTTGATTCAATGTATGATGAATTTATTGGAAAAAATTTTCCTGAACAATTAGAATTTTCTAAACAATTTCGCTTTTTCATACAAGAAGTTATGGCAACTGATTACAAATTAGAAAATCCAAACATAAGTGCAGAAGAAGAAAATAATTATAAGTTAAGGTTAATAAAAGATACAGCTGATAGTTTTTTACTTGCTTCGAAGGATGAACAAGGAAAAATTAAATACGATATAAATATTAATAAATTAAATTCATTTCTAAATCAAGATAGTATTATTCAAGAAGAAAAAGGTAGAAGTTTATAATATTACTATTAATAAAATATGCAATTTCTATTGACTATGTTTTATTTGGTTATTAATTTTTTGATAATTAGTATTAAAAATTATAAGTTTAAAGCAATTTAAACATAACCTTTTTTCAATTTTATGATAATTATATTTTAAAATGCTTTAATTTATAAAACATAAAACATCTAAATATAAAATTTAGAATCTAAACTAATTAAATAATATTAAGAAGATGACCTTATATTTCAAAGTCATCTTTTTTTGTGTTTAAACCTATATCATCAATATCCTCATCATCAAGAACTTCATCTTTATACATATCATTAATAACATTTAAATATTTATCATCTTTATCGTACCAGTTATGAATTTTACTATGTAGGAACGAAATCAATTTATCAAATTTATCTTTCAAATATGAGATAGTTTGTTTTAAATTATTTATAGTAGATTTAAGTTTACTTATTTCTTCCTTGTCTTCATTTATTTGATAATTCAAATCTTTAATAGTCTGTTTTAACTTATAATTTTCTTTTTCTAATTTGGCAATATTTTTCTTGTTTTCTTTAAGTTCAGTATCTACATCATTTAAAGTAATAGATAGTTTATGAATTGATTTAAAGTCATTATTGGTTTTCTCGACTTCATCAATATATTTAATAAGTTTTTCTTTATCTTCTTTTGATAAAATAAGATTATCTTTATTCAATTTAGAAATTTTAAGATTATTAATTTGTTCTTTTATATTATTCGACTTATTATCTAATTCCAATGATTTTTTGTTGGCTTTATCTAATTTATCTTTATCTTGATTTAGCTGTTTTTTCATTCTCTGATAATTGCCCATATCTTTTACATTAATATCTCGATTTCTACCTTGCTGTTTTTCTTTAAGTTCTTCTTTTAAACTATAAACTTTATTAAATGAATTGATACAATAAACTCTCATTTTATCTTGGATTATAGTTAAAGATTCTTTAGTAAATACATCAGATTTTCCAACTTGTCTTGATAAACCTGTTTTACAATTATCTTTATAAGGAACTCCTATAATATGGAGATGAGGACTAGATTCATCAAAATGTATAGTAGCATTTGCCACCTTAAAATTAGGTACAACTTTTTCTAAATCTATAATTTGATCTTTAAAAACATCAACCATTTTTAATTTGTCTTTTTTAGATTTATTTTCCCAATACTTCATATCTCCAAGTTCAATAATTATTTCACAAGCAAGATCGTGTTTAGTATCATTACTGATTTTATCAAAGTAATTTTCTATTTTTCTATCATCTCGTTTTTGTTTGTTGTTGTATTCTAATTTTGCTTCTTCAAACAATTCTAAATATAAATCTTTCACATCGTTAATAATATCATTTGTACCCTTAATAGTATTTATTAATTCTAATTGATTATCATACTTTCTTAGATTATGATGATTAACTTTTCCAAGTTGTTTAATATTTTGAATAGCATTATTAGATAATGAAGTAGTACCACTAGCATTTTCTTTTGCCTTGTTTCTCACATTTGCTTTCTTGTTTTTATCACTTCCTAAATGAAATGAATAAGATAAACCTTCGTTCATATAAAACCTCCTTTTTTACATATCTTGTATGATATTTATACCATGTCAAGATGTATAACCCCCTAGATATCTTGACACAAGTATCAAGATATGGGGGCTAAGGTTTAACACCTTAGAAACCGTCTGTCTTAAAAGTAACTCAAAACTTCGTAATGATTTACTTTATAAGACTGATAAAATAATCAATACTATTGATAATTTTATCTAGGTAAATTATTCATATAATTTCTTACTATAGCAAGAAATTTATTCATAATTTATTTAAACAAACTTTTCCCACTTTCATTTGCTACGCAAACAAAACGTGTTCGTTTGTTATTACTTTTTAGAAAAAAGTAAGCAAAAACTTTTATTTCATACCATTACATATTTTTTCGAATTCTTTATATTTATCGCATTCTTCTGGATGATAAATTCGTACATATTCTCCTAAATCAGTTCTAATCAAATTTATTTTATTTTTTGTTGCTTGATCTGACTCATATATTGTTTCATTTACTACTGGTGGAATATATTCAAAGATTTCTTCTTTGTTATCAAGGTAAGTTTTATCATCATTTTTAACAAAGATAACTCCCATTTTTATTTTTTCTATCTTATCCATTTTTTTATATTCTTCTAATGGGAATATTCTTACAATTCTTCTATTGTCATAGAAGTTAAAGAACATAACTTTATCTTCATAGTTATAAATTCCTTCATAATAACCAACATTATAAAATTCTCTTAATCTAAATATATGCTCGTAAACTTTTTCAAGTGGAAGATACTCACTAAATCTCAATTTAATTCCACCAATATTTCCAATAATTGCATAATCAGTTTTATCAATATAACCACTATCATAAAGTTCATTACAAGGTTTACAAATACTTTCTCTAAATAATACTTCATCAACTTGTGGATTTCCTCTATAATCAAGTTTTAAAGTTATTTTATCAACATATCTCATAATAAGTTCTGATTTTTCTTCTCGTGTATAATCTTTCCACATATAAGTATATTCTTCATATTCTTTTGGGTAGAGTATTTTATTTATATAATCAATATCTCGTTTGATTAAAATATCTTCTGGTGTGAAAGTTAATTCTTCAGTAATATCACAATCTTTAATTTTATGATTTAATTTTTCAATATTAACTTCAACAATTTCCTTTTCTTTGTTATATTCATCAAGATTAAATGCACCATTTATATATGCTTTTCTAATTCTTTCAAGTTTTATGTTTTGTTCTTTTAATTCTTTTTCTAAAGTATCTTTTGGGTTATTTATTTTATTTTTAAGCATTGGTAGGAAGAAGCCGTTTACTACTGAATCATACTCACATATTTCTTCTATAAAATTATCAAAATAATCTGATACAACATTTTCTTTTAAATTAATTTTACAATCATTACAATAATAGTAATAATAAACATTTCCGTTTTTCTTTGTTGTTGCTTTGCCTCCCAAAATCCTATTACATTTAGGACAAGTTAGTTTTTGTAAATAAAGATAAGTAAGAGTTCTTTTATAACTTCTAGAATTCTTTTTTTGTTGCACCTGACATTCTTCCCATAATTCTTTTGATATTAAAGGCTCAACAACATTTTCATAATAAGTTGGATTTTTAGTTCTTTTACCATGAATGAAATCTCCTTTATATATTTCATTTTCAATTATTTTTAATATAGTTGAATCATACCAATTAGTTTTACCAAATATCTTTTCTTTGTTATAAATGTTAGCAATAGTTTGATATGAATTTCCTTGATGGTATAAATTAAATATTCTAATAACATCATCTTTTGTTGTTTCATCTGGTACAAGTCTTTTTTCTAAATGTTTATAACCAAATGGTGCTTGATGGGGAATATGACCTGATTTAATAGCTCCAGATAAACCTATTTTAGTTCTTTCACTTGTTCTTTCAATTTCATTTTGACTAACACTCATCATTATTCTTGATACCATTTTACCATTCGCATTAGTTGTATCAATTTTATCATTTACAAAAGCAAGAGCAACATTATAAGTATCAGAGTAGTCCATAAGTGTTTCCCAATCCTTAATACTTCTTGTAATTCTATCTAATTTTAAGGCAACAATCATATTTATAATACCTTTTTTTCCATCTTCTAGCATTTGCTCGTATTCTGGCCTATGATTACCAGTTTTAGCACTAATTCCTGCATCTTCATAATATTTGACTATATGATAACCATTAAACTTACAATAAGCCTCTAATCGTTCTTTTTGTTCTCCTAAACTAAATCCTTCTCGTGCCTGATCTTCTGTAGATACTCTCATATAGATTCCACAATTTATTTTTTCTATTTCCATAATATCAATCCCTTCCTAAATACAAAAAAAGGGAGTCAAAAATACTAGCTTAAAAACTAATACCTTTGACTCCTCATAAATCGATTATTTAACATATATAAATCCTTAAAGTAATTTGTGATTTTGACCATAGTGTACCTACTTTCTAATAAAAGACGGATACTGCTTGTCATTTATTGGTTCTATATATTATCACAAAATGCATAAAAGTCAATAGGTATGCCTTTTAACAATATAAAGAGAAGTTGATATATTTGATAAAAACGATAAATTAATTAAATGATTTTATAAAATCTTCAAGTTCATTAAATTCAATATTATTTTGTAAATTTCCTACATAAAGAGATTTTGAATAATTAAATGCTAGAAAATTAATCCCATTAATAATTATTCTATGAGGTTCAATATAAGATAAATTAGTATGTTCAATCTTTTTGATACTACCATTTATAAAAGTAGGAGTAGTATTACAAAAATCACATATAAATTTGATTTTCTTTTGTAAATCTTTCTCAATAGGTATTTCTTTACTAATAATATTAATCATTATAAATCTGTCCTTTCTTAAACACAAAAAAATATCAACTTCTTTTAGAAATTGATATTCTATATGTTAAGTTCAAACATAAAGTTCGAACAGATTTCCCAATGGAGCGGATGATGGGAATCGGACCCACGTGGTCAGCTTGGAAGGCTGAAGTTCTACCATTAAACTACATCCGCATAAAATTTTTGTGACATATTTAATTATACTGATTTTTCACTAGTTGTCAAGCATATTTTTTGATATAATAAAATTACTATCCGAAAGGAACGTGTTTATGAAGTTATTGGTTAGTGACTTTGATGGTACTCTATTTATAGATTATCCATCTTTAGAAAAAAATATACATGCGATTCAGCGATTTCGAGAAGAAGGTAACCTTTTTGTGATTAACTCTGGACGTAATTATACTTCTTTAATGAAAGAAATCAAGCAATATCAGATTCCTTATGATTATCTTATTTGTATCGATGGATCTAAAATATTCGATTCCAAGGGAAATGAAATTTCTAGTATTACGATCGACTCTAGTATCAGTGTTGAACTGTTTCAGAAGCTAATTGCAAGTGGTGTGACCAACGAAGTGTATTTTGACGATGGATATCAATTGTTTCCTAGGCCGATCACAAAACCGAATTCGATTATTGCAAGATACTATAACTCTGAAATGGCCGAGCGTATCTTACAGGAACTTGTGCAAAACTATCCTGAGATCGACGGTTATTTGAGTGCCCACTGGATCAACATTACCTCAAGTAAAAGTAATAAAGCAGTCGGAATTCGACTCCTTTGTGAAGCGGAACATCTATCCCCTACGCATATTTATACATTAGGTGATGGCAACAACGACCTTAGCATGATTCGTGAATTTGAGGGATATACCGTGCAAAATGCAAATGCAAAGCTATCTCCTTACAGTCGTGGAAGTTTTGCAAGTCTTGCTGATTTTTTCGAATATATCAAACAAAAAGGATCAAATTGATCCTTTTTTTAATTGTTCTAATGGAAGCAAACTTAATGATAATTTCTGTTTTTCTAAATTTACTTCATAAACATAACAGTCGACAATGTCACCGACGCTTACTACTTCTTGGGGATGCTTAATATAACGATTAGCAAGACGTGAAATATGGGCTAAACCATCATCGTGCAATCCGACATCAATAAAAGCACCAAAATCTACGACATTTCGAACCGTTCCTTGTAGTTTGTCCCCGACATGTAAGTCTTCTAGGTGTAAGACGTCGCTTCTTAATAATGGATGTGGCATATCGTCACGTGGATCACGATTCGGTTTTTGTAATGCTTCCATCATATCGTGGAGCGTATAGCGATCGATCTTTAATTGTTCCGCGAGTTTTATTTCATCGACTTCTTTTAGTTTCTCTTTTAATTTTTCCGTACCTAAATCTTCTACCGTACAAGATAAGGTTTCTAATAGTTTCATCGCATCCTGATAGTTATCCGGATGAATCGGTGTTTTATCAAGTGGATTCGTTCCTTCTAAGACACGCATAAATCCAATTGCCTGTTCATACACTTTCGGCGTGATACCCTTTACTTTTTTCAATTCATCACGCGAAGTAATCTTACCATATTGGTCTCGGAAAGAGATTAACGCTTCGATGGCTTTTTTCGTCATTCCAGATACATATTGCAATAAAGATGGACTCGCGGTATTGACATTGACCCCAACCTGATTGACTGTTTTCTCTACTACAAAGTTTAATGATTCTTCTAATTTTTTCGGCGTAACATCATGTTGATATAATCCCACACCAATACTTTTCGGATCGATTTTTACTAATTCCGATAAAGCGTCTTGTAGACGACGGCCAATACTAATTGCACTTCGTTTTTCCACTGTTAAATCTGGGAATTCTTGAATTGCTAATTTTGATGCGGAATAAACAGAGGCCCCCGCTTCACTGACAATTAAATATTCGACTTTACGAGGACACGCTTTGATACAATCGGCAATAAACGCTTCTGACTCTCTTGAGGCAGTACCATTTCCAATTGCAATAATATCAATTTGATATTTATCGATTAATTCTAATACTTTTTTCTTACTCTCTTCGATCTTATTATGTGGAGGAGTCGGATAGATAACGGCAATCTCCAAAGGTTTTCCGGTTCGATCGAGCACCGCTAACTTGCATCCTGTTCGATAAGCTGGATCATACCCCAATACCATCTTCTCTTTCATTGGTGGCGTCAACAACAATTTTTCTAAGTTTTTCGAAAAATTATCAATTGCAGCATCTTCACCAACTTCTTTTAAATCTGATCTTATTTCACGTTCGATGCTCGGATAAATCAATCGTTTCAAACTATCTTTAATCGCCTCTTGAACGGCTTCTACTACTTTAGAATTTTCATTTTTAATCACTTTTCGATTTAGATAAGCGATAATATCTTCTTGATTTACATCAATGGAAACCGATAATACATCTTCTTTTTCCCCACGATTCATCGCTAAAATACGATGCGGTTTGATACTACGAACACTCTCTTGATACTCATAATACATCTCGTATGTTTTATTTTCATCGACGGCATTTTTTTTCTTTTTCGAAACTAACACACCATTTTGATAGACAAATTTACGAATTTCTTTTCGATAGGTAGCATCATCACTAATTCGTTCCGCAATAATATACTTTGCACCTTCGATGGCCTTTTCGATAGTCGGAACTTTATCATTTACATATTTCGATGCCATTGTATCGAGATCCTGATCTTTTGGGAATTTCATTATTTCATTGGCAAGTGGTTCTAATCCTAGAGCAATTGCCTCCGTCGCTTTTGTTTTTTTCTTTTCTTTGTATGGACGATACAAATCTTCTACTTCCACTAATTTCTGACATGCCAAAATAGACTGCTTTAATTCGTCCGTCAACATTCCTTTTTCATCAATTAAACGAATGACATCTTCTTTTCTTTTTAATAGATTTACTTGATACTCGTACACTTCGTTGATCGTCCGAATCACTTCTTCGTCTAAAGCTCCGGTAGCTTCTTTCCGGTAGCGGGCAATAAAAGGAATCGTATTGCCTTCCTCTAATAATTTTAAAACAGCTTGTACTTGTTTTATTGTAATATTCAACTGTTTACTAATTTCTTGGATAATTTCTTCTTGCATAACTCACACCTATTCTTTCCCTATCTAGTATAACAAAAGTTTGTCTTATTACCTTTAAAAAAGTATATTTTAGTCAAAATTTGACAGAAAAAAAGCACTCAAGCGAGTACTTAAATTAAAAAGTGATCGATCGGATTACGAGTATCATGTAAATGACTCGGTTCTTGATTTTTATAGCCAACAGGAAGAATTGCTACTGGTTCTATATTAGTAGGTAACATTAAGAGTTCTTTTACTTTAAGTGGGTCAAAATGACCTACCCAAGTACTACCTAAACCTTGGGCTGTTATTTCTAACATCATCTGGGTTGTGGCAATCGATGCATCGATAACACCACTCCCCATTTGATCGAATGGACGAATCCACTCTTTCGATTTATCATAACAAACTACAAAAGCAAGATGGGCATGATACATATACGGAGTTGCTTCTTGTAACTGGAGAGCCTCTGCTTCTTTTAAAACTTTTACTCTTACAGGTTGATTATTATGCGCCGTTGGAGCAATTCGTCCTGCTTCTAAAATTGCATTTATTTTCTCTTCTTCGACTTCTTGATCCGTGAATTTCCGACAAGAATATCGTTCTTTCAAAATAGGTAATAAACTAGCCATTTTGTTTCCCCTTTTCTATTTATTCTTTTTTATTTTTTGAAATACTTTTGCCACTTCACGACGAGTCTCTTCATCAATGTTGTATTCCGAATTTTTTTCTTCATCAATCGAACGGAATAAACGGGCCATTTCCTCTTCTCTTTTTTCTTCTGGAAAATTTAATAAATACTCTCCCTGTTTCTTCGTCAATTCCAACAAACTATGTCCTTTCGGCATTGGAATTACCAACAACTCGTCTACTTCTTCTCTTATCATTTCAAAATGATTCTGAAGTCTCATTAGATATTCTTGTTCTTCTTTATCACTAAATTTAGCTTTCTGGCGCTGATTTTTCTTATTCTTCCGATTTTCTTTCCAACTTCGAAAAGATGCATGTAAATTATTTTTGGTATTCTCTAAAAATTTCGAGCGATTGCGAAAATTTACCCATCCATAATACGTTGCTATAGAAAGATCACACCATAGAAGACGTAACCGGAAAATACCCCAACTATCTCTTAAACGATACTTGAAAGTGGCGATTGGTTCTTTGTATTTTACTACTTGCATTTTGGTTCCTCCTTTTTGTGTTTTCTATTGTAACACAAAGGAAACAAAATGTTAAGCGTAACCCAATCTTAATATTTCAAAAGTTACATTGTAGTTCAATCCTAATGGAGAAGCATCTCGTTCGGTTGCAAATAGAAGATCAAATTGAATCTTTTTATCGATTCCAATACTTCCACCACGATCTAATACAATTGCAAGGATCGGTTCTGTCGAAATTGTAGTATTACTAATTCGGACAATGGAACCAAATGGGTATTTGGAATCTCCTGATACAATACGAACAGTTCCATAAGTCGGGTCATTAAAGTAAATATTTCCTTCCCCGATATAGTAACCAGAAGCAGTTTTATTCGAAGTACAACCAAGACAATCCGGACCATAGCCGCTTAGTACACCCTGATACGTTTCTAAAATTGTTTCGGTAGATTCCTTCGATGAAGATTCTTCTTGGTCTTCTGGTTCGGAAACTTCAATTACCTCTTTTGGTTCGTCTTTCCTGCTTATTTCTTGTGACGATTGATTGCTTTCTGTTTCGGTTTTCTCTGCTTTTTCTTCGACTTCTATTACTTCTTCTACTAATTCTTTCTTGTTATAAGAAACATACGTCGTAGCATCGTATTCGACAAAGGAACTATATCTTTTTATATCGATATGGAAAATAGCAAGGTTAAACACGAGTAACAAACAAATCATGAGATTCATTGTCATACTCAAGTAACTACATGTTTTTTTCATAATCATCCTCATTTCGTATATTTTCTATTCTATCATAAAATATGCAAATGAAGTGACAAATGCCCATATTTGTCCAATGGTTTACGTAAACAAAAACGTAAATTTGTGTGTAAATTTACGTTTTTTAAAATTTATTTACAGTTGTATTTTCTCTTCGATTGTGATTTCTTTATCGACTAAACTTTTCCATATATCGAAATCCTTTTTCGACCCTACAACCATTCCATAATGAATTGGAATTGCTATTTTAGGTTTTAGCTCATTCGTGAAACGGGCTGCTTCTTGAGCATTCATCGTATACGTTCCTCCAATCGGTATACATAGAATATCACAATATATCTGTTTATTTTCTTCTAAAGCATCCGTATCGCCCATGATATAATATGTAATATTTTCTATCTCTACAACGTAACCTAGCCAATTGTTTTCACGCAGATGAAATTTCTTGTTTACGTTATAAGACGGTACCGTATGTATCTTAATTCCTTCGATTTCTATTTGTTCACCGGGTAATATTGTAATGATTTGATTTTGTTCAAAATTCATTTTTAAAGAAGCTTCTTTGATATCTTGTGGTCCGATTATGATCGTGTTCTTGTTTTTTACCTTTTCGATATCTTCTTCCGAAAAATGATCCCAATGTGGATGGGTAATCAAAATCATATCTGCATCATGCGTTTCTGGTACTTTTAAAGGATCAAAATAAACTGTTTTTGGGCCTGTTATTTTAATGCTACTCTGACAATTTACCGTTATCATAATTCACCTCTTCTTTTTTATTATACTATATTTTAGGCCACAAAAAAACCAAGGGGATCTACATTACCCTTGGAATTATCGTAACAAGAACATTCTTGTTACATTTTTATTATGAATCCCTTTCGTTCCATTATGCCTTTTATTTATAATTTTCGCATCTTACTTCCATGAAGCTTTGTGGATGTTTGCAAACTGGACAAATATCAAGTGCATCTTTGCCAACATAAACATGTCCACAGTTGCGGCAGATCCAAATTTTGTCTCCATCTTTATGGAACACACGATCATCTTCCACATTCTTTAATAATGTTAAATATCTCTCTTCATGTTCTTTTTCAATTTTAGCAACAGCATCAAATAGATATGCTAATTCAGGATATCCTTCTTCTTTTGCTGTTTCTGCAAATCCTTTATACATATCTGTCCATTCGAAGTTTTCACCAGCAGCAGCATCCTTTAAATTTTCAGCAGTACCTGGAACTTCTCCGCCATGTAGATATTTGAACCATAATTTTGCATGTTCTCTTTCATTACGTGCTGTCTCTTCAAAAATTGCAGCAATTTGTTCATACCCATCTTTTTTCGCTTTCGATGCATAATAAGTATATTTGTTTGTCGCTTGGCTTTCACCTGCAAATGCAGCCATTAAGTTAGCTTCTGTTTTTGATCCTTTTAAATCTTTCATTCTTAATCTCTCCTTCTTTTTTATTTTATCTATATTAAAAGAGTATCTTTCTCTTTTAATAACTCACTTTTATCTTCATACGCGGTATGAAGTAATTCTTCGCTGAGTGGACTCAACGGACTTTCTAGAAAATCTTCATATATTTTTTGGATATCAGGATTTTCGTATGAGGAACGAATCACGTCTCGTTCTTCTTTTTGATAAATACCATTCATTCGCGCTAGGCGAATTTCATCCATTTTACCAATTGGTACCAATGGTTGACCACCGCCACCAATGCAACCACCGGGACAGTTCATCACTTCGATAAACTGATAATCTAACTCGTTTTTTTTGAGTTTTTCTAACAGTGGTACTACATTTGGAAGCCCATATACTACAGCTACTTTCAACGGAGTATTAGCAATTTCGACGGTTGCTTCTTTCACCTGTTCCATACCTCTTACTGGCGTTAAATTCAATAGCCGTCCTTCTGGATTTTGACCGGTTAAGAAGTGATAAGCAGTTCTAAGAGCCGCTTCCATTACTCCACCGGAATTACCAAAGATAAGGCCCGCTCCACTGCCGCGATCAAACATATCATCGTATTTACTTTCTTCTAATTTTGTAAATTCAATGCCTTCTTCGCGTAGCATTACAGCAAACTCACTCGTGGTA
The DNA here is from genome assembly GCA_944358775.1 of uncultured Bacilli bacterium. Classification (GTDB taxonomy): domain Bacteria; phylum Bacillota_I; class Bacilli_A; order RF39; family UBA660; genus Faecenecus. The sequence goes on along the minus strand of CALVRU010000019.1, from coordinate 1,816 downwards.
ATTACTTCATCCGTATCCCGAATTTCTTCGTCATTCCAATACTTCCCACTATCGTTTAATTCCACTCTCCTGATTTCCGCTTTTTTCGCCGTACAAGGTGTTAAGGCAACGGCGATTACATTCTTGGGATCGATTCCTTGGCGTTTACTAAAATAAGTTTTAATCATCGCCCCTTGCATAGAAATCGGACTTTTCGCTGTCGATAAATGATCTTTTAATTCTGGATAATAGATCTCTAAATATTTTACCCAGGACGGGCAGCAACTTGTAAACTGTGGTAATTTTTCTTTCTTCTGTAATCTTTTGATTAGTTCACTAGCTTCTTCCATGATGGTAAGATCTGCTCCAAAGGTTGTATCAAACACATAATCAAATCCAACGGCTCTTAGAGCAGCGATCATTTGCCCTTCTACAAAACTTCCGGATGGTAAGCCAAATTCTTCTCCTAAGGCAACTCGAACTGCCGGAGAAGTAAAGGCAACGACAATCTTATCGGGATCATCAATATACCGTTTTACTTTTTTGTAATTATATTTTGGTACTAATGCACCGACCGGACAATTTAAAACACATTGTCCACAATTGACACAAATAGCACATTTTGTTTTCGAATAATCGTATTTAATACCAACTAAGTTTTCACAAATTGTTTTACAGCGACCACAGTTAATGCATTTTTCCATGATACGAGCAATTCCTGGATTATCCTCTTCGATTGGGACCCGCTTGTCGATTTCTTCCTTTGATGGTTCTTCTTTTTCTTCTTCTATCTCTTCAAACATATCTTTACCGACACCACACAATGGACAAATCCAATCATCTGGCAAATCTTGAAAACGTACTTCTTCGGTCGATTCATCGTATATATATCCACATATCTTACAACGATATCTTTTCGGTAATGTACTCTTTTTTAACAACTCATTTACCTCTAATTGGGCTTCTTTATCTTCGACTACTTCTTCGAATAGATCTTTACCTACTCCACAGATCGGGCAGACAAAATCTTCTTCTAGAGACTCTTTTTCAACCGTATATCCACAAATTTTGCAACGATACTTCTTCATTACTCCTCCTTTTTTAAACAGTCACTACATATACCTTCCAATAGAATGCTCGTATTATCAATTTGGATGTGTTTATCTTTTTCAATTTTCATCAAGCGTTCTGGTAGTTTGTCATCAAAGATATCCATTAGGCGTCCACATTTACGACATACTAAATGATAGTGATTACTTAGATCTGCATCATACCGATCGACGCCATTCGGCATAGCGATCTTGTTCACTAGTCCTTCTTCGACCATCCGACTCATATTCCGATAAACCGTTGCTTGTCCCACTTCCTCTTGGGCTACTATTTGTTCGAATAATTCTTGAATGGTGGGATGATTGTGATCTTTTTTCAACGTATCTAAAATCATTTGTTTTTGTTTCGTATTTCGATTTTTCATTTGATCTTCCTTTATTGATAACTGTTCTCAATAATTATTATACTCCTTTTTCTAAAAAACGCAATGACTTTATCGAAGAAATCGATGAAATTTCCATCATATAAGTAAAGGTATTTTAGGTATGAAAAAAGAACCTTTTTTTTGGCTCTTTTTCTTTCATTTGGAGCGGATAACGGGAATCGGACCCGCCTTTCGACCTTGGGAAGGTCACGTTCTACCACTAAACCATATCCGCATATTTGAATTGTACCACTTTTTAATAAAAAAGAAAATATAGAAAGAGAAATTGTTAAACCTTTTTGATTTTGTCACCTTTAAATTTTTTGAAAATGTCACCTAATAATATATAATACATATCTTGAA
>CALVRU010000018.1 GCA_944358775.1 uncultured Bacilli bacterium | reverse complement strand
GTATTGAACAAATTTGTATACTATAATAATAACATAAAAATTAAAAATAAACTTAAAACAACACCGATTAATTATCGGTGTTGTCATAGTTAAGAACTTTTTATTTCGTGTATAAATTTATCAAGTCAGTTCTTCGTTTCTTTTAAATTAATGCTAATATGGCGATTGCAACAGTACTGCCTAAGAGTGCTCCCATCACTACTTCCATTGGTTGATGGCCTAATTGTTCTTTCACATACTGCATTCCAAGAGTTCTATCTTTTTCAAATAATTCGTCGATAATTTTATTGATTGCTTGAGCTTGTTTTCCACTTTGCATGCGAAGGCCCATGGCATCATAAGCAACAATGATACTGAAAACAAGTGATATTGCAAATAAGGGGCTATGCACTCCAAATTCGATTGCTAAAGCAATTGTCAAAGAAAAGGTAAAGGCGGTATGTGAACTTGGCATACCTCCATTGCCATTAAAAAGGCGTGCCCAGCGCCATTTCTTTGCTTTCCAAGATTCTAGTCCAAACTTTATTAATTGAGCCAATATAAGGCTTATAAACGGTATTACAACAAATCTTAAGTCTTTCATATATCCTCCGACTTTTCTAGTTTATCTCGTTCTTTTGAAAGATGCAAGCAAGACATAAAAAAAGTTAAGAAAACTTAACTTATTTTATTTTTTTTCGTTGCACTTGATAAACCACTTTACACTTTAAATTATCCGAGGCAAAACGACTGAAGAAACGAGTTATTTTCATTTTGAAGCCGGGTACAATTACTTTTTTCCCTTTTAACATTTGATCGATGGCATAGATCGCAACATCATCACTCTTAAGTGGTTTGATCGAAAATTTCACATTCGCGACTTTATTAAAATTCGTATCAACTGGACCAGGACATAAGCAAGAAACTACTACATTTGATTTTTCTTTTTTTAATTCGTATTGAATCGCTTGGGTCAATCTTAGTACATATGCTTTCGTCGCGTAATAAGTTGCCATTAAGGGTCCTGGAGCAAACGCTGCCGAACTGGCTACATTTAGAATATATCCGCGATTTCTTTTTTTCATATCTTTTAGAAATTGCTTAGTCAAAATATGTACTGTTTTCATATTCAAATCGATCATTTCTAATTCGCGATTTAAATCGGTTTCAGTAAAAGTACCGCATAAGCCAAAACCAGCATTATTAATTAAAATATCGATCTCTTCATTTTTGCACAAAACATAAAGACTTTTGGCATTACTTTCGACACTTAAATCCATAATGATTAACTTTGTCTTTGTTTTAAGTGATGCTTGTACTTTTTCTAATTTTTCTTTATCGCGAGCTACTAAAATTAATTCGCATCCTTGCGAACTCAAATAGTTTGCCATCGATAGACCAATTCCAGATGAGGCACCTGTAATTAATGCTTTCATCTTTACCACCCCTAGTATCATTATAACAAAAACATAGTATATAATCTATCATTTTCCAATTATTTCTAGCAAATCAAACTATGATTTACTCTTTTTTAGGAACGAAGAAACATTTTAATACGATATTTTTTGTTATTACTTTCTTTTGCAGTAGACGGAGGCTATTCGGATGCTTTCTTCTTTCATCTTGTCTTTTTTCTTTGCAGTCTTTTTTTCTGCGGAATGAAACAATGGATTAAGCGATGCTTGATAAGTTTGATAATTCGTATCATCGATCATCACATAACAATCTTCTTCCCAATACTTCATCGGTCCTCGTAATTTTTTATCTCTTCCGATAAAACCATAGAGAGTAATTGAGATACTTGGTTCTTCTTGCGATGTAAAACGCAGAAATCCAAAGGCGAGTTCCTCCTCGATTCCATCATATTTTTGATAATCTTCTTGTATTATAAATGGTATATGAAACGTATTTTCTTTTGGCATAATCGTCCTTCCCTTCTATTTTTATCTTATTACAAAACAAATCAAAAGGGCAACAAAAAAAGAGAAAGTTACCCTTCTCTTATACTAATTTGATTGTTACCATTAAGGCGTCATCGCCTTTTCTTTCATTCATTTTTAAAATTCGTGTATATCCACCATTACGATCTTTATAACGAACGGCTAAATCTTCGAATACTTTTTTCGTTGTTTTATCGTCATTGTGTAAGAATGCCATTGCTTTTCTTCTTGATACTAAACTACCATCTTTTCCATACGTAACCATTTTATCAAGAAACTTACGTACTTCTTTGGCTCTTGTTTCAGTCGTGACGATTGATTCATTGTTAATTAAATCCATCGTAAGATTCGCTAGCATTGATTTTCTGTGTTTACTTACACGTCCTAATTTTCTGTATGCCATATTTCCTCCTTACTTTTAATCTTCATCACGTAACACTAAACCTAAATCTCTTACTTTATCTAATACTTCTTTGAGAGATTTTTTACCTAGGTTACGAATTTTCATCATATCAGTTTCTGATTTATTGACAAGATCTTGTAGTGTATGAATGCCTGCACGTTTTAAACAATTGTAAGCACGAACTGAGAAGTCTAAATCTTCAATTGTCGTTTCAAGGGCTTTTACTTTTGGATCTTCGGTCTTTTCAATCATAAGACCCGTCATATCCGCAATTTTGCTAAGATCCGTTAATAAATTGAAGTGTTCAATTAAAATACGAGATGCTAGAGCTACTGCTTCTTCTGGTTTGATCGCACCATTGGTCCATACTTCAAGTATTAAACGATCGTAGTTCTCATTTTGACCAACACGAGCTGGTTGAACTTCGTAAGAAACTCTTTCGATTGGTGAATAAATCGAATCAATTGCAATCGTACCGATTTTTTTCGTATCTAATAGGCGTTTGTTTTCTTCACTTCTAACATATCCACGACCATTTGCAACAGTCATTTCCATATTGATGCTGCCACCTTTTGCAAGGTTACAAATCACTTTGTCTGGATTGACAATATCGATATCAGCATCGTGTTCGATCATACCAGCAGTTACTGGTCCTTCTGTATTAGCAGAAAGACGAATTACTTTGTTTTCATTCGAATGATTCTTAATGACAACACCTTTTAAGTTTAATACGATTAAAGCAACGTCTTCAATTACACCATCGATCGTTTGGAATTCATGTGATACACCATCGATTTTTACACTCGTGATTGCACTACCTGGAAGAGATGATAACATTACTCTTCTTAACGCATTTCCGATTGTTGTACCGAATCCTCTTTCTAATGGTTCAAGTTCAAATTTACCATAAAAATTACTTTCGACGTAGTCTGTGATTTTATAGTTTGGTTTTTCAAATTGTAACATGAAACTCCTCCTTTATATTAGTTACCCTCTAGGGCGTTTTGGTGGACGACATCCATTGTGTGGAATTGGGGTAACATCAGTGATTGCTGTTACTTCAAGACCGGCTGTTTGTAAGGAACGAATTGCTGTTTCTCTTCCTGGACCTAGTCCTTTTACGAATACTTCTACTTTGCGCATTCCTAAGTCGTAAGCAGCTTTTCCTGCAGCCTCAGCAGCGAGTCCAGCAGCAAAAGGAGTTGATTTTTTACTACCCTTATATCCTAATGCACCACTTGATGCCCAACTAATTGCATTACCTTCTTTATCTGTAATTGTCGTGATGGTATTGTTAAATGTAGAATGAATATGAGCTACACCTTCTGGTACATTCTTTTTTACTTTTCTTTTTCTTGACTTATAAGCCATGTTCGAAACCTCCTTTACCTAACTATTTTTTCTTGTTTGCAACAGTCTTACCTTTTCCCTTACGTGTACGAGCATTACTTCTTGTACTTTGACCTCTTACTGGTAAGCCTCTTTTATGACGAACACCTTGATAACTGTTAATTTCCATTTTTGTTTTAATGTTCATAGTTACTTCACGACGAAGATCTCCTTCGACGGTAAGATTTTGAATTTCGTCACGAAGACGTGCTAATTCGTCTTGATCGACATCTTTCATTTTTTTGTCTGGGTCAACGTTTGCATTTTTTGCAATTTGTTTTGCTAATGGTCTTCCGATACCATAGATTGCTGTTAAAGCAATTTCTACATGTTTCTCGTTTGGAAGATCAATTCCTTTAATACGTGCCATTTAAATACACCTCCTAATTAACCTTGTTTTTGTTTGTGTTTTGGATTTTCACAAATAACCATTACTTTACCTTTACGTTTGATTACTTTGCATTTGCTACAAATTGGTTTTACTGATGGTTTCACTTTCATAATTCTTCCTCCTAATTCTTGCGATAGGTGATACGCCCACGTGTTAAGTCATAGGGTGAAAGTTCTATCGTCACTGTATCCCCCGGTAAGACGCGAATGTAGTTCATTCGTATTTTACCAGAAACGTGAGCTTCGACGATGTGGCCATTTTCTAATTTTACTTTAAATTTGCCACCTGGAATAATTTCAAGAACTTTTCCTTCGGTTTCGATTGTATCATCTCTTGCCATTTTTTCACTCTCCCGTTAAAATTTGATAGCCATCTTTGGTTACTGCCACCGTATGTTCAAAGTGTGCAGAAGGACTACCATCTTCGGTAACAATGGTCCAATCATTGTCTAGAATACAGACGTTACGTCTTCCTAGATTTAACATCGGTTCCACTGCAATTACCATTCCTTCTTTGAGAAGTGGTCCCGTATTCTTTTTACCATAATTGGGAACATCTGGTTCTTCATGAATACTAGTTCCTACCCCATGACCGACTAATTCTCTCACAACTCCTAAATGATGGAGTGTGGCATATTCTTCTATCTTAGCACCGATATCGCCAATTCGATTTCTTGGTTTTACTTGAGATAAACCTTGGAACAGTGCTTCTTCTGTATATTTCAACAGACTTTCTTTTTCCGGTGATACTTTTCCGACTGGATAAGTCCAGGCCGAATCACCATGATAGCCTTTATAACAAGCCCCAATATCAATCGAGATAATATCGCCTTCTTTTAAGCGATAGTCGCTTGGAAAGCCATGAACTACTTCATCATTGACACTCATGCAGGTCGCACTTGGAAATCCTTCGTATCCTTTGAAAGAAGGGGTTGCATCTTGACTGCGAATAAATTCTTCCGCAAGACGATCTAATTCCTTGGTCGTAATTCCTGGTTTGATGTGAGGTCGTAAATACTGATGCGTACGGTAGACAATGTTACCTGCTTTTTTTAAAAGTTCTATTTCCCGTTCACTTTTAATCGTAATCATGTTTAATCTCCTAAGATCTCTTTCAACTTTTGAAAGACTTCTTCTTTTGATTTTGTGCTATCGATTCGATAGAGAATATTTTGTTTTTCATAATAAGAAACGAGTGGTTGCGTTTGTTTTAAATATGTTTGATATCTTACTTCAAAAGATTCTAGATTATCGTCTTGCCGAGTTGTTAATGCCTGATGGCAACGATTGCAGATATCTTTTTGGGTCGGTCTTTCCATTTCGTTATTTAGATTGTAAATTGCACCACAAGTAGAACAAATTCTACGACCGGTGATTCGTTGTTCGAGTACTTCCTTTGGAACTTCTAACAAAAATACATATCCGATCTCTTTGTGGATTTTTTGAGATATTTCTTTTAAATCCTCTGCTTGTGCGACAGTTCGAGGGAACCCATCTAAAATATAGCCTTCTTCTTCTTTTAAATTTAAGAGACGCTCTTTTAGAAGTGATAGTACGATTTCATCACTTACTAAATGACCACTTTTTAAGCATTCTCTTAATTCTTCGTTTGTTCGACTTGCTTCTCTTAATAAGTCGCCCGTCGAGATATGAGCAAGATGGTAATATTCTTCTAATAGATGGGCTTGGGTCCCTTTACCAGCCGCTGGAGGAGCTAATAATATCACGTTTTTCATCGTCTTGAGTATCCTTTTTTATAATTTCTTGCAAGTAGGCTTCCTTCTAATTGTTTATAAGTCTCAAGGGCTACACCGACAACGATCAATAATCCAGTACCACCAATGGTGACGTTACTCGATAAATTAATTGCTGGATTTAAGCTAATTAAGACACTAAACAAAATTGGTAAGCCGGCAATAATAATCAAAAAGATACTTCCTGAAACAGTTAATTTTGATAAGATATTGCTGACATATTTTTCGGTATCTTTCCCTGGACGGATACCTGGGATATAACCACCGTTATCTTGTAAATTTTTTGCTAATTCTTCTGGTTTTAACTGGATAAATGTATAAAAATAACCAAAGAAGAAAATTAGTAATACATAGATAAGAAATCCAACTGGAGTTGTATAAGATAAATATTTTGAAACAAATGTTGTAAATCCTTCATTTTGCACAAACTGAGCAATCGTAGATGGGATTGCTAGTAAGCTGGATGCAAAGATGACTGGAACAACACCAGCAGAATTGATTTTAATTGGCATATAAGATTGTTGTGCACCGTAAGCACTAGTCGATTTATTTGCATATTGAATTGGTATTTTACGATCGGCCTCTTGGACGAAAATCACACCAATAATAATCGCGAAATAGACGATAATAAATACGATGAATAAGACAATTCCTAATGCCATATTAAGGCTTGCATTCAGTACTAAACCATTAAATGCTTCGATGAACATCTGTGGTAACGTAGCAATAATACCAGCCATAATAATTAATGAAATACCGTTACCGATTCCTTTCCGAGTGATTTGATCACCCAACCATAATAGGAATGCTGTACCAGCTGTTAAAATCGTCGCTACATAAAGATGCATAAAGGCATCTTGACCTTTCATAAAGGCAAATGATAGGGCAAAACCTTCTAAAAATGAGAAGATAATACCAACGTATCTTGTAATCTGATTAATTTTTTGACGTCCAACTGGCCCTTGTTTCGATAATTCACTAAAGTATGGAATAATATCCATTTGTAATAATTGCATAATGATCTGGGCTGTGATATACGGCATAACTCCTAATGCGAAAATAGAAAATTGCTTGAGAGCGCCGCCGCCCATTGCATTAATTAATTCAAGAAATCCTAGATTTCCGGTAATATCGGCAGTGCCTGGGACTCTGATTGTCGTACCCACTACAAAGATCATAAGAGCAATTAAGGTAAATCCAATTCTTTTTCTTAGATCTTTATTTGTCGGAGCGAATAGTTGTTTCATAGTTTGAAACATACTTAGATCACCTCAGCTTTGCTACCTGACTTTTCTATTTTTTCTAAAGCGCTCTTAGAGAATTTATGTGCTTGAATTGTAAGTTTTTTCTCTAAGTTACCTTCTCCTAGTATCTTAACTCCATTTAATTCTTTTTTAATAATTCCCTTTTCTTTTAAAAGAGCTGGGTTTACTACTGTTCCATCTTCGAAACAGTTTAAATCTTCGACATTGATTACTGCATAAACAATTTTAAACTTTGCGTTACTAAAACCTCTTTTTGGTAAGCGACGATATAATGGTAATTGTCCACCTTCGAAGATTGGTCCAACACCGCCACCGCTTCTTGCATTTTGTCCTTTTTCTCCGCGTCCGCTTGTTTTTCCTAATCCAGAACCTGGGCCACGTCCAACTCTTTTACGAGCGAATGTTGCGCCTTCGTTCTTTTTTAACTCATGTAATTTCATTATCCTAAAATCTCCTCTTTTGTTTTTCCTCTTAATTTTGCAATCTCTTCGACCGTCTTCATTGATTTCAATGCATTGATCGTAGCCGTTGCCATGTTAAGTTTGGTTCTTGCACCAAGAGATTTTGAAACGACATCACGGACACCAGCAAGTTCTAAAATATCGCGGACAGCTCCACCGGCAATTACTCCAGTACCAGTGATCGCAGGTTTAATTAGTACTCTTGCAGCACCACTTGTTCCGATCATTTCATGTGGAACAGTGCCATCTACTAGAGGTACTTTAATTAGTTTTTTGTTTGCAGCTTGAATGGCCTTCTTAATAGCATCTGGAACTTCAGCAGCTTTTCCGATACCAAGACCAACACGACCTTTCCGATCTCCTACAACGACAGTAGCAGAAAATCTACGTTGACGGCCACCTTTGTTTACTTTGGTAACGCTTTTTACTTCAACGACTCTTTCTTCTAATTCGTTTTCGCGATTCATCTTTGGGTCTTTGTTATTCTTTTGCATAATACCCTCCTTAGAATTCTAATCCATTTTCACGTGCGGCATCTGCAAATGCTTTAACACGTCCATGATAAAGGTAGCCTCCTCTATCAAATACAACATTCGTAATGCCAGCTTTTTTCGCTTTTTCAGCAATAAGTGCACCAACTTTTTTACTTGCTTCGATATTTCCACCATTTTCTAGTTTTAATTCCATTGACGAAGCAGCAACTAGTGTTACCCCATTTTCATCATCGATGATTTGGGCACTGATATTTTTGTTGGAACGGAAGACATCTAATCTTGGTAAACTTTCAGTACCATGGATTGATTTTCTTACTCTTGCATGTCTTACTAAACGCATATCATTACGAGATTCTTTTTTAATCATAAGTAAACTTCTCCCTTCTACTTATTTTAAGCAGCTTTCTTTCCTTCTTTACGACGAACATGTTCATCTTTGTAACGAATACCTTTTCCTTTATAAGGTTCTGGTGGTCTTACTTTTCTGATGTTTGCTGCGAATTCGCCTACTTTAATTTTGTCAATTCCTTTGATTGTTAATTCTGTATTACTTGGAACTTCAACGGTTAATCCTTGTGGAATTTCTAACTCAACTGGGTGAGAATATCCAGCATTGATTACTAGTTTGTTTCCTTTTAGCGCAAAACGATATCCGACACCGATAATTTCGATTTCTTTTTGATATCCTTTGGTAACACCGATGATCATATTGTTGATGTTCGCATTGATGGTACCATGCATTGCTCTCGTTTTATTTTCGTCGTTACTTCTTGTGACTACTAGTTCATTTTCTTCTTGCGTAATCGTAATGTTTTTTGCGACAGCAGTCGAAAGGGAACCTTTTGGTCCTGTAACAGTAACTACGTTATCTTTTACTTCAACGGTAACACCTTCTGGTATTACTAATCTTCTGTTTCCGATACGGCTCATATTGACACCTCCTTATCTTATTTTACCAAATATAAGCTAGTACTTCTCCACCAAGATTTTGTTCTCTTGCTTGTTTATCTGTCATAATTCCTTTTGATGTTGAAATAATGGCAATTCCTAGCCCATTCAATACTTTTGGAACTTCATCCTTTTTCACATAAACGCGAAGTCCTGGTTTTGAAATTCTTTTTAAACCTGAAATAACTTTTTCTTTTTTTGGTCCATATTTTAGGATGAGTGTAATTACACCTTGTGCATCCGTATTTTCTACTTTGTAGTCTTTGATAAATCCTTCTTCTTTTAAAATTCTTGCAAGCTCAACTTTCAAATTAGAAGCAGGAACTTTCACTTCTTGATAATGCATTTGATTTGCATTACGTATTCTCGTTAACATATCAGCGATTACATCAGTCATATAAAATCCTCCTTCCTTCTACCAGCTTGATTTCTTTACACCTGGTATTTGTCCTTTATAAGCTAACTCTCTAAAGCAAATACGGCAGATCCCAAACTTGCTCATAACAGCATGAGGTCTTCCACATCTTTGGCAACGAGTATATTCGCGTACCTTAAATTTTTTTGGACGATTTGCTTTAACAATCATACTTTTCTTTGCCATATTTTCCTCCTTACTTTCTAAAAGGAATTCCAAGTTCACTTAATAAATCATAAGCTTCTTCATTTGTCTTAGCCGTCGTTACTAAAACGATATCCATTCCCCGAACTTTGACAACGTTATCAAATTCGATTTCTGAGAAAATTAATTGTTCTTTAATTCCTAATGTGTAATTTCCTCTACCATCGAAGGCTTTTGGACTTACACCACGGAAATCACGAACCCGAGGTAATCCGATCGAAATTAACTTATCTAAGAAATTGTACATATTTTCATCTCTTAGGGTTACTTTGCAACCGATCGATTGTCCTTCTCTTACTTTGAAGCCGGCAATTGACTTCTTCGCTTTCGTAACTACTGGTTTTTGACCTGAGATCACTTCTAGATCTTTAAGGGCAGCATCTAATAATTTTGAATTAGTTGTTGCATCTCCAACACCCATATTAATTACGATTTTGGAAAGTTTTGGTACTTCCATTACTGATTTATAATTGTGTTTTTTCATTAAACTTGGAACTACTTCATTTAAGTATTTCTCTTTTAGGCGGTTCATAAATTACCCTCCTTCCAATTAGTCAAGCTTCTCGCCTGATTTTTTTGCAATTCTTATCTTTTTATTTGTTTTTTCATCGGTAGTATATCCGACTCTCGTTCTTTTCTTTGTTTTTGGATCAATTAACATCACGTTAGAAGCATGAATAGGGGCTTCGATTTCTAGAATTCCACCAGATTCTTGACCATTTCCTTTTTTATGTTTCTTGATGATGTGAGCGCCTTCAACGATGACTTTATTTTCATCTTTGAACACTTTTGTAATTTTTCCTTCTTTTCCTTTACTAGAGCCAGAAATTACTACTACTTTATCTCCAACTTTAAAGTTCATAATAACCTCCTTATAGTACTTCTTTTGCTAAAGATGCAATTTTCATGAAGCCTTTATCACGGATTTCTCTAGCGACTGGGCCAAAGACACGTGTACCAACAGGGCTTTGATCATCTTTAATAATGACGCAGGCATTGTCATCGAATTTGATATAACTACCATCTTCTCTACGTACCCCGAAGGTGCTACGAACAATAACTGCTTTGACAACTTTTCCTTTTTTGATGGTTCCATTTGGAGTAGCTTTTTTTACGGTTCCTACTACAACGTCACCAATATTTCCAGTTTTTACTTTGCTGCCGCCCAAAACACGAATCACTAGAAGTTCACGTGCGCCTGAGTTATCGGCAACTTTCAACCGGCTTTCTGGTTGTAACATAATATTCCTCCTTTACCTAAGAGTTATAAAATAACTGCTTCTTTTACAATTTCAGCTACGTAAAAACGTTTTGTTTTAGATAGTGGTCTTGTTTCCACAATACGAACGACATCGCCCACTTTGGCTTTGTTACTTTCGTCGTGAGCAGAATATTTCTTAGAATACTTTACACGTTTACCATAAAGTGGATCTTTTTTATAAGTTTCAACTAGAACAGTTACTGTTTTGTCGTTTTTATCACTTACTACTTTTCCAACATATTCTTTACCTGTTTTCTTTTCCATAAAATACCCTCCTATTTCTCTAATTCACGTTCGCGAAGAACTGTCTTTAGTCTTGCTACTGTGTGTCTTAAATCTTTAATACGTGAAGGTTTCTCTAAATTACCCGTTGCTTGTTGGAAACGCAAATTGAATAATTCTTCTTTTGTCTCTTTAATTTTTTCGTTAATTTGTTCAGTGGTTAGTTCTCTTATTTCTTTAACCTTCATTTTTGTCACCACCATTTTCTTCTTTTGTTACAAATTTTGTTTTGATAGGTAACTTGTGTGAAGCAAGGCGAAGTGCTTCTCTTGCAACTGACTCTTCGACATCAGCAACTTCGAACATAATCTTGCCTTCTTTGACGACTGCTACCCATTCTTCAACGTTACCTTTACCTTTACCTTGACGAGTTCCTAAAGGTTTTTTTGTTAAAGGCATGTGTGGGAAAATATTAATCCAAATTTTTCCGCCACGTTTCATATAACGAGTCATGGCAACACGAGCTGCTTCGATTTGATTTGCGGTAATCCAAGCGCCTTCTTTTGCCATCAAACCATATTCACCTTTGTCTAATTTGGTATTCCCTTTTGAATGTCCTTCATAAGGTAGACGGTGAACACGGCGGTATTTTGTTCTTGATGGTATTAACATAATTAATTACCTCCTTCAGCCTTTTTATCCGAAAGAATTTCACCCTTATAAATCCATACTTTTACACCAATTTTACCAAATGTAGTATCTGCTTCACTTGTTGCATAATCGATGTCTGCACGTAGAGTATGAAGAGGAATGGTTCCTTCTGTATATCCTTCACTACGAGCGATATCTGCTCCGTTAAGACGTCCTGATACTAATGTTTTGATTCCTTTTGCGCCAGCTTTTAAGGTGTTACGAATTGCTCTTTTTTGAGCCATCCGGAAACTTGCCCGATTATGAATTTGGTTGGCAATTGAATCTGCAACTAATTGTGCATTTAGATCAGGTTTTTTAATATCAACAATGGAAATTTGAATTTCTTCGTTTACCAATTTTGATAATTGTTTCTTTAACTTTTCAATCTCTTCGCCACCGCGACCAATAATCATACCTGGTTTGGCAGTGTGAACGATGACTTCCGTTCTTTTATTGTTTCTTTCAATTTCGACTTTTGCAATGCCGGCATCTTTTTTCTTCGCAAAGAATTCACGAATTTTAATATCGTTGTTTAAATAATTCTTGAAATCTTTGTTTGAGGCATACCATTTTGCTTCCCAGTCTTTATTGATTCCCATTCGAAGTCCAATTGGGCTAACTTTTTGTCCCATGCATGTTCCTCCTATTCTTCTTTGCTAGCAACCGTAATAACGATGTGACTAGTTCTTTTATCTTTATGACCGATATGTCCACGGGAATCGAACATTCCACGTTTCATAACTGGACCTGCATCTACTCTTGCTTCTTTTACATAAAGAGTATTGATGTCGGCTTTATTATTGTTCACTGCGTTTGCGATCGCAGAATCTAAAACTTTTTTCGTAAGACGAGCAGGTTTTTTGTTCATGTTATTTAAAATTACTTGCGCGTCTTGCGCTTTTTTGCCGCGAATTAAATCGACGACTAAGCGTGCTTTAATTGGTGAAACTCTAAGAGTTTTCGCAATTGCTCTTGCTTCCATTTTCTTTTTCCCTCCTCGTCTTATTTGTTTTTGTTATCGCCGTGTCCACCAAATTTACGAGTTAAAGCAAATTCTCCTAATTTGTGTCCAACCATATCTTCTGTTACATAGACAGGAATAAATTCTTTTCCGTTATGTACGGCAAATGTATGTCCAATAAAATCAGGATAGATTGTGGAACGACGTGACCATGTTTTAATTACTTCTTTTTTACCAGATTTATTTAATTCTTGAACCTTTTTTAGTAAACGGTCAAATACATAAGGTCCTTTTTTCAAACTTCTAGCCATTTCTTAATCTTCCTTTCCTACTTACTATTTCTACGACGTACGATAAATTTATCAGACATCTTGTTATTTCTTGTTTTAAGTCCAAGGGCTGGTTTACCCCAAGGTGTCATCGGTGCTTTCCGTCCTACTGGAGCACGTCCTTCACCACCACCATGTGGGTGATCGTTTGGATTCATAACCGATCCACGAACTGTTGGGCGAATTCCCATATGACGTTTCCGGCCGGCTTTTCCTAAGTTGACTAATTCGTAGTCTTCATTTCCAACTTCACCAATTGTCGCATAGCAAGTACCAAGTATTTTTCTTTGTTCTCCGCTTGATAAGCGAACCATTACATAATTTCCTTCACGGCCTAAGATTTGTGCAGAAGTTCCTGCTGAACGAGCAAGTTCTCCGCCTTTTCCTGGACGAAGTTCAATATTATGAATTAATGTACCTACTGGAATGTTCATAATAGGAAGAGCGTTACCAACTTTGATATCGACGTTTTCGCCACTTACGATTTTCATTCCAACTTTTAATGTTTTTGGAGCAAGAATATATCTTTTTTCTCCATCTTTGTAATTGATTAGTGCGATGTTTGCACTTCTATTCGGATCGTATTCAATACTAGCCACAGTTCCTTCGATATCACGTTTGTTCCGTTTGAAATCGATAAGACGGTATTTTCTTTTTGCGCCGCCGCCTTGATGTCTTACCGTAATGCGTCCTTGATTGTTACGTCCACCATTCTTTTTTAAGCTAACTACTAGACTTTTTTCTGGAGTTGACTTTGTGATTTCTTCATTTCTTAATGTCGTCATTCCTCTTTGTCCAGGAGTCGTTGGCTTGTAACTTCTAACTGACATGGTATTTCCTCCTTTTAATCAAGATTGATCGTTTGACCTTCAGCAAGGGTTACAATTGCTTTTTTTGCGCGATTGGTAAGACCTTGGTAACGGCCAACTCTTCTTTTCTTTGGTTTTACATTGATCGTGCGAACTTCACGAACTTTTACTTTAAACAATTTTTCAATTGCTTGTTTGATTTGTGTTTTTGAAGCTTTTACGTCAACGAAAAATACATATTTTCCTTCTGTTTGACTGATGTTACCACTTTTTTCAGTGATCACTGGTGCTTTAATGATTTCTAAGTATTTTGTATCCATATTACTTTAGCACCTCCTCAATTTGTTTTAATGCATCTTCTGTAATGACTAAGTAATCTGCTGTAACTAAATCTAACACGTTGATTTCGTTTGCTTCTTGTAACATTACATTTTGAACGTTACGCGATGCTAGAATTAAGTTTTCATCTAATTGCTTCGTTACAATTAAGTCTTTTTTATCAGCAATTTTTAAATTTTCTAACACTTTGATGAAATCTTTTGTTTTTGGAGTAGCTAAAGTTAAGCTATCTAAAACGATAATATTTCCTTCGTTAGCTAAATTTGTAAGTGCTGTTTTTAATGCAAGACGACGTTCTTTACGGTTTTGTTTTTTGCTGTAGTCTCTTGGTACTGGACCTAAAGCAACGCCTCCGCCTCTCCATTGAACAGCTCGAATCGAACCTTGACGAGCGTGTCCGGTTCCTTTTTGGCGCCATGGCTTTCTACCACCGCCACTTACTTCTGCACGTGTTTTTGTTTTATAAGTTCCTTGTCTTAGCGATGCTCTTGCTAAAATGATGGCATCGTATAGAACTTTTTCATTTGGGGTAATTCCAAAAATAGTTTCATTTAATTGAATGTCTTTTACTTTTTCACCATTGGTGTTGTAAAGTTTTGCTTTTTCCATTCTTCTTCCTCCTTTCATCACAATTTCTTAAAGTTTGTTTTTCTTATTCTTCCGTTGTTTCTTCTTGTGATGATTCTTCTTTATTTTCCGTCTCTTCTACTAATTCTTCTTTTACTTCTTCATAAGTAATTAGTTCGATTGGGGCATTTTTCTGATCCCCTTTTTTGACAGCCGTTTTAATGATAACTAAAGATTTTTTTGGTCCTGGAACGTTACCTTTGATTAAGATAACATTGTTTTCCATATCGACTGCAACTACTTCTAGGTTTTGAACCGTTACTTGTTCATGACCCATGTGTCCAGCCATTTTTTTACCTTTTAATACGTGCATTGGTAACATCGTTCCAAGGGAACCAACACCTCTATGATATTGTGAACCATGTCCCATTGGTCCTCTTGTTTGATTCCAACGTTTAATAACACCTTGGTATCCTTTACCTTTACTGATACCCGTTACGTCGACGAACTCTCCTTCTTCGAACGTATTTGCACTTAGCACTTGGCCAAGTTCATAATCGGCAACATTAACTCCCCTAATTTCTCTTAAGAAGCGCTTAGGTTCTGTTTTCGCCTTTGCCGTGTGACCCATTTTCGGCTTGTTGCTTACTTTTTCTCTGACTGTTTCGGTTGCTAATTGGATGGCTTCATATCCATCTTTTTCCATCGTCTTAATTTGTGTAACAACATTTGGTTCTACTTCGACAACAGTGACTGGAATTAATTTTCCGTCTTTGGCAAAAACCTGAGTCATTCCAATTTTTTTACCTAAGATTCCTTTCATGATTTTCTCCTCCTAATTATAATTTGATCTCAATATCAACACCGCTTGGTAAATCCAAATGAGAAAGTGCCTCAATTGTTTCCTTGCTTGGATTTTTGATATCAATTAATCTTTTGTGAGTGCGCATTTCGAATTGCTCACGTGAATCCTTATATTTATGCACTGCTCTTAAAATCGTGAATTTTTCGATTTCAGTTGGAAGTGGTACTGGTCCACTGATTTCTCCACCTGATCTTTTTACTGTTTCGACAATTTTTGTTGCGGCATTATCTAGAACTCTATGATCGTAAGCTTTTAATCTGATACGAACTTTTTCTTTTGACATTTTAAATCCTCCCTTCGCCTATATCTAGTATAGACTTGCTCCGTGCAAATAACCCGATATTATCCAGCAACTTAACCTGGCGTATCGACAACCTTGCACATCTAAGCAGCCACACGTAGTTGATTATAACATAGAGTTTTCTTGATTTGCAAGCGATTTTCTATACTTTTTTATTTTTTTCTTTCCGTTTTTAAAGAAAGATGTCCTTTCCAAAACAAAAAACTAGTATTTTCACTAGTGTTTCTTTATTTTTCCATCAGAAAACGTTTGCATAGCGTTTTGCTATTTGGATATACCGTCTGGGCTTCTCCTAAAGTGATTTCTTCCATATCAACTAAATAGTCGATGATTTCGGTAAAGTCAATTTCGCGGATGATCGGATTGATTTCTAAATTTTGACAAGCTTTTTGAAATAGGACAGCGGCGTTCATTTCTCCGATTCGGTTCTGATCTAATTCGTGATATAAAATTTCTAACATCTCGTTGGCGATTTGATGTTCGATCCTCTCTCCTTCTAAACGAGGAATAAAGCTCGCATAGTGGATTGCCGTTTGAAGTTTATGATACGTATTTAATTTTTTTTCGCATTCTTTCTCTTCGCGCTCTAACTGTTCTTTTTTTCTTTCTATCTCTAAAATGGTTCGATTAGTATCTTTTATCAACTGTTCTACATATTCTTTTTTATTCATCCCAATTCCTCCTTTGATCTTATTATAACATATTACTGTTCTTTTCCGTCGTGTTTTAAAAAACTAGCTGGTTTGATTACTTCTTTGCCGAATTTCATCTGTAATTCATCTAGTGTTTTCTGGACTTGTTCTTGTTGATCGTCGATCGCATCTTCAAATAATGAAATTTGTTTGATATTTTCTTTTGTAAAATCGGTTACTCGAATTCCAATCAGACGAATCGGATCTTTTTTCCATGCTTGATCGAGAAGCGCACAAATCGTTTCATAGATAACCTTTGTCACATTGGTCGGATTAACTAGCTTACGTTGTTTGGAATAATCGATAAAATCACTGTTACGTAAAATAATCGCCACTGTTTTGGCATAGTACCCTTCTTTGCGTAGACTGTGACCGATTTCATCTGCTTGATAACGTAATACTTCTTTTAACATCTTTTTATCTGTTACGTCGGTTGGTAGGGTTTCGGTCGTACTGATACTTTTGTTTTTGGCTTCTTTTTTACCGACTGGGCTATCATCGATTCCGTTGGCATAGTTTTTTAACGTAATCGCAAATGATTTAAAATATCTTTTTAATAGAAGGGGATCGGCAATTGCAAGATCGTGAATTGTATGAATTCCTAGTTGATGTAAAATTTTACTGGTGCTCTTACCTACCATAAATAATTCTTCGACCGGTAATGGCCACATCTTGGAAGCAACTTCACTTTGAAACAACGTATGAACTTTATCTGGTTTTTCAAAATCGGAAGCCATTTTAGCACATAGTTTATTATTTGCAATTCCAATGTTCACGGTATAACCGAATTTCTGTTTGATCTCTTCTTTCATTTGTAAAGCAAAGGCATATAAATCTTTATGAAGATATTCCATCCCCGTCATATCGAGAAAACATTCATCGACAGAAAAACGTTCCACTACTGGCGTAATTGTCAAAAAATATTCGTATAACTGATTCGACATGCGATGATATAATTCATGATTTGCTGGAAACACTTTCAAGTTCGGACATTTTTTACGAGCAGAATAAAGAGTTTCGGCCGTGACAACTCCCATTTTTTTGGCAACAGGTGATTTTGCTACGACGATACCATGACGTTTGGTTTCGTCTCCACCGATTACCGCTGGGATCTTTCGAATATCGACCGTAGACCCTTGTCGGAGTAGATCAAGGGCGGTCCATGACAAGAAAGCGTTATTCACATCGACATGAAAAATAACTCGCATCTCTTTCCTTCCTTTCTATCTTTATTATAATACATATGTTTTATTTTGGCAATTGAATTATCTTTTTACCAAAATTTACTATAGGTAGATTTTGGTAACTTTTCTCAAAAAGTAAATCACTAGTTTACATCATAAATAACATTTTTTTGTCATAATAAAAGGGGTGAGTAGTATGGAAGAACATGAATTCACAATCTACGATGTCGTCGCACGAAATATCAAAAAGTATCGAATGATCGCGGGAATTACTCAGGCGCAGCTAGCGGAATCCGTCGGATTATCGCATGAATTTATCCGCCGCATCGAATCGAAAAAAGGTCGTAAATCATTTACGATTGATACGGTGTATAAAATTGCGGTAGTGTTAAATGTACCTGTTGGTAAATTTTTTGATATTGATCCAATTGAAAAAGACTTCCATTGAAGTCTTATAGTAAGTCTTTCAAACAGAAAGAAGCATAGAATGGAATATATTTTATTCCTTTTTTGGTGTGGAAATTTTCTTCGGTAAAACGAATTGCCTCCGTTAAGTTAAATTTGTTCATCACTAGTGTTAATGCTTTCGATTTGGAAACGTTTTTGTTTACTAATTCGATCGGCAGGGTCTTGCCGGTTCTTGTCTGTACAATAAACGGTACTTCGGCCTTTCCTTCCGACTGATAATAATAAAGGCTATATCCACAGCCGACAATACTATTAGCAATACTATTCTCGTATAAAATGTAACGAAGACGATCATCACTTAAATATTTAATCTTATTTAGATGCATCATATGGAAAAGAAGACCTGTATCACTTGCATATAGTTTAAAACTGTCTTTTTCTTTGTTTTTGCTTAGTGGTACACTAATCGCGGATACTTTATAGGCACGATTGACAAAACTGTTGCCGCTTAGAAATTCAATGGCATTTTCATATTCTTTGGAACGACTGCCTGATTTCATTAACCCATATTGAAATTTCCGATTTGGTTTCATCAATTGATAGGGACTAATATCAAAAGCTTCTTTGGCTCTTGTAATGTCGATCAGATTTGTTAGATGGAGTAATTCTTTTTGATAACTATCTAATATTTTACCATGCACTAAATTTAAATAAAGGGTATTTGGGTTTTCAATAGACTGTTTGACTGCTTCTGGAAGTCCTCCTGACATAATATAGTTATCGTAATAATCCATTGCTAAATTATGAAATGGCATCGGTTTGTTATTTTTACAAGAAGCCTTGATAAAATCGATGAGTTGGCTTTGGTTAATCGCTTTTAAATATTCTTCGAAATCAAGGCCTGTCATATATTTATATTGAAGTTCTTCGCCTTTAAACTTTAGTACATTTTCTTTTAACGAAGTGATCAAAATCACATAATATTCCGGAGCTTCTTTGCCGAGTCGTTTTATCATGGATACGAGTTCTTGATCATTTACATTATCAAAGACAATCAAAGTATCTTGTTTTAAAATCGGTTCTCCTACTAAAACGGATAATTTGACTAAAATTTTATCGATGTTTTTCTCTCTTCGTAAAATATCTTGTAGTTCTAAATTATTATCACAATCAATATAAGCAGTCGTTTTAAATTCCTTTTCACCAAACTCTAAAACGCTATAAGTTTTACCTACTTGTTTGGCACCATATACTAATAGGGGTTTATGATTGTTATCTTGTCGCCACCGTCTGAAGTCATACATAATTTTTCGTTCCATAAATCGTATCCTCCATACAATTATTTTACAAATACAGTATATTACAGGCGTTTTTTGTTGTCAATCATATGTCTATTTTTTTCATAACTTGCTAAAATTCGACAAAGCGTTAAGAAAAAAAAAGAAAAGGATTTCCCTTTTCTTTAACGAACGACACTTTTATTAAATTCTAAACGTAATTTATCGGCTACTGTCACAATAAATTCGGAATTAGTCGGTTTCGCTTTATCAATATCGACACTATGGCCAAAAATATCTTCCATGAGTTGCCAATTGCCACGATTCCAACTTACTTCGATCGCATGACGAATGGCTCTTTCGACTCTCGAAACAGTCGTTCCAAATTTATGAGCGATATCCGGATAAAGTTCTTTCGTAATTCCGCCGATTACTTCTGGACGTTCATACAATACCGAAATTCCTTCACGAATGTATTGATATCCTTTAATATGAGATGGTACGCCTAACTCATGAAGAATTTTGGTAATCGATATTTCTAGGTTATTACGATAGACATCGACGTTTTTATTTTCATATTGATTTGTTTTTGTACATTCTCGGATTCTTTTTTCTAAATCCGTCAACTCAAATGGTTTTAAAATAAAGTAGTTTACCCCTAATTCGGAAACTCTACGAATCATTTCTGGGGTGTTATAAGAAGTTAGTACAATAACTTTCTTTTCGAGATTTTTTGCTTTCATCTCTTCTAGTACACTTACGCCATCTTTCTTTGGCATAACAAGGTCCAAAATAATAATATCATAACTATCTTGAGCCTTCTCGATTAACTGCATTCCTTCTTCGCCATTATGGGCCTCTAATGCTAGCGTCATATCAGCGTGATTTTGAAAATACTCCCTTACCATGTTAATTAATTCGACATTATCATCGATCATTAGTATTTTAGTTTTTTCCATTTTTTTGTCCTTTCCTACTACCACGCAAGTACAATTATACAACATATTTTTCGCTAGGAAAAGAGAATATAATAGCTTGTTTTGTCAAGTTTTGTCGGATTTCATCGAATCTTGTCGGCAATATCTTTATTGACGTAAAAGGAGAATAAGTTTTCTTATTCTCCGCGATGTAAATCGGAATAGACCGCCATACATATTGCCAAAGTAACAACAAAGATTCCAGCCCACATAACAGGATTATTGTAGTTATCCATAAACCAATTTTGAAGATCTTGCCAAAGGTCTGTTATTTTTTTTCCAATTGTATCAAAAATATTTAAATAATACATATATCCCCCTTTACTGAATCTTCCGTAAAATAGTTTTTAGGGTGTCACTTTTCAGACTCGCACCCCCAATTAAATAACCATCTAAGTTCTTAATTTGTTCTAATGTCTCAATATTATCTGGATTGATACTACCTCCATATAATACTTTGCTTTGAACAAAATATTTCTTTTCCATCACTTCTTTGATTACCTCAATACTATTTGCAATTTCTTGATTGGACGGTAATTTTCCTGTTCCAATTGCCCAAATCGGTTCATAGGCAATG
Source organism: uncultured Bacilli bacterium (assembly GCA_944358775.1). Taxonomy (GTDB): domain Bacteria; phylum Bacillota_I; class Bacilli_A; order RF39; family UBA660; genus Faecenecus. The sequence goes on along the minus strand of CALVRU010000018.1, from coordinate 5,023 downwards.
ATAATTTCATCCATTTTTTCACTTGGAATATCCTTTAGACACGATATTAGTTCTTTTTCTAGAACGAGAGCCGTTCGATGAAGATCATGTTGCTCTTTGGTTTCGCCAATACATAAAATAGGCGTAATATTATAACGTAATAATATCTTTATTTTTTCTTTGATTAAATCGGCATCTTCTTTTAATCGGATACGACGTTCTGAGTGCCCTACCAAACAGTATTTTACGTTTTTTTCGGCTAATTGGTACGCAGCAATTTCACCGGTTAAAGATCCTTGTTCGATGGGAGCAACATTTTGACTTCCCAATGCATAGGATTCATTTTGAAAATACGATAGATAAAGCATACTCGGACAGATGATTAATTTTACATGCGTAGAATCTTGCTCCTGTAATGCTTCTTCATACTTTCGAATTGTCTCTTGATTCATATTCATCTTATGATTGGCAACGACAAATTTCATTTTTCTTCTCCTTTAAACCGATCCCACATCTTTTCAAAGAAGCCTTTACTTTCTTTTTTTGTTTTTATCGCATTACGATAGACATCAAGAATTGCTTCTCCATAATATTTTAAACCGTAACGATCGGAACTAATTCTTGCTTGCAAAGCCATATGCTTCCGTTTTGCTGGATGCTCATATAGATCGATTAAATATTCTTTACATTGCTTCTTGGTTTTAAATAATTGGCCATTTAAATCGGGAATCACTACATTATGAAAAGAAGCGTCATCCACACAGACAACGGGAATCGAGGCCGCGAGTGCTTCCACTACGGTTAATCCTTGCGTTTCCGTGACAGAAGCGGTTACAAATACTTGGCAAAGTTGATAGTACACTGGAATTTCATCCCACGGCACTTTACCTGTAAAAATAATGTTGTTTTCTAAATGGTTTTCTTTGCTATACTTTTGATATTTATCCATATCAGGACCATCGCCGATAATCATAAATTTAAAATTCGAATACTTTTTTACTAAATCTTTGGTTACTTCCAGTAAAAATTCGACGTTTTTCTCTTCCGCTAAACGGCCCACAAATAAATAGACGAAATCTTTTTTGGTTAAATTATATTTCTTTTTTAACTGCGCTAGTTTTTTGGAATCGATATTTTCTTTCCAAAAGCGCTCTGTTTCGATACAAGTTGGAACAATATGAATGTTTCTTTCTACTTTGTATTTATCTTTAAATAATCGATAAATCTTTTCACTTGGAACAATTAATTCGGTAGCTGTTTTATCACAATAAAATAAACTGAAGTATTCCGCTAGTTTCTTACTTGATTTATTAAAGTATCCGTGGGTAATATAATGAACATAATCTTCGTAAATGGTATGGTAGGTATGCACCAGCGGAATATCAAACTGTTTGGCAAAAATCCGCGCAAATGTTCCAATTGCAAATTCTGTTTGTGAATGGATGATATCTAAATTCCAACCCTTGATGATATTTACTGCCCGAATCGGATAGATTGCCGTTAATCGGGAATCATAAATTCCCGTGGGAATACCAGGAATCTTTAAGACTCGTTCTTTTTCATCATAGTCATAATGAAAACTCTCCAAATTAGCAGTTACGACATAGACTTCGTGGCCTAGTTTTTCAAGAGCTTTTTTTAACATGATCTCACTTGTTACTAATCCACTGATATATGGTGTGTATGTCTCTGTAAATATACCGACTCTCATTCTTTTATCGCATCCTTTCGAAGAGATAATAAAATTCCTCCTAATAACATTGGTAAATAGTAGGTAATGAAACGCCATAATAATAAGACTGCCGATAATACAGGTCCTTGAATAAAGGTTCCAAAAAATTGTAAGAAGCCGTATTCAATACCGCCTGAAGCTCCAGGAATTGGTACAAAGGCTCCGATTACCATGACGTAAGCGCTGCTGACGATCGTAGTTAAAAGATTGACATTCGATCCAGCATGAAAGGCCAAAAATACAAAGTATGGAATCGAATATAATAAAACGAGCGATAAAAAATTATAAATGAAACCTTTGACACAGACCATTTTATTTTCTTTTAAAAAGGTTGCTCCTTCATGAAAATCATCACATCGTTCATTCCAGCGTTCAATAGCCTTTTGCTTGTTTTTGACAATCTTTAACTTTGCTAATAATTTTATCACGACATTTACCACAAATTTGTTGAATCTTGTTCCAAAGCTGATAATAAATATACCAACCATAACCGCCGTATTAATTATAAATCCAAATAAAATTAAAGAACTCATGACTGGTAAATCTTTAAAAATATGGAATTGATAATTGAAAAAGAGCGCTAATAATCCTAAAATTACCAGGGCAAGTTGATAAAGAATAAAGTTTTGCATGATAATATTTGTTCCTTTGGTTGCCCGAATTCCATCTTTGGATAGTAAATATATTTCTAGCGGTTGACCGCCGGTTGAAAAAGGAGTAATCCCATTAAAGAAATGGGTGATTAAAATCAATTGTAGTGTACGGGTAAATTTATATTTCGGATGATATTCTAGAATAATATTGTGTAAAGAGAGCGATTGTAACGTGGAATGGGCTAACATGATTAGAAACGCAAATACTAACCATAGCCAATTGGCATTACCGATGACTGCCATGACATCCAAAAAATTGTCCTTTAAAACAAAGAAAAGGACAAGCATAGTAATCAATGCTAATATCAATCCATTTACTTTCATTTTTTTCATAATTGTATTTCCTTACTAATCAATATCTTTTTTGACGTTCTTTCTTAAAATAACCGTGATTTAAATCGACTGTACTTTCGATAAATCCAGCATAGGAAGCAACATGTTTTGCCTCTTGATTTTCATTTGGAATTACGATATTTAATTCATCGATTCCACCATTTTTTAACAACTCGTCGCTGATAGCAGTTAATAGTCTTGTCGCATATCCCTTGTGACGTTCTTCTTTCAACGTGTAAAAATAAAGTTGATACTCTTCTTGTAAATTTTGAAAAAGATAGCACATCGAGACAAATTTATCTTCTTTTTGTAGAAAATAACTGACGGTATCATCCATCGTTTTGGAAGAGGCAATCGGCCCTACTTGAGAAATTAAAATATTGGCATATAATTCATAATTATCTTTATTCGCTTTTACTTTGCCAGCAAAAGTGAGTGCTTTGACAATATGATCTTCTTGAGCGCGATCAAACAATACGACTTCTTCCACCATTATTCCTCCTCAATTACGGCAAGGCCAGGTAATTCTTTTCCTTCTAAAAATTCTAAGGTAGCACCGCCGCCCGTTGAAGCATGACTTACTTTTTCTTTATATCCAAACTTGGCAGCTGCCGCGACGATATCGCCACCACCTAACACGGTATTCGCATTTAGAGAACAGATTCCCTCTAATAGTTTTTGCGTTCCGACGCCATATTTTGGCATCTCATATACACCGAATGGTCCATTCCAAAAAATGGTTTTACTCGATGATAATTTTTCCATAAACCACGCAATGGAAGCTGGACCAATATCTAAAATCATTTCATTTTCATTGATCGTTTCCACCGGCGTAATACGATTTACTGCAGTATCTGTTTTCTCTGTTGTTACATTGACGTCGATCGGCAATAGAATTTTCTCTTTGTATTTTTCTAGAAGTGTTTTGGCAAATTCAAGAGAATCTTCTTCGATAAAAGAAGCTCCTACTGAGTAGCCTTTCGCTTTTAAGAAAGTATTGGCCATCCCGCCGCCAATCAAAATTGCATCAGCTTTTTCGACAAGATGATTGATTACTCCAACTTTATCGGAAACTTTGGCACCGCCCATTAGAATCATGAATGGGTGAACCGGATCCATTAGACCATTTAAGGCATTCAATTCCTTTTCCATGAGAAAGCCAATTCCATTTGGTAAATGTGTCGCAATGCCCACATTCGAAGCATGTGCCCGATGAGCTGTACCGAATGCATCGTTGATAAAAAGATCGCCAAGGCTCGCCCAATATTTTCCTAGTTCAGCATCGTTACTACTTTCTTTTTTTCCGTCTAAATCCTCATAACGTGTATTTTGTATCAATAGTACATCACCCATACGCATTGCCTCGATCTTTTTTTCGAGTTCTGGGCCACGGGTAGTATTGACAAAAATCACTTCTTTGCCGAGCAATGTGCTTAGCCGCCCAGCAACTGGTGCTAGGTTATTCTTTTTTAAATCTGCTTCTTCTTTTACTCTTCCTAAATGAGAAAGTAAGATTACTTTCGCACCTTCTGAAATGGCATAATTGATCGTCTTCAAACTTTCCTCAATGCGTGTATCATCGATGATTTTGCCATCTTTCATCGGCACATTAAAATCACAGCGAATTAATACTTTTTTATTTCGTAATTCATAATCTCTTATTGTCTTTTTCATAAGAAATCCCCCTTTTCGATTTTCTTACTAGAAACATTATAACATATTTTAACCCAAGAAAAAGAGATTATTCAAAATCTCTTACTTACATTTTTGTCATTTTAATGATTGAAGTGCGGTTTTAAAAACATTCTCACTTTCGTTTTGACATCTGGGAATAATGGAATACTATTTAGTTCATCGAGTGAGAACCAATCGATTGCATAACACTTTTGCTCGTTTAAGACAGGTTCTTGTAGATCATCAATTGGAGTAGCCAAAAATTGATAATCAATAAAATGGCCATTGAAGTTGTTGTACTCTTCCACCATAAAAGGATGGGTGTTCACTAGTTTGATTTTGATACCAGTTTCTTCCAATGCTTTTCGAATTGCACCATCCTCTGGTTTTTCCCCGGTTTTTAGTCTGCCACCCGGTTGAACCCAGTTTTGATATTTCTTGTGATAAATCAATAGTACTTTTTGTCTTTTCTCATCAATAATAAATACGGATGAACAATATTCTGTTTGCATAAAGACCTCCTATTGTTTTTATTATAGCAATAACAAGCAAAAAAATAAAGAGGCTCTTTCCTCTTTGCAAATGGAAATAATAAGTGTCCGCACATCTAATTACCTAAATGTAAGTTAATTTATTGATTTAATAATAACAT
>CALVRU010000017.1 GCA_944358775.1 uncultured Bacilli bacterium | reverse complement strand
AATAGAAGAAGATGATATAATGTTAGAATTGCAAAAGGATATATCTACTTTCATTTGGTATTTATCCTATTTTGATAGAGATGTTTACAATACCGCTATAAAGATTAATATGGGTATGTTAAAACAAAGTGATGTAATATTTCCAGTTAGTTAGAGCTTTTTGCTCTTTTTATATTTCTATAATTTATGGTGTGCCACTTTAACCCCTAACCAGTTGGTCCGACAATGAAGCAGTTTCTAGGAAAACAAAAATCTTTCATAAATCCGCCTTTCTTTATTCTACAATAATTTATGTACTGTTTGAAAATAATGCGCGGTTGTCGCCCTGAATGGAACAAAAAAATAATTCTGCAGAATTATTTTTCTTGAACTAATGTCGAGATACCATATTTTTGGCTTTGAAAATCTAAAAACAAATCATTTTTGATCGGGTGATACGTTAGATAACCAAATCCTGTAATAACGAGCGGAATTAAAATGAGAAAGACGAGTTCGATCTTTTTATTTTCTTTTCGACTCAATAAAAAATAACTAAATATTTGTGAAATTGTGATTGTTAGAAATAATAAGACGAGGGTAACTGGTAATATCTCACCAAAGAAATGATGAATGGGTAGATAAAGGGTAAGGAAGAGAATAATATTAAACAAGGATGTAATAACAAAGTTGGATGCTATATTGTGAAAGTGAAGTTGTAATTTTTTTATGAGTAATAATTCTAGGATACTCCAGACAGCGGTAGCAGTAAAAATTAGTTTCATATGTTCCCAAATACTTTCATTCACTGGAAAGAAAATAGCAGTTGCCTTATTTGGAAACCATTCGTACATAAAATGAAAAGGAAATGTAAGTAAGAATATTGCGAAGATTGCAATTATTTTTATTTTTCGTTCTTTTGTCAAAATACATCACCTTACTATATTTTGGTTAATGAAAAGAATTTTATACTAAGTGGAAGTAATCGTACCACCGTTTGGATGAAGAATTTGGCCTGTCATGTAGCTGGCATCATCACTTGCTAAGAATAAATAGCATGGGGCAACTTCGTTTGGTTCACCAGCACGATTCATCGGTACTTTTGAAGTGTAGCTGCCAAATGTTTCTACTTCTTCCTTCGAATAACTAGCGGGAATCAAAGGAGTCCAAATCGGTCCTGGAGCGACACCATTGACACGAATTCCTTTTGTTACTAGATTTTGGGAGAGGCTTCTCGTGAAAGCGACAATTGCCCCTTTCGTTGCACTGTAATCAAGTAGATTATCTGATCCTTGATAAGCTGTTACGGAAGCAGTGTTGATGATCGATGATCCTTTTTTTAAGTATGGAAGAGCAGCTTTCGTCATAAAAAAATAATTGTAAACATTGGTCTCAAAAGTGACTCTTAATTGTTCTTGGGTGATTTCCGTTAAATCGTTACAAATAAATTGAACAGCTTGATTATTCACTAAAATATCGAGATGATGAAAGAGTTCGATCGTTTTTTCAACGGCATCTTTACAAATTTTTTCCGTTCGAAAATCGCCTTGGCATAATAAACATTTTCTGCCCATATTAGAAATCATCGTCGCCGTTTCTTTAGCATCTTGTTCTTCATTATAGTAAGTGATGGCAATGTCACATCCTTCTTTTGCAAATAAGTAAGCAACGGCACGTCCGATGCCGGAGTCACCACCCGAAATAAGAGCAACTTTGCCTTCCAATTTTTTGACCTGTGATCGCGGTGTGGAATTCGGTTTTGGATTCATCAAATATTCCATACCAGGCATTGTGTTCTGGTGTTGCGCAGGAAACGTCTGATTGATTAGTTCACATTTTTCGATTTTATTTTTCATCTGAAACACATCCTTTTTCTCTTCATTTTATGCGGATTAAATAACACATATTATGTAAATGATGATATCGATTATAAATTCTTTTGAAATAACCATACTATGATTGGTGAAATTATGAGAGTTCGATTTGGCTATGTATCCTTACCAATTACGATTGAAATTACGTCTAGTTCGACGATTACTTATACCTCTTTTCAGAAAAGAGAAGATGGGTTAAAAGTAATCGATCAGCTCATTCGTAAAAACTTACAATCTTTAATGGAAATATTAAAGTACAATGTCAAGAATGGGATTCATTTTTATCGTTTGACTTCGAATTTGATTCCGTTAGCCACATTAGAAGAGGTTGATTTTGATTATATTACGCCCTATTTAAAAGAATATCAAAAAATCGGTGATTATATTCGCCAGCATCAACTACGAGTCGATATGCATCCAGACCAATATGCCGTTTTAAATAGTACGAATCCCAAAGTAGTGAAAAATACCACTACTATTTTGGAGTATCATGCGCATATTTTAGATGCCATGCAAATTGAGGAAGGAAAAATTATTTTACATGTCGGGAGTAATCAGGGCGGAACGAAAGCTAGTTTGACTCGATTTCAACATAATTTTCAAAAATTACCTCAGTTTGTACGGGAAAAAATTATAATCGAAAATGATGATAAAGTATTTGGTGTTCAAGAAGTATTATCTCTTTGTCAAACTTTAAAAGTGCCTATGGTACTTGATTATCATCACTTTTTGTGCCATAATAATGGGGAAAAACTGGAAACGTTTCTCGCGGCTATTTGGCATACTTGGGAGCAGAGTAAATGGAATCCGAAAGTTCATTTTTCATCACCCAAAAGTCATTTTAAAAAAGAGTTTCGCTCTCATCATGATTATATTGATGTGACATCGTTTTTGTCTTTTTTAGAATTAATTCGGCCATTTCAGGTGGATGTCGATGTGATGATCGAAGCAAAAAAGAAAGATTGTGCCTTGTTTCGTTTAGTACGCGAGTTAAAGTATCGTACCGATTTGTCCTTTTTGGATGAGACTAGTTTTGAATTGAAATGAAAGAAGGTGGTAGGATGAATGATCATGACATAATCAGTGAAGTTCGTAGTAAAGTGGATATTGTCGAAGTGATTTCTTCTTACTTACCACTTGTTCAGAAAGGGAAAAATTTCTTTGGTGTTTGTCCGTTTCACGATGATACCAATCCGTCGATGAGTGTTTCGCGGGAACTACAGATTTACCGGTGTTTCTCTTGTGGAGCATCGGGTAATGTCTTTCAGTTTGTAATGGACTATGAACATATTTCGTTTCGCGAGGCGTTGGAGATGTTGGCAAAGCGAGCAGGGGTTGCGATTACGGGATTACATGTGAAAAGTACGCCAAGTGAAAACGAGCCTTATTATGAAATTTACGAGTTGGCTCAAAAATTTTATCAAAACAATTTGACGACTAAAGAGGGTAGATATGCGCGGGATTATTTAAAAAATCGTCAGATTGATGATGAGATGATCAAAGAATTTGGAATCGGATTGTCACTTGATAAGGCGGATACGCTTGTCCAATTATTGAAGAAAAAAAAGTATGATTTGAAAACATTGAATTTAATCGGCTTGGCTAGTCAGGATCATGATACTTATATTAAGCGAATCATGTTCCCATTACAGGATTTATCGGGTAAAGTAGTTGGATTTTCCGGTCGTATTTATGATAATTCGAATACCAATAAATATTTAAATACGAAAGAGACACCGATCTTTAAAAAAGGACAATTGTTATATCACTATGCATCTTGTAAAGAAGAAGTACGGCAAAAACATTTCGTTCTTGTCATGGAAGGCTTTATGGATGTCATTCGGGCGAGTACGACTGGCCTTCGAAATACGGTTGCCTTAATGGGAACAGCGATGACCAAAGAACAAGCAAACTTAATCAAACGTCTTTCCAATCAGATTGTTCTTTGCTTTGATGGCGATGATGCCGGGCGCCATGCTACCTTAGTAAATGGCGAACAATTTGTTCAATTGGGATTAAATCCCAGAGTCGTCGCATTGGAAGATGATGATGATCCGGATACGTATATTTTAAAATACGGAAAAGAACGTTTTTTGGGGTTGGTTGAAAATGCTATTTCTTTTCAGGATTATAAAATAAAGTCGTTAAAACAAGGTGTAAACTTTAATAGTCCGGTTGAAAAAGCGGCGTATATCAATCAGGTTTTAGTAGAAACTAGTAAAATAAAAGATGAAATAGAACGAGAAATTATTTTGAAAAACCTTGCAAATGAATGCGATATCGGTTATAATACCCTCGAAAAAAGATTGCTTTCTTTATTACCGAGTGAGATGCCGACAGAACAGAGAGAAAGCACCTTTTTAAAAGAAGAGAAAAAAACTTCTCACCTCGATAAATATACTTTTTCGGAACGAGCAATTTTATACTACATGTTAAAAGATGATAAAGTGGTTTATCAATACGAAAAGTCAGGAATTTATTTTCCGGATCATCAAGCGAGATATTTAGCAAGTGAAATCTCGTATTATTACAAAAAGTATGGTATAATGAATATTGCTGATTTTTACACTTATTTAAGTGATAAGAGTGAGTTAGTTCATCTCCTTTCTAATGTTTTAGCCGATGAGTTGCCGGATGTTGATCGTAGTGTGATACAAGATTATTTTCAAGTGATCCATGAATATAATAGGAACCAAGAAATCAAACGGTTACAAAAGATGATTTTAGAAGAAGTGGATCCACTTGCAAAGGCGAAATTGGGAGAACGAATTAGAAAGTTAAAAATGGGGAGTGAAGAAAATGCCAAGTGAAATTAAAACAATGGAAGAGCGTAAACAGAAACTACTTAAGATTGGTGAAGAAAAAGGACAAATTACCTACGAGCAATTAGCAGAAGAATTAAAAGGATTAGATATCGATAGTGATACTCTCGATGATTTATATAACACGTTTATGGAGCACAATATCGAGATTGTTTCCGAAGATGAGGAATCCGATGACGAAGGGCCAGACGGAGGTCTTATCGATGTCGAAGAACTTTCGTTAGCAAAAGATATTAAGATTAGTGATCCGGTGCGGATGTATTTAAAAGAGATCGGTCGCATTAATTTGTTAACACCGGATGAAGAATACGAATATGCAAGACAAGCTGTCGAAGGGGACGAATATGCGAAAAGGATGTTAGCGGAATCGAATTTGCGTCTTGTCGTATCGATTGCCAAACGTTATGTTGGTCGTGGAATGTTATTTTTAGATTTGATTCAAGAAGGAAATATCGGTCTTATGAAAGCAGTGGACAAGTTTGATCCGACCAAAGGATATAAATTTTCAACGTATGCAACTTGGTGGATTCGTCAGGCTATCACAAGAGCGATCGCCGATCAAGCAAGAACGATTCGAGTTCCTGTGCACATGGTTGAAACCATTAACAAACTAGCTCGCGTGCAACGGCAGTTAACACAAGATTTAAATCGCGAACCAACGGATGAGGAAATCGCGAAAAAACTCGGTATTACCGTGGATAAGGTTCGCGAAGTATATAAGATTTCGCAAGATCCGGTTTCTTTAGAGACACCGATTGGTGAAGAAGACGACAGTCATTTAGGAGATTTCGTACCAGATGAACTTACGATGTCACCGGAAGAATATACGACGACTGAAATGTTAAAAGAAGAACTTAGTAGTGTTCTTTTAACTCTTACGGATCGCGAAGAGAAAGTGTTACGGTTGCGGTTTGGTTTAGACGATGGACAATGTCGAACGCTAGAAGAAGTCGGCCAGATTTTTGGTGTAACGAGGGAACGCATTCGTCAAATCGAAGCAAAAGCCCTTCGGAAATTACGTCATCCATCACGTTCTAGAAAATTAAAGGATTTCTTAACGGACTAATGATACGATTAAATGACCGCCTCGCGGCCGTTTTTTCAGTTATAGATCCAACCGATCAAGTGATGGATGTCGGTTGTGATCATGCTTTTTTGGCAATTGCCCTAAAAGAAAAATATAAAGACATGAACGTCGTTGCTTCCGATAATAAAGAAGGACCTTTAAAACATGCAAAAGAAAATATTAAAAAAAATCATTTGGAAGGAAAAATTGAGTTACGATTCGGAAATGGAATTCAAGTGTTAGATGAAAAGACGGATACGGTAGTCATTTCTGGAATGGGTGGACTCAATATGATCGGTATTTTTAAATACGAAGAAGCGAAACGAAAACAAATTCGTAAGATTGTATTAAGTCCGAATAGTGATGTTGAATCGGTTCGTCGTGAATTTATGAAAATGGGGTATCAAATTTATCGAGAAAAGTTAGTACGGGATGGTAAATTTATCTATCCGGTTATCGATTTTCGAAAAGGAAGAGTTCATTACGGGAAAAAAGATCTTTTGTTAGGACCCGTGTTACGGAAAGAAAAAAGTCCTTTGTTTCTAGAATGGAATCAAAAAGAAATCGATCGTATTTCGCAGTTGATCAAAGTATTGCCAAAAGGATTTTGGCAGAAACGGATCCGCTTACGAAGAAATTTAAAAATTCACAAGACAGTTTTAAAAACACTATGATTTTGTGATTAGGATGATGGAGAGTCGTCATCAAGGATATCATCTTCGGGTGGAAGTACTAGGAGATTAATGGAACTGTTGAAGTGGGTTAACGATCCGATCATGCAAATATAAAAAGTAAACAGTGTTTGTTTACTTTTTTGTTTCCTATACGTTATATGAAAAATTGGGGATTGGATCCTTGGCTTTGATGCTTTCCTTCTTCGTAAGAATACTTCGGTACTTCATAACTTGGAGATTCTTCTCTTTTATTGAAGATATCCGCTGTTGCTGCTCGAGTCGATGGTTCTTGCTGATCCTCTTTTAAGGCGCCCGCAATTCGGAACATTGTTTTGGCATTGTTCCAAATTGGTTTTACTTGATAGACAATGGGAATCGCTTGGTTGATGATACCGAGTGTTTTTTGGGCGTTTCCTAGAAAAGAGGAGAAGTTAAATTTATGAGTTCCCGCAAAAAGATTTCTTAATCCACCTGTTCGCATCATCGCATTGGGCATTTGATAAGCTCCCATATTGGGATAATAATAATTTGTGTAGGAACCATATGGAAAACCGTTTTGATACATAATAGACACCTCTTTACTTTTATTGTATGTCTCTTTCAAAAAAATGTTTCAAAAAGTAAATGGGTATGCTATAATTTTACTATAGTAGAGGGAGATGAGATTCATGAATCCATTTGTTTCTGTGTATCATGCAGTAAAGAAATTATTTACATTTCCCAAGAAAAAAGGACAAAAGAAAAAAGAAGATATTACTGCAAAATTAAATCAAGAAACACTTCAAAATGCAAGTGGAGTAGTAACTACTACTAAGAAAAGGAAAAGTAGACAGGAAGAGTTAGGACTAAAAAAACTCTCTTTTAACTATGTCGTAAAAAATGATGCTGGACAAACGATCAAGAGTATTTTTGAAGCATACGATAAATCGGAAGTAGAGGCTTTCTTGAAAAATGAAGGTTATACGATCGTCAGTATTACATTGCGTAAAAAATATGAAATGGAAATTATTCCGACGAAGCTCAGCGTCAATGAACTTGCTTTTTCCCTTACGCAGATATCAACTTATATTAAAGCAGGTATTCCTTTAATTGATTCGGTTCGGATTTTGGCTCGGCAGACGACGAATCCGCATAAACGAAAAATTTACGATCGAATCGTCTATGATTTGGTAACTGGTGAAAGTTTTAGTACGGCGTTGGAAAATCAGGAGGTTGTCTTTCCACGATTACTGATCAATATGGTGAAGACAGCTGAAATGACAGGAGATTTAACGAGTATCTTAGATGAGATGTCCGATTACTATACCGAAATAGAAAAAACGAGAAGAGCGATGATTACGGCCCTCATTTATCCAGCGATTATCATGATTGTTGCTATTGCCGTTGTCGCATTTATTCTAATATGGGTTGTTCCGAACTTCGTCGATATGTATCGGGAAAGTGGAGCAGAGTTACCTGGCATTACGATATTTACGATGAATGCGAGTGATTTCTTATCCAATAACTATATGTATATTGTTGTAGCACTATTAGTTATTTTGGGTATTTATCATTATATGTACAAAAATATTAAGGGGTTCCGGAAAGCAATGCAGACATTTTATATGAAGATTCCGGTCTTTGGAAATATTATCATCTATAATGAAGTAACGATGTTTACCAAAACATTTGCATCGCTTTTAAATCACAGTGTCTTTATTACCGATAGTATGGAGATTCTATCGAAGATTACCAACAATGAAGTTTATAAAGAAATTATCGCCAATACATTGAATACGCTCAGTAAGGGTGGTAAAATATCAGAATCGTTCCGTGGTCAATGGGCTTTCCCAGTCGTTGCTTATGAAATGTTAGTAACGGGTGAAAACACCGGACAACTTGGTACGATGATGGAAAAAGTAGCCGAGCATTATTCGAATTTGCATCGTAATTCAGTTACGGCAATTAAGACTTTGATTGAACCGATTACGATTTGTATTTTAGCGTTCTTTGTTGGTTTTATCTTATTGTCGATCGTTATTCCGATGTTCGACATGTACTCGAATGCTGCGAATATGTAATTGAGTACTTCGGTACTCATTTCTTTTGGAAGGAGGAATTATGAATATTGTCTATATCATTGGGTTCTTTATACTAGGACTTGTTTTTGGTTCTTTCTTTCAAGTAGTGGCATTACGACTAGTCAAAGGCGAGTCGATTTTGCGTCCGAAATATTCGTACTGTCCTTCTTGTCATCATCGTTTAGGAGCGAGTGAACTGATTCCAGTATTTTCTTATTTGTTTCAAAAAGGTCGCTGTAAACATTGTAAACAAAAGATATCACTTATGTATCCGTTTGTCGAATTGCTAACAGGCTTATTATTTGCGGTTTCGTTTTATTCGTTTGGATTTACGCTTGATTTATTATTAGTGCTTATTTTATGTTCTTATTTTGTCATTGTTTTGGTAACGGATCTTTCTTATATGATCATTCCCGATGAAGTGACGATTACAGTTAGTATTTTATTAGTTATCTTACAATTTGTTCGGCTTGGTTTCTGGGGCGGTCTTATTCAATTAGCAAGTGGTATTGGTCTTTTCATTTTGATGTATTTATTAATGCTTCTTGGTAATCGACTATTTCACCAAGAAAGTTTAGGTGGTGGCGACATTAAATTGATGTTTGTCGTCGGGGTGGCCGTTCATCCGGTGTTAGCCATCTGTGTTATTTTTCTCGGCAGTTGTATTGCTTTGCCGATTTCATTAATTTTTTATTTTATGAAAAGTGAAAATGTCATACCATTTGGCCCTTTTTTACTTGTCGGATTATTGTTTTTAATCTTTTTAAAAGTAGATTTCAATAGTTTCTTGGATTTTCTACGTTATCTTTCTTAAAAGATCGAGTGTTTACTCGATTTTTTTTTGGTTCCTTGCTATAATGTTATTGAGGAGTGATCAGGATGGCCGAGGTTACGATTTTACCAGCAGATACTTATGTTGTGGTTAACAAAACTGTGTTAAACGATCAAGATCGTAAAATTGTAACGATGTTGTATCAGCCTATTATAGGCCATACGGCGGTCAGTCTTTATTTTACTTTGATCGATGATTTGGATAAACGGGAAATGATGAGTGAAGATTATACGCATCATCATCTCATGAGTACGATGCAGTTGAAAATGCCTAATATTGTTATGGCCAGAGAAAAGTTGGAGGCGGTAGGTCTTTTAAAAACGTTCTTTAAAAAAGATCATGTCAATAACTATGTCTATGTTTTATATTCGCCGATGAGTGCGAGTGAATTTTTAAATCATCCGATTTTGAATGTTGTGCTTTATAATAATTTAGGAAAAAAGGAATACGATCGACTCGTGAATTATTTTAAAGTACCGCGTATTAATTTAAAAGATTACGAAGATATTACGAGTAGTTTCAGTGACATTTTTCAAAGTGTGGCGGGTAATGTGATTATGGAGAATGACTTGATTCAGGCACGTACCGAAAATGGAAAATTGGTGTTACGAGATCGCATCGATTTTGATTTGCTTATTTCGAGTATTCCTAAGACGATGGTCAGCGAGCACTGTTTTACGAGTGACGTGAAAGATTTGATTCAGAATTTGTCGTACGTCTATCATTTGGATACGTTGACGATGCAAGGGTTAGTGCGGAGTTGTTTGAATGAAAAAGGGTTTATCGATCGGACGGAGTTGCGAAAAGCGTGTCGGAATTACTATCAATTTGAAGAATCTGGTAAATTGCCAACCCTCGTTTATTCGACCCAGCCTGAATATTTAAAGAGTCCAGTAGGGGATCAATCGAAACGGGCGAAAATGATTTATACGTTTGAAAATGTGACTCCGTATGATTATCTACGGAGCAAATACAAGACTGGGGAACCAACGAGCCGTGATTTGAAATTAATCGAAAGTTTATTAGTCGACTTACAATTAAAACCGGGCGTTGTCAACGTGTTAATTTCATATGTATTAGGAATTAATAATCAAAAATTAAGTAAGGCTTATGTAGAGACGATTGCCGGGCAGTGGAAACGTCTTAATATCGAAACGGTCGAAGAAGCGATGAATGTGGCCGAAAAAGAACATAAAAAGTTAAAACGGCGACTTGCTTTGAAACAGCATTCTTCGGTAAAACCAAATAAAGTAACCAAAGAAGAAAAGGTCCCGGATTGGTTTCACCAAGATTTGCATAGTGAAGAAGCATCTCTTGAAGAACAAGAGCAGATGAAAGCGATGTTGGAAGAAATCAGTTAGCAAGTTCTAGAACTTGCTTTTTTGTCGTTTTTTTGGTATAATATGCAACCAATGAAGAAGGTATCTTCATAAGGGGGATTTTATGTCAGAAACTGCCAAAAAGGAAATCAAAAAACGATTGACTTCTATTTTTCTATGGTCGAGTTTTTTACTTCTTGCTACATTCTTTTGGTTCGGACCACGGAAAGTAATGTATCAAGATAGTTTAGCTTATTTACAGAGCAATGAGAATCGTTTTTATTTGGAAGAATTGAGCGATGGTTTGGCCTTGAATCAAATTTTTCCGACAACTGATGAAAGTGGCGTAACACAGGATGCTTTTGTTTTCCAAATTGTCAATGAAACGGAACAAGAAATTACATACGAAGTATATTTTCAAAATAAAGAAGAGCGTTTGAGTGATCCGGCGAAAGCATTATCCAACCATTATTTACGTTATCAGTTGATTGTAAATGGGGAAGCGTATCCGATTCAAAATTTAGCACAAAACGGGAAAATCGCGATTAACTCGTTACAACCACATACGAAGGATGTATATGAATTAAGAGTATGGTTAGATGAGTTTGCAACCAATGAAGCGGCGAATAAAGAGTTTTATGGCGTCGTGGCAACGACGATGATAAGTAACGTTTAAAGTAAGAGTTTATCTTGCTTTTTTTGCGGTTTTCTTCTAGAATGAAAGTGGGTGAAGTATATGCAAAAACTACAGGATCAAACGATATTAAAAGAAGTCGATCACAATCAATTAAAACAATCTTTTGTAAAAGCGATGGCGGATCCTTTGTTTCGCCAATTTGTCGAATCACTCGGCATAAAAGAGGAACTGTTGGAAAAATATACTTCGCGTTTACTGGATGCTTATCAAGAGGCCCAACACTGTAAAAATTGTCCTGGTCTAGGCATGTGTCAAAATGAAGTGGTTGGATTTGTGATGACTCCAGAACAAGAGGAGAATGTCATTCATTTTTCTTATCGGATGTGTCCTTTTCAAAAAAAATTAGAAGAGGAGCATGCATATCAGAAAAATATTTATCAGTTTGATATTCCTAAAAAAGTGCGGGATGCTTCGTTAAAAGAAGTATATGTAACAGATAAAAATAGAACGGCGGTCATTCGTTATTTTAAAGATTTCATCAAACATTATAAGGATATAGAGAAGCCCAAGGGCCTTTATTTATATGGAAGCTTTGGGACCGGAAAATCTTATTTGTTAGCAGCTTTATTTAATGAGTTGGCGAAAAAAAAGGTGCGCTCGGCAATGATTTATTATCCGGAATTTTTACGAAGTTTGAAAGAATCTTTTGGAACGGATTATAAAGAAAAGTTCGAGACGATAAAAAAAGCTCCTTTATTGTTGCTCGATGATATTGGGGCCGAGAATATGACGGCGTGGAGTCGTGATGAAGTATTGGGACCATTATTACAGTATCGAATGGATGAAGGCTTACCAACTTTCTTTACTTCGAATTTTAATTATCAAGAGTTGGAAGAACATTTTGCTTCCGGGAGCAGTATGACTGAGAAAGTAAAAGCAAGACGAATCTTAGAACGGATGAAACAGTTGACGATCGAAATGACTTTGATCGGGGATAATTATCGAAAGTAAGAATTACGGAGTAAGATATGAGATTAGATCTTTATTTAGTAGAACATGCTTTTTTTGAAAGTCGTAGTAAAGCGAAAAATGCGATTTTGGATGGAATCGTCGCTGTGAATGGTAGCATTACAAAGAAGTGCAGTCGTCTTATTTTAGAAACGGATCAAGTGACATTAGTCGGAGCGAAAATGACGTATGTTTCGAAAGGCGGTTTAAAGTTAGAAAAATCTTTAAAGACGTTTGGTATCGATTTGAATCAGAAAAAAATGGTCGATATTGGTTCGAGTACGGGTGGATTTTGCGATTGTGCCTTGCAGCATGGAATCTCGCATATTGTAGCCATCGATGTCGGCAAAGATCAATTTGCGGAAAGTTTACGAAATCATCCTAAAATCGATTTGTGGGAAGAAACGGATTTTCGAACGATCGATTCTCTTTCGCTTTCGGAAGTGACGATTGCGACAATCGATGTCTCTTTTATTTCGGTTACAAAATTGATGACAAAACTTGCCAGCCTTTCTTCGCTTCAAGAGATTATCTGTTTGATAAAACCACAATTTGAATGTGGGAAAGAAATCGCCGATCGATATCGGGGAGTGGTATTGAATCAAAAAGTACATGAAGAGGTAATTGCAACAGTGATCGATTCTTTTCAGACAATCGGCTTCGCATGTCGTAATCTTACTTTTTCGCCGATTCAAGGCGGAAGTGGTAATATTGAATATCTCGGATATTTTCAAAAAGGGGCTGTTTCGCAATCGATTTCTATTTCGGAAGTGGTAGTTGAGGCATTTCATTTTTTTCATGAGAAGCATTAGTGTATTTTAGAAGATGCGAAAAACTTGACAATTTATAAAAAAAGAGTATAGTTTAAAGTATAGTTTTAAAAACTGCGATGAGGAATACGATTTATCACAGGATTTCAAGAGAGGTTCGTGGTTGGTGCAAACGAACAATGAATGGGATAAGTTACTCTCCTTAATAGTTGGCCCCGAAAGGAATGCCCGGACGAATGTCCGTTATCGAAATGAAGAGAAACATTAGGATGGTACCGTGTTTTGCACTCCTGTTACAGATTTTGTAATAGGAGTTTTTTATTGCAGCGAAAGGAAAGGGTGAAATTATGTTTTCAATTAAAGAAGATGAACGATTAAGTAAGTTGAATCATTCTTGTGCACATCTACTAGCACAAGCCGTAAAGCATTTGTATCCACATGCGAAATTTTGGGTAGGACCAGTCATCGAGGAAGGATTTTATTATGATATCGATCTTGGTGATGATGTAATCAAAGAAGAAGATTTACCGAAGATCGAAAAGGAAATGAAAAAAATCGCGAAAGATGGGAAAAAAATTGTTCGTCATGAGATCACCAAAGAAGAAGCGATGGAACAATTTAAAGATGATCCATATAAATTGGATTTGATTGCGCGAATGGATGAACAAGAAACGGTAATCAGTTGCTATAGTCAAGGTGATTTTACGGATCTTTGTCGCGGACCACATGTCGACTCTGTGAAAGAATTGAAGTATTTCAAATTGTTAAAAGTAAGTGGCGCGTATTGGAAGGGTGATTCTTCCAATAAAATGTTACAACGTATTTATGGGGTATGCTTCGATCGGGAAGAAGATTTAGAGAAGCGACTTCAAGAAATCGAAGAGGCAAAACAACGTGATCATCGTAAGATCGGGAAAGAGCAAGAATTGTTTATGAATCACGAATTAGTTGGGGCTGGTATGCCATTATGGTTACCAAATGGTGCGATTATTCGGAAACAACTTGAAAACTACATTTATGAGAAAGAACAGGCGCTCGGTTACGATCATGTCTATACCCCATGTGTTGGTACGGTAAATCTTTATAAAACATCGGGGCATTGGGATCACTATCAAGAGAATATGTTCCCAATGATGAAAGTAGACGATGAGGAGTTCGTTTTAAGACCGATGAACTGCCCACATCATATGTTGATTTTTAAAAACAAGCTTCATTCGTATCGGGATTTGCCGGTTCGAATTGGTGAATTTGCAACGGATTTTCGTTATGAGGCATCTGGGGCGGTAAAAGGATTAGAGCGGGTTCGCTGCATGTGTCAGAACGATGCGCATCTATTTGTAACACCAGAGCAGATCAAAGATGAGTTTAAAAAAGTCGTTCGTTTAATTTTAGATGTCTATCAAGATTTTGGAATCGAAGACTATAAATTCCGGCTATCACTTCGGGATCCAGAAGATAAAGAAAAATATTTTGATGACGATGAAATGTGGACGATGGCTGAAAATAAATTACGGGAAGTGTTAAATGAACTTCATATCGAATATTTCGAAGCGATTGGGGAAGCAGCATTTTATGGACCGAAATTAGATGTCGAGGTAAAACCGGCAGTGGGGCCAGAAGTGACGTTATCGACTTGTCAACTTGATTTCTTACTTCCACGGCGATTTGATTTATCTTACATTGATAATAAAGGTGAGAAGCAAGTTCCAGTCGTTCTTCATCGGGCCATATTCGGTACCTTTGATCGTTTCACAGCTTTCTTAATCGAAGAGACAAAAGGAGCTTTCCCAACTTGGTTAGCACCGGTTCAGGTAAATATTATTCCGGTTAGTGAAGAACATCAAGGAGAATATGCAAATGAAGTGAAAGAGTACTTACAACAAGCTGGAATTCGCGTTGAAGTAGATAGTCGTAATGAAAAACTCGGTTATCGAATGAGAGAAAGTCAGACGAGAAAAATTCCATTTACGTTAGTATTAGGTGATAAAGAAAAGGAAGATGGCACTGTCAGCTATCGCCGTTATGGGAAAGAAGAGACGACGACACTTTCGAAAGAAGAATTTTTAACTTACTTAAAAGAAATGGTTGCAAAAAAGGAAAAATAGAGAAAAGCACTGATTAGTGCTTTTTTGTTTTCCCATAATTTCCCATAAAGCTTCTATAATTTGGCAGTACTTTTTTCCTATACTGGAATTGTCAAGGAGGTGATAGTAATAAAAAGTGTGCAGTAAACTGCAAATTTGACAATTCAAAAATTAATATTTCCATATATGAAACTTATTCCTATTTATAAAAAGAAAAGAAATTAGAAGGGAAGGTGGTAAATAGAAGAGTTACCAATCGAAAGAAATTTGTGATATACTTGTTGTAGGTGATGATTATGTATCATATTTGTCTGGTAGAAGATGAAATAGATCTTGCAAACTTAGTAACAGCGTATTTAAAAAAAGCAGGATATGAAGTGATTACCTTTTCCAAAGGACAAGATGCGATTCGTTACATTGGTGAAAAAGTTGACCTTTGGATTTTGGACATTATGTTAGGAGATGATATCAATGGGTATGATATAATCAAAGCGATTCGGGAAAAAGATGAGAAAGTTCCTGTTATCTTTACCTCGGCACGGGATCAAGATTTGGATAAAATCTTAGGACTCGAAATGGGGAGCGATGATTATATCGTCAAGCCTTATTCAACAAAAGAACTTGTCCTTCGTGTTAATAACATGATAAAAAGAGTATACCATCAAGGACAAGGTAATATAATTCGTTATTTAGATTATAAAATAGATGTCGATAAACGTCTTGTGTATCATTTCGAAGAAGAAGTGAAATTGACAACCTTAGAATTCGATTTATTATTAATTTTTCTAAATAATTTAGGTAAGAGTTTTTCAAGGGATGATATCTTGAATTTGGTATGGGGCGATGATTATTTCGGAAGTGATCGAGCAGTCGATGATTTAGTTCGACGCTTACGAAAGAAAATGCCAGAACTCAACATTAGTACGATCTACGGATTCGGGTATCGAATGTCATGAAATATATCCGTAGTAAATTAAGTAGACAGCTCCTTTGTATAATCGTTATTATTTTCTGCCTTGTATTTATTTCCCTCGGCGTTTTATTACCGAGAGCCTTATTACCTTTTTTCGAAAATAATTTATATAATTATTTAAGACAGCCGTTATCATTAATGCAAGATGAAATTCCAAATCGACAATTAGGTACAGAAATTGGTTATTTGTATTTATATGGTCGTAATACGATTGTTTCGAGCAATTTGTATGATATTATTCCAAGTGATAGTATCGATGAAATCGTCGCTAGAATGACGGATAAATTTGGAAAATTTAAATACAATGAGCAGACATATTATTATTATAAATTAGAAAGTGGATCTGTTACTAAGATATCTCTTACCAATGATACTTATATTAATCAAACAAAAGAACAAGTTTTATACACGATCCTACCAATTGTTTTCATAACCTTTTTAATCGTCGCATTAATCTTAATTTTTTGGTCTGGGGTCATCGTTCGTAAAATCGAAAAATTAAAAAATAAAATCGATCATATCGATGATGACAATTTCGATCATTCGGTCGATAAGATTAAAATCGACGATGAGATTAAGTCCTTAGCCTTAGCAATCGAGGATATGCGGATCTCCCTAAAGAATCAAGAAGAGTATCGAAATCAAATGTATCAAAATATTTCTCATGATTTTAAAACACCTCTCACCGTTATAAAATCATATATTGAAGCAGTTCACGATGGTGTAGAAAGCGAAGAGAAGGCACTGCAAATTATCGATGAACAAGCAAACAAATTAGAACAAAAAGTTCACTCCCTACTATACTTAAATAAATTAGATTATATTAAAGATTATAAAAATATTACTCTCAAACAAGTCGATATTTCTAGCTTGATTAACGCATCGATCGAGAAATTTAAATTCCATCGAAAAGATATTAAATTTACTCTAAATGTAGACAAGAATGCGAAAGTGTATGGCACCGAAGACTTATGGGAGACGATCATTGATAACATGTTGGGTAACTTTATGCGTTACGTCGAACATGAAATAAAGATTACGGTGAAACCGAACAAGATTGTCTTTTATAATGACGGGCCAAAAATTGATGAGGATTTGTTAGAAGTTATCTTTGTACCTTTTCGAAAAGGAATGAAAGGCGAATTTGGACTAGGGTTATCTATTATTAAAAAGACCCTCAATTTAATGGGGTACGATGTTGCAATTAAGAATCTAAAAAAAGGAGTTTCCTTTATTATTACGAAAGAAGGAAAATAACTCCTTTTTGTTTTGCATGGAAAAAATATCATTGGAAATACTAATGATGGTGAAGTCTATGAAAGTGTTGATTACAGGAGCCGCGAGTGGAATCGGACGGAAAGTGGCAGAAGTTTTAGTGGAACGCGGACATTTTGTCTATCTTACTGTCCATCGTCCGATCGAACTTCAAAAAGTACAACGAGAGATAAAAAGTAAAAATATGAAATGTCTGTTATTGGATATTACCAAAGAGGAAGAGCGACGACGTTTGTTGTCTCTCGATATCGATTGCCTTATTAACCATGCAGGAATCGGCTATAGTGGATCGTTACTGACGATGCCTTTTTCGCATCTGCGTGATAATTTTGAAGTAAACTTTTTTGCGTCTTTTGCCCTGATTCAATTGCTGTTGCCACAATTATTAGAAAAAGAGAAGGGGAAAATTATCATCGTCTCTTCGTTAGCGGGAATATTACCGATTCCATTTTTAGGAAGTTACTGTAGCAGTAAAGCTGCAATATCGATGTTTGCCAAGTGTTTTCGGCAAGAATTAAAATTTACGAAAAGCAAATTACAAGTATGTCTGATTGAGCCGGGGATTTATAATACTGGATTTAATGATTACATGCTCGAAAATAAGGAAGAAGCGTATTTTACAAAGCCGTATTTTTCGGAACCAGAGTTACTACAAAGTCGAATGAAACAATTATTTCGGCTCTTTGGAAAGAATCATTATCACTCGATCGTAAAACAGTACGTAAAAGCAGTTGAAGCAAAGAAGATGCGGAAAGTTTATCGAGCGCCATTTTTATCGCGAATCGGAATGAAATTATATCTTCTTTTTATGGGATAAAAAAAGACGCTTAGCGTCTATTGAAATACTTTTTGATTAAATGTTTTCCTTTTATCTTATTAAATAAATTCGCATTTCTTAAGTTGGTAACATTATCTTCATCGGTCGGAATAATCGTTCCATCTTGATCGATCGCATAGATATCGGCAATTCGATTCGGCCCTAATAATTGCGAATTGTGTGAAACAATTAATCCTTCTTTCCAACCATCTTGAAAAAAGAAGCCTTTTCTAACATATAATTTACTCATAAAATCACCTTATTTTTCAAAATTTATAATGGTTTCATATAGTCGATAAATACAGTTTGTCTTATCGATATCTTCTTTATTGTATTCCATTAGTGTATTCTTTATGCTATTTTTCTTTTTTGGATCTTGCTTCTTCCAAATTTTCTCTAAAGTTTTTACTGCGATTTTAATACTTTCGATGTCGTCGATCTCGACTGGACTATCCACTTGCATGATACCCCATTTAATTTCTTTATTTAAAAAGCGATGTTGTAATACTTTGAGATTCCGTAACCCCATCGGCATCTTATAATTTTCGTATATCATGATAGCGTAGAGAAGTGGAATTAAATCTTTATTACGGGTAGTAATGTAATTTCGATATTTTGTTTTTAATTTCGCGTAACTTGTTACAATATAAGTCTCTTTTTCTTCTAGCTTTTTCATTTCTTTGACTGTTATGTTCCAGTTTACATGATCTTTCCATAAGTAGCATAAATAGAAAAGTACAATGAGCCATAATGTGTTTTTAAATTCATTTGGACTTGGTAACACCAATTCTACCTTTGCAATATACATTGTATAAGTAAGATAACTTATGAGAATACTAACAAAGTAGAAGTAGAAAAAATCTTTTTCGAATGGCTCTTCTTGATTTGCTATTTTTTTCGTATAAACAATACGAATGATGCATTCAAAAATAGCAATTAAAAAAATATTTTGTTTTAAAAATTCCCAATGAATGGATTCACATAATGCCGAAATTATTAAAATATACACACTTGGCAATAATAAATAGAGTAAGTTTTTCTTTTTTTCTTCTTTTTTTTCAAAATAATTGAGTAAAAAGAAGAGTGGAATAGCCAATAAAATTTGTCCAAAGATGACTCGTAATGCCATTTTGGTAACCCCCTTTAAATTGGTTGTATTATATATCAAAAAGATGGATTTGTCAAATTTATGGAAAAAGACTTGCTATTTTAAATAGAATTTGTTATTATTATGTTGTTCGTTTTGTTATGGCGAGATAGCTCAGTTGGCTAGAGCAATCGGTTCATACCCGATAGGTCGAGGGTTCGAATCCCCCTCTCGCTACCAATTTTGATTATTTTACTAGGTTTTAAGCCTAGTTTTTTATTGGGAATATCTAAACAGGTATTCCCATCTTTTTTATTTTAAGAATAAATGCTATAATTATCTAACCGACAAATAGTAATTGTATAATAAACTAAAGGTTTATTAAAGTAAACTAGCTGTCGGTTGAGTTTGTAAAAAATTAATATTACAATAGAATTAACAAAGGAGGGATTTATATGTCGAATAAAAGTATTGGAGAAATGATTAGTTCTTTAAGAAAAGAAAAAGGAATGACCCAAAATGATTTGGCAGAAAAAATGAATGTAACAGATAAAGCTGTGTCAAAATGGGAGAGAAATTTATCTTGCCCTGATGTTAATTCTATTCCAAAATTAGCAGAAATTTTAGATACAACAGTAGAGGAATTATTAAATGCTCAATCGAAAAAAGAAAACAATAAATTTGATGAGATTATTAATATAGTATTGATTGGTATTGGCTTGGCAATGGGGATTTGCATAATCGTTACTTCTATATTGAAGCAAATCGATATCAATAATGCTATTACTATGTTAGGCATAGGCATGAGTTGTTTAGCGATCTATTTGTTAAAAAATAAAGATAATAAACAATAATGGGATTTTAAAAATGTAGTTCGATAAACTGCAATTTGCAAGTTGTTTTATGTACCCTTGAAATGTTTCCTGTAATAAAAAACTTTTACATTATAAAATATTAATGTGAAAGGAGAGAAATTATGAATCAACAAAAAATTGGAGAATTCATTGCGGAATGTAGAAAAAAGAAAAATATGACGCAACAAGAATTGGCAGAAAAATTAAGTGTATCCGATCGTACGGTTGGAAACTGGGAAAATGGGAGAAATATGCCGGACTTATCCTTGTTTAAACCTTTGTGTAATGAGCTCGATATTTCTTTAAATGATTTGATGAGTGGCGAGAAAGTAAGAGAAAAAGAATACCAAGAAAAACTAGAAGAAAATATAATTAATACGATAGATTATACAAACAAAAAAATTGAAAATAGGAATCATTTTATCGGTCTGATACTAATAATATTTGGAGTCTTAATTTCGATTACGGCTGTTGCAATATTTCCTAGTGAAAGTAGTTGGGGCTCTATTTATTCTGTTTTTGGAGCAATCATTTCTTTAATTGGTGTGAGCAGATTTACAAAACGATTAACATATCCGAAAAGATTAATATGTAATTTTGGTTATTTTTTGATATTTGTATTCGTACTGATGACAATCGATTACATCGGTGTCGTCAATATCCATCAAGCACCAAGATTTTCACTCATAAAGGTTTCAGGTGAAAATATAGTATATTATGATACACTTTTTTATGATGTGATTCGATGCAATATAGATCAAGATAATGAGACATTTACGGTAATTAAAAATCAAAAATATGATAGAGATAACATAGATGATTTTTGCAAATAACAATTTTGTGATGATTCGTTCGGCTTATTTGGGGAACATCTTAATAATAGGTGTTTCTTTTTTTATTGTGCTTTTGATGATATAATTACTATAATAAATAAAACTGGAAAGTGGTCGATGAAATGCGTAACCTTAATAAAGGATTTGAAAACAAGATTATAGAATATGAAAAACTATTGGAATATGGTTTTATTTTAAAGGATAATAAATATATTTTGGAAAAAAGTATAAACAATAATTTGTTTCAGGTTATAGTGGAAATTTCAAAAGATAATTCGGTATCCAAAGTAGTCGATCTTGCAACGAAAGAGGAGTATATACTTGTCGATGTTAGTAGTTCGGCTGGTGATTTTGTTGGTAGAGTAAAAGCAGAATATGATAATATTTTAAATGACATCATTGAAAAATGTACGACCCTTAATATCTTTAAAAGCAAACAAGCAAAAATGATAATTCAATATGTAAAAGAAAAATACAAAGATGATTTAGAATATTTGTGGAAGAAATTTCCGAATAATGCGATATGGAGAAATAAAAGAAATAACAAATGGTACGGAGCATTATTAGTAGTATCCGAAAATAAATTGGGAATTTCATCTGATAAAGTGGTCGAAATTATTGATTTGAGATATCAAAAAGATAAACTCAAAGAGGTGATAGATCACAATAAAATATTGGAAGGCTATCATATGAACAAAAATAGTTGGATCACTATAAGACTTGATGAAAGTGTTGAAATAGAAGAAATTTATAAATTAATAGACAATAGTTACAAACTATCATTAGAAAAATAATGATTGAAAGGTGATATCGGTAATGAAAAACAAGAGTATTTTTATCATGAATATTATACGAAGTATTATTTTTATTTTAATATTATTATTTCCATTTTTTCATAATACAGGGTTTGCGAGAATTATAATCGTGCCATTTCTTATTTGTGGCTTTGCGGTGATGGCAAAGAATATTTGTTTTCTCATCAATCAAGTTCGTCTTGCCAATTTGTTTCATAAATTGTATGTGATTAGCTTTTTTCTGTTTGGTTTTAGTTTTTTAATCGTCTGGAGTTATTCCGCTATAAAAAGTGGTGATTTTATTTCCCTTTTATTTACGATTCCATTTTGGTTGATCGGAATATATATGCTTCGTAAATCTTTGTTTCCGAAAGAACAAGAGACTTCGGAAACAAAAAAGAAGTTGAATTTTGATCCTCGAATTATAGTAGGAGGCTTTTTAGTAGGTTTTACTTTGTTAACGGGAATCGTTCTTTTCGTTATAGGAATCAAAGATACGTATCAATTAAATCAAACAACCAAGAACTACGTTACGACCGATGGGTACTTTGTCGATTATGATATTTACAGTAGCGATGAAGATGGCGTTACTTACAAACTGATTTATACTTATCGAGTAGAGGACAGCGAGTATACGGTTTCTACTGATTATGGAGTGGGAAGTATTCCTGAGCAAAATAGTATTCGAAAAGTAAATTATGATCCAGCTGATCCGAGTAAAGCAGTTTTGGTTGGAACAAACAATAATAATTTTTTGATTTATTTTGGTCTCTTTTTTATTCTTGGATCGATGGTATTTATCCTTGCTGGGTTACAGATGAAAGGTGTTTTTGATCGGTTTAAAATCGATGTAATGGGACTTTATTTCGGCATC
The DNA here is from genome assembly GCA_944358775.1 of uncultured Bacilli bacterium. GTDB lineage: Bacteria > Bacillota_I > Bacilli_A > RF39 > UBA660 > Faecenecus. The sequence goes on along the minus strand of CALVRU010000017.1, from coordinate 4,681 downwards.
GTCTTTTTTCTAATAGGAATTGGTATTCTTTTCTTTCAAGGTGGTTTATCTTCTTCTTTTTTAGAGTCACTAAAGGCGCTTGGATTATGGGTCATTATTCCGATTTTATTTATTGTTGTCGGTCTATTTCAAACGATTAAATGTTTGTTTTTATGGAAAGCCAATCATCTTATGTCTAAACAGAAATAATTGAACTAGAGATTAATATATTGATAAAAAATAGTGAAAGGAGAGATCGTTATGTATCGAAAAACATATCAATCGCCACTCGGTCTTATTTATATGAGAAGTGACGGTGAGTTTTTAACAGGATTGTGGTTTGCGGGGTCGAAAGACTCCTCGAAACACGAAGGAGATTACGAAGAGAAAGAGTTACCGATATTCGATGAAACAAGGAGATGGCTCGATATTTATTTCAGTGGGAAAAATCCGGATTTTATCCCATCCTATCGAATCGCACATCTAACTCCTTTTCGACAGATGGTAATTGACATTATGAACCAAATTCCTTATGGAAAAGTGATTACTTATCGTGATATTGCCGAAGAGATTGCGAAGCGAAAAGGATTAAAGAGAATGTCGGCACAAGCGGTAGGTGGAGCAGTTGGATGGAATCCGATTTGTATTATTATTCCTTGTCATAGAGTAGTGGGAACGAACGGAAGCTTAACTGGTTATGGTGGTGGCCTTCAAAATAAAATAAGATTATTAGAACTGGAACGAAACGATATGAGTCAATTTACGATTCCGAAAGATGGAACAGCTTTATGAAAAGATAAGATGAACGTAAGGAGAATTTGTATGATAGAAATTGTGTTTGATCAAGATGCTAGGCAGGCTTCTGCGTATGACTCAACCAAGCAAGTAGGGTATTGTGTTTTCACAGAAGACCACAATACTTGGAATATTACTCATACCATAGTAGTAGAATCTTATCAAGGACATGGACTAGCCCGAAAATTAGTAGAGTGTATTTTACAAGAAGCGAAAAGACAAGGAAAGACGGTTATTGCAAGTTGTTCTTATGCGAAAAAAGTTTTAGATGAGAAAACAAATGTTTCATTGGATTTTGAAGTTTAAGTAGAAGCATATTTTCTTTGAAAGAAGGGTAGATAAGTCTCTTCTTTTTTGTTATAATGATATCAAATTTGGATTAGGAGAAGTAACATGAAATTAATAATTGAACACTTGAAGAAAAATTTTGGATCAAAAGAAGTTTTAAAAGATATTGATTTTGAATTTGAAGAAGGAAAAATATATGGATTATTAGGGCGAAATGGTGCTGGGAAAACCACTTTTTTCAATTGTCTAAACGAAGATATCGAAGTTGATGATGGAACATTTTATTTGGAAGAAAAAACGACACGGCCGATTGTCTCTGAAGATATCGGATATGTTTTATCGACTCCGAATGTTCCAGAGTTTTTAACGGGCCGTGAGTTTTTGAAGTTTTTTATCGATATCAATGCGAGTCGAATCGAACAGCCAAAATCTTTGGATGAATATTTTGACTTTATGAAAATCGATGTTGAAGATCGTGATAAATTATTAAAAGATTATTCGCATGGAATGAAAAATAAAATGCAAATGCTCGTGCATATTATTGCAAATCCTAAAATTCTACTATTGGATGAGCCACTTACTTCTTTTGATGTCGTAGTAGCTGAAGAAATGAAACAGATGTTAAAAGGATTAAAGAAGGGACATATCATTATTTTTTCGACGCATATCATGGAGTTGGCGTTGGATTTGTGTGATGAGATTGTCATTTTGAACAAAGGTGTTTTGGAAAAGATCGAAAAGAAAAATTTGGATAACGAGCATTTTAAAAATCGTATTATCGAAGCGTTAAAGGAGGAATAACATGGTTCGTACGTTTTTTCTATCGTTTCGTTTAAAAAACACGTATCGTGTCAACTCCATTATTTATTCGATTAAGCAATTACCTTTGATTAAAAAGATTTTGCCAGACACATTGTATCAAAATCACGGGTTAAAGATTTTTGGAAATGTTATCAGTGCACTTATTGAAGTGGGAACTACATTTATTGGAAAGTTACTTTATCTCTGGTTAATGATCTATAGTTTTATTTCTATGTATCCGACGAATTCATCTGAGACATTTCTTCATCTTTTTTTCTTTCTCACTTTGTGTGGTGGTTTGTTAAATACGTATTTATTTAATCCGACAAGAGATAAATATTATGCGATGTTTCTAATGAATATGGACGCGCGAGAGTATACTCTTTCGAATTATTATTATGCGATGTTAAAAGTATTCATCGGCTTTTTACCGTTTACTATTTTATTTGGAATTCTTACGCATATCCCGATTTGGCTCAGTATTTTATTACCGCTTTTTGTCGTTATGGTGAAAACAATGATCAATTATTTTAGTTTAATTGATTTTAAAAAGACGAGAAAGGCGAAAAATGAAAATGTACCATTTAAAATCGTATGGATTTTGATCGTGATTTTTTTGGCTCTTGCGTACCTTGTGCCATTTACTAAGATCGTCATGCCAATTTGGTTGTTTGTAGTTCTTTTCATGATTAGTCTTGGATTAGGTAGTTATTGTTTTTTTAAGATACATCGGTTTACCGAATATCGGATGATGTATAAACAACTTTTTGCCAATTCGGGGATGGAGAAGAAAACAGCGGAACAAATCAACAAAGAAACTGCGTTAAAACAGATTGAATTGGATCGCGATTTAACGAGTTCAAAAGATGGTTTTCCTTATTTTCACGAGTTGTTTGTAAAACGGCATCGTAAAATACTAACAATAGCAGTTAAAAAACAAGCTCTTGTTCTACTCTTGCTTAGTGTTGCTATTTTTATTGGAGTACTTGTAAACAAAGACATCAAGTCGACGACAAATGGTATTTTGTTGATGTGGCTACCGTACTTTGTATTTATTATGTACATGTTAAATCGTGGAACGACGATTACGCAAGCGATGTTTATGAATTGTGATCATGCGATGCTTACGTATCGGATTTATCGAAATCCGAATGTGATTTTAGGCTTGTTTCGGGAGCGCTTGAAAACCTTGATATCGATCAATCTTTTGCCGGCAACCATTATTGGAGCGAGTCTTGCATTTTTACTTTTTCTAACAGGTGGAACGACGAATGCACTCAATTATGTTGTTTTATTTGTTTCGATCATCGCTATGAGTATTTTCTTTTCGGTTCATTATTTAGTGATGTACTATCTACTACAACCATATAACGTCAATACAGAAATGAAAAGCAGTACGTATAGTATCGTTCAAGGAGTAACTTACTTTGCTTGTTATTATATGATGCAGTTAAAATTACCGACATTTTATTTTGGACTAGTCATTACGTTGTTCTGTGTCGCGTATTCGCTTCTTTCGTTATGGATTGCTTATCGAATGGCACCGAAGACCTTTAAATTAAGGAATTAAAGAAGTCATATCGTACTTCTTTTTTGTTTGCAAACATTTGTTTTGTCCGTTATAATTGCTAATAGAGGAAGATAGTATGATTTTAAATGTAAGTGGTCGAACCGATATTGTCGCGTTTTATAGTGATTGGTTTCGCAACCGTTATCAAGAAGGTTATGTCGATGTTCGTAATCCTTTTTATCCAAAACAAGTGAGTCGCATTTATTTCGAAGATGTGGATGCGATTGTTTTTTGTACGAAGAATCCACTTCCGATCATCGATTATCTGGAAGAGATTAAGAAGCCGATTTTGTTTCAGGTGACTTTGACGCCATATGGAAAAGATATCGAAGTAGGGGTTCCAAATAAGAAAGATATTATTGCTGGAATCAAACGAATATCAGAAATTTTAGGGAAAGAGTTTTTGTATGTTCGGTATGATCCGATTTTATTAAACGATCGTTATGATATTCGTTATCATAAAAAGATGTTTGCGCGCTTGTGTGATCAATTGGAAGGTTATGTGGAACACTTTATCGTTTCGTTTATCGATGATTATAAAAATGTTCGCAGTCATCAAAGTGACTTGAATCTTCACCCTTTTCAGAAACAGGATCTCGAAGAAATCGGTAAGGAGTTTGGTTCCATCGCACTTGAACGTAACATGACGATTCAGACTTGTTGGGAAAAAGTGGATTTTACGCAATATGGTTTTTTGAACGAAGTGTGTCTCAGTCCGACGATTGCCTTTCGTCTAACAGGGAAAACAAACTTTCCGAAATGGAAAGCGCGAAACTGTGGATGTGTCAATATGGTCGATATCGGCGTATATAATTCTTGTCTTCATTTTTGTAAATATTGTTATGCGAATTTCGATGAAAAAAAGGTTCGACAAAATTATCGCGAACATGATCCACATTCTAGTCTGTTAATTGGCCATTTGCAAGCAGATGACATCGTCAAAATACGAAAGAAGTAGGTGAATTCATGCAAGAAGAAATTTTTCAATCGGTTTATCTGGCGCTTTTAGAAGTGCCTTATGGGAAAGTGACAACTTATGGCCAATTGGCGAATGTGATCGGGTACCCTAAAAATTCACGTATGGTGGGAAAGGCAATGCGTTACGCGAATCTTTATGGAACGTATCCTTGTTATAAAGTGTTGAATAGCAAGGGCGAATTGTTACCCGGTTGGAATGCTCATGTACGGTAAAGAAGCAAGCAACCGAAAACAATAGATAGACCGCCAGCACTACACTATTCCGAACCA
>CALVRU010000016.1 GCA_944358775.1 uncultured Bacilli bacterium | reverse complement strand
GCTTCGTTTAATCTATCTTCAAGATTTCTAAATGATACAATATTACCATAAGTTTTTACACTATTTAATATTCTATTAGTACGAGAAAAAGCTTGGATTAAACCATGCCACTTTAAGTTTTTATCCACCCATAAAGTATTTAATGTTTTTGCATCGAACCCGGTTAAAAACATATTAGCAACAATTAATATATCGATTTCTCTATTTTTCATTCTTAATGATACATCTTTATAATAATTTTGAAATTTTTCTGAAGATGTATCATAACTTGTTCCAAACATTTTATTATAATCTTTAATCGCGTTATCTAAGAAAGTTCTATCATCAATACTTAAATTTTCTGTTGATTCTGAATTTTCATCAATTACACCATCTTCGTTATTTACACCATAGGAATAAATAATTACAACTTTTAAATTACTATTATTCAAGTCTTGTACTTTTTTAAACTCAGTATAATATTCTTTGGCCATCTTAATACTTGAAACAGCAAATATAGAATTAAAGCCATTTATATTCTTTTTGGTCTTAATTTCTTCTGTGCTTTGCTTTTTAGCAACATCAACAACATTATCTAATGTAGAATAAACATAAGATTCATTTGTCTTTGTTTTAGTGCTAAAATGTTCAATAATATAATTAGTGATTAGATTAATTCTAATTTTATTGTCAAACAATTTTTCTTCATCAATATTATAAACTTTTTCATCTTTTACGTCATCTCTAATATCAACTCTACCAACATATTCATATCTAAAAGGCAAGACATTTTTATCAGCAATGGCATTTACAATTGTATAAGTATGTAATCTCTCTCCAAATACTTGCTCTGTTGTTTCTGATATTCCTTTAATAGTTCTAGCATTTTCTGGAAATATCGGAGTACCAGTGAATCCGAAAATATAATATTTTTTGAATTTTTTTGTAATTGATTTATGCATCTCTCCAAATTGAGATCTATGACATTCATCAAATATAAATACTACATGTTTATTAAATACTTCACTTTCTGTATTCTTTTTAATAAAAGTTGATAACTTTTGAATAGTTGTGATAATGATTTTAGCATTATCATCATGCAATTGATTTTCTAATACTTTTGTCGATGTATTTGAATTAGCTGCACCTTCTTTGAATTTATCATATTCTTTCATCGTTTGATAATCTAAGTCTTTTCTATCTACAACGAATAAGACTTTGTCTATATATGAAAGATTACTAGCTAGTTGTGACGTTTTAAAAGATGTTAAAGTTTTTCCTGAACCTGTTGTATGCCAGATATATCCTCCTGCTTTAATAGTTCCATAAAGCTTATTATTATAAGCAATATTAATTTTATTTAATATCTTTTCTGTTGCGACTATTTGATATGGTCTCATTACAAGTAATTCTTCTTCACTAGTAAAAACACAATATTTTGTTAAGACATTTAATAAAGTATGTTTTGTTAAAAATGTCTTAGAAAAATCAATTAGGTCAGTAATTCCTTTGTTCTTTTGATCTGCCCAATAAGATGTAAATTCAAATGAGTTAGATTTTCTTTTTATTTTATTATTTATATGAAATTCTCTTGTAGTGTTAGAATAATATTTTGTTAATGTTCCGTTAGAAATAATAAATATTTGTATAAAGTTATAAAGACCACTTCCAGCCCAGAAAGAATCTCTTTGATATCTTTCTATTTGATTAAATGCCTCTCTTAAATCTACGCCCCTTTTCTTTAATTCAATATGCACTAATGGAAGTCCATTTACTAAAATAGTAACATCATATCTGTTATCATAATTACCATCATTATTAACATATTGATTAATAACTTGTAATCTGTTGTTATGAATATTATTCTTATCAATTAAGTATATATTTCTTTTTTCACCAGAATCTAAAGTTATTTCTTGTTTATAATCTTCTTGTATTAATCTAGTTTTTTCTATTATATAATCATTCTTATTAGCGATAACTTTACTGAAGAAAAAATCCCATTCCCCATCTGTAAATTGATAATTATTAAGTTTTTCTAATTGATTTCTTAGGTTTAGAATTAATTCATTTTCGCTATGAATTGTTAGATATTCATATCCCTCTTCTACTAACGTGTTAATCAATTCTTTTTCTAAAGCAGATTCAATTTGAAAAGATGTTGCTACTCTGTCTAATGCTCTATACTCTGCAAGCACTGTCGAATTATCATTTTCACTAATTAAACCTATATTATTCATATTACTATCACCCTAGTTTCTTTTATATAATTTCAAAATATTTTTATCAACTTTTTAAAGTGTTATTGTTTTTGTTTACTGTTTTAAATTATTTATTCATCTTTTAAATTCATTTTGTAATAATTTATAAAATCCTTAAATCCTTCCGTAAATATATTTTTTTCATTATCTGTCAATTCAGAATATTCAAATTCTGGCAAGTTTCCGTGACTATAAAGATTAATTAATTTAATTAATTCTTTAGTATATTCTTTCTGTGGTAAACAATCTTCATATTTTTTATAACCAAAATAATTTGCTGTCTTTTCTAATAAAATTCTAAACATATTAAAATTTATCTTTTCTAAACTAGCATTATTTATAGCTTCACTTATTTTTTTTACTAAAATTAAATGATATCCAAAAGGAGAATCACCCTTTTCTTCAAGACAATATTTGTATTTATTTTTTATTAAGACATAGGAATTAAATTTAATATAGTTCTCTCTTTTTAGTAAATTGTAAATTGCATTATAAAATAATGCATGATGTGTTGTAATTAAAATGCTAGGTCTATCTTCTTCTGTTAATTTATTTATTCTTTCAATCAGCTCATATATTTTAACGGCTATATTCATTATTCTTATATCATCAATAGAAGATACAGGGTCATCAATTACAATATATTTAATATTGTCAAAAATATCAGTTGATCTATTTTCTTTTTCTTCTTTTAGTTCGTAAATCATAGAATCTATAAATGTGTAAAATATACTCCATATAAAAAGACTTTCTTCTGCTTTTGAAATTTTAATATCATAATCATATCCATCTTTAGTTTTAGCACTGAACTCTATTATACCACTTTCTAAATTCATTGATGGTTCAATAATATCATCGCAAAACAACTTGAAATTATCTTCAATTGCTTTTTCTAATCCTTGTTCAGTTATGAACTTAACTATCCAAGAAATGCTATTAATATTCAAAAATTGTGAATCATTTACCCAGGAAAATTCGTCTTGAAATATTGAATTAAAGCATAAAACTCTCTCTCCCTGTTTCTCCGTAAATATTCTAGAAATTCTTGTTTTTCCGGTTCCATTGAAAGCGTATATCAAATCAACTTTTATTTTTGTACTAGGGCTATTAAAATCTTTATTAATTTCACTATATATTTGTTCTATATCTTCACTTTCTACTTTCTTCATTTTTTAATTCCTCAAAACTCAATAATCTATCTCTATAATATTCATATTGCTTTTTTCTTAATTCTATTTCAGTTGGTAATCCTTCAGAAATACTATCAATTAACTTATTAAATTTGTCTAAAATGCAAACAATCTTTTCTTGCTCTCCTAAACAAGGTAAATATATTTCAAAATTTTCAGTTATTGGTAGTGATATTTGTGGCATTGATCCCATTTGACTTCCCATATTTCTAAAATAATTAATATTATTTTTTAAATAGTAGTATAGATACTTTACTGTAATTTGATTTTCGCATGTATATGCCCACATTTCATTTTTAAACGTAAATGGTTTATCATAGTAAATAAAATCTATTAGTCCTCTTGATTGGACAATAACACAAGGATAGTCAATAATATTAGCTTTGGGAATTTCTTCTATATTGGTGTTTACTGCAGTTTGTCCTCCGGCAAATATTTTCATATTACCATCTTTCTTTTCAATCTCTTTCATTTTACCAGCTGTTATTGAAGTCCCTTTTACTCTTTTAAAAACATCACTTAATTTAACTTTTGTATATCCAAACACATATTGTAAAAGCCTAATTATCGTCTGTCTGTCTGTCTGTCTGTCTGTCTGTCTGTCTGTCTGTCTGTCTGTCTGTCTGTCTGTCTGTAAAATTATCTCATTGGTGTCGGCAAAGGTCAATAGCATATCACGATAATATTCATATTGTTGTTGTCTTAATTCTTTTTCTGCAGGAAGTCCTATTCCAAAGTCATGACAAATTGTATCAAATTTATCTAGCACTTCTACAATTCTTGCTTGGGTATCTAGGGAAGGTAATGGTATCATTAACTTTTTTACAATTTGAGCATTAATATTAGTTTGACTTCCTTGCCCTTTTGCTTTAATCTCTTTATATTTGCTTGTTAGCCAATAATAAACATACTTATATAAAGCTTTTTTTGCATCTATTTCTAAATTACAGCATGCTTGATTAGTAGTAAGAGGTATTTTATTTATCGCAACTTTTCCAACTGTTGCTCCGTACATTGCAACAATAACACAGTTTTCAGGAATCCATTTTGCCGAGGAATTTTTTAATCCATCTTCAGATATGCAGATATCTGTTTTATAAATCTCACAAAAATCTACTTCTTGTGTCCTTAGCCATGGGATATTTCCGTTATAATATGTATTATTATCTGTTTTTGGTGTACCCCCAGAAGTAATATTACAGCATATATCCTCTAATTTATACTTTTTAATTTCTCTATTACCATTTAATAATTTTCCACGCCAAAACTCGTATTGACTCTGTCTCGCTTCTAGCTCCGCTTCTAGCTCCGCTTCTAGCTCGCCAAATTTATCTAATATCCCGACAATTTCTTCTTGTACTTCTAAAGGAGGAACAGGAATTTTTAATGTTTCTATATTTTTAGTTTTTAAGTATCCCTGATTCCCATTGTTTTTTTCTCCTAATAATATATTTCTAACTTTATTTGAAATAAAATAATGATAAAAAAACTTTAAATTAATTTGTTCTGAATTTAATCTTAATAAATACATGTTTTGTCCATAAAATGGCAAATCTTCATGTCTAACAATACCAACTTCTCCTATTGTTCCTATCATGCTTATTAAGAAATCATTTTCTTGAATTGGTCTATTATGTGCGATGTTTTCATAATCTTCATTGCTTATATATTTTACATTAGTAAAATCAACAATACCCTTCCTAATATTTTTTGAAGTAATGTATGGTATTCCACTTTCTATGTAATTTGGGGTGGCCGGCATTATCCAAAAATTATCTAAGCATATTTCTTTAACTGCTTTATATTCAACTCCATTAGGGCACTTTTCTTTTATTAACTCTTGTATTCTACTCATGATAATCAACCTCTAATTCTCTGATTATCTCTTCTAGCTCTTTTCTTAGTTGTTCCTGTTTAGGAACAATTTCTGCTAATCTTTTATTTACTTCTTTTATATCTATTTTTTTCTCATTTAGATTAGCCTTTAGATAAGAGTTTACAGAAATATTATAGTCATTTTCTTTTACTTCTTCATAGGTTGCTAGATAAGATTTATTCTCTACTTCTTTTCTTTCTTTTAGTAGACTAATAATATTATTAATATTTTCATTTGAGAGCTTATTTTTATTAGTATTTCTAACAAATTCAACTGAAGCATCTACAAATAAAATATTATTATCTATTTTATTTTTCTTTAAAACTAAGATACAAGTAGCAATAGTGGTTCCAAAAAATAAATCCGGTGGTAATTGAATAACTGTATCTACAAAGTTGTTATCAATCATATACTTTCTTATTTTTTGTTCTGCTCCACCTCTATATAGCACTCCAGGAAATTCAACTATTGCAGCTGTTCCTTTTGGAGAAAGCCATGATAACATATGCATTGTAAATGCTAAATCTGCTTTAGAGGAAGGTGCTAATACTCCTGCTGGTGAAAATCGTTCATCATTTATTAATAGTGGATTTTCTTTACTTGCCCAGTGAATTGAATATGGAGGATTAGATACTATTGCATCAAATGGTTCATCATCCCAGTGTTGCGGATGAATCAATGTGTCTCCTCTTGCTATATTAAAATTATTATAATTTATATTGTGTAAAAACATATTTATTCTAGCTAAGTTATATGTTGTTAAATTTATTTCTTGTCCAAAGAATCCTTGTTTAACATTTTCTTTACCTAATATCTTAGCAAATTTTAATAATAAACCTCCTGAGCCACATGCTGGATCATATACTTTATTAACTGAGGTTTTATCCATAATAACAATTCTAGCAAGTAATTCTCCTACTTCTTGTGGAGTAAAGAATTCTCCTCCCGATTTACCTGCAGAAGATGCATACATTGTCATCAAAAATTCATAAGCATCTCCAAATAAATCTATATTATTATCTTGGTAATCTCCTAATTTTAAATCACCAATAGCATTAAGCATCTTAACTAATTTTTGATTTCTTTCATCTACTGTATTTCCTAATTTATTATCTACTGTAAAGTCGTCAAATAAACCTTTTACATCATTCTCTGATGCTGTTCCTCTAGCAGAGGCTTCAATGTTATTAAAGACATTTGAAATTGTTACGTTTAAATTTTCGTTACGTTCAGCATTTTTTCTAATATTGCAAAATAATTCACTTGGTAAAATGAAGAAGCCTTTTTCTTCTAGTATTTGTTGTTTTCCCATTAATGCTTCTTCATCTGTTATATTTCTATATTCAAAATTAGAAATACCAGCTTTTTTTTGATTTTTGTTAACATAATATTCTATATTTTCAGAGATAAATCTATAGAATAATAATCCTAATACATATTGTTTGAAATCCCATCCATCTACAGACCCTCTTAATTCATTTGCTATTTTCCATATTGTCTTATGTAATTCTTCACGTTCTTGTTCTTTTTTATTACTCATTTCCTTACCTCTTCTACTAATTAAATAGTTCTTTCACAATTAAATTTTCTGAATGTAAATTATTATTTTTGCCTAATAATAAGTTCTCATAGAACTTAATTAAATAGTTTTTATCCTCTTTTATATTTAAATAATTATTAAAATAATTGCTTCTCACTAATGCATTTCTAAAATACACTGATTTATCTTTAAATAATGAATTATCCACATTGTATCCTAAACTAATTAAATATTTTTCTATAAATACTGCCGTTGTTCTAGTATTGCCTTCTCTAAAGGGATGTACTTGCCAAATATTAGATGTGAAATCAGCAATATTTTTAATCACTTCTACAATAGACATATCTTTGTAGTCTTTTTCTTTTTCTAAACTAATATCATATTCTAGTGATTCAGTTAATGTTTTGCAATCACCATATGCAACTGAATCATTATTTAATATTTTTTCATGTTTAGAAAAATCAATTTTTCTAAACTCTCCTGCAAATTCATATACATCCTGAAATAGATATTTATGAATATATTTTAGATAATCTACTGATAATTCAAAATTATCTTGATCTAATAATTCAACAATTCGCATCGATACGAAGTCACATTCTAATTCATTATGATTAATATCTTTCTGTTTTTCTTTTGCGGTGTAATATTCTCTTAAACTTTGTTCTACTTCTTTGATTGTTAATTCACCTAAAATATTTTTTTCACTAATCTGTTCAAGATATTTAGATGGTTTTAAATTATCTACTTGTTGCAATCCTATTGCCATATCCCATTGTAGTTGTTTTATATAACCTTTAGGTTTTGCATCTTCTTGATAGGGATTCATACTAGAATCTAAATCTTTTTCATTCATATAACTTCACCTAACATTTCTATATCATTGTACCATATTATTGTTGTTTTCTAAAAGAATTTTGCAATTAAACATAATTGTAATCTTTCTCTTTAATTGCCAAATATTACCAATTCCTTTCCAACAAAAAAAATCGACTCATAAGAATCGATTTCTATCTTGAAGTCTTTCGACTTTTTTCCATTCTGGGGCGGAATGTGGGGATCGAACCCACGCATACCGGAGCCACAATCCGGCGTGTTAACCACTTCACCAATACCGCCATTTCAAAAATACAATCCTATTTTAGCAGGTATTCTACCTTTTGGCAAGACCTTTTCTATTGATCCAATAGAAAAAGTGCTAAATCGCACTTTATATTTTATTTTTTGGTAATACCTTCACTTAAATATGCTTCGTATAATTCTTTAAATCGCGCAAAATGTACTACTTCTCTTTGCCGTAACCATAAAAGTGGTGCAATCACATCTGGATCCGTTGTTAAATCGATTAAATTTTCATATACCGCTCTTGCCTTTTGCTCAGCTGCCATGTCTTCTTGTAGATCAGCGATCGGATCCCCTGTCGTAGCAAAATAAGTAACTGTAAATGGCATTCCGTTGGCATCGGTTGGATAAAGTGCACGATTGTGTTCGGCATAATGCGCATCTAACCCGGCAGCTTTTATTTCTTCCATCGTTGCATCTTTCATCAATTGATAAATCATCGTCGAAATCATTTCAATATGAGCAAGTTCTTCTGTTCCGATATCAGTAAGTAATGCTTTTCCTCGATTATCTGGCATCGTATATCGTTGATTTAAGTAACGAAGCGCCGCAGCCAATTCTCCATTACTACCGCCATATTGTGTAATTAAATACTTTGCCATTCGCAAATCCTTTTTTCTAATGTTAACTGGATACTGTAATCTTTTTTGATAACTAAACATTAATTTGCCTCCTTTGCCCAAGGCCAAACATCGCTTTCCCAAGCCCATGGTGTGCGCGTTAAAACATTACTATTGACGGTAATTGGCCCATATTTATTTTCATAAGTTTGAATTGCTTGATTTGCCATTGTACGATATTGATTGAATAACTCAATCATCATTCGATCGTCTGGATATACATCCAAATATAAATTTAATTCATGAGCAGCAAAAGTAAGCTGATCGACATTTAACAATAATTCTTCTTGCTCACTTCGTGGAGTTAATCGTGCCGGTTGGTAATTTTTATATTGTTGATATAAATCCTGAAATAAGTTTCCTTTTGTAAACCCTTCATAAGGTCCGTACAAATTTGGCCCTACAGATGGCGTTGGTAATAATGGTTTTGCACCAGGCATCTGTGCTTGTGTTTGATCCCACATTTTATTCCACTGATAATTTTGATTCATAAATTCCTCCTCAATTTAATTTATGTTTCTAGCCTTTCTGTGTCTGGGACTTTGTACCATGTTTTATCATTTTTATTCAAAATTTGGCAATATTACTTTTTATCTTTAATGAAATTGGAGCTCTTCTTCTTATCTATTTATTTTACCTTCATAAGCTGATTTCAACATACAAAAACTCCATTTCTTATCGTTAAGAAATGGAGTTTGCTATTTAAATTTGCATGTTCCTTGCTAAAAGACAATCGTTCCATCATCTAATTGCAAATGAAGTTTTTCACCACTTAAACTTGTAAGAAGTTGGCGATAAATTTTTAATATCAGACCATAATAAATTTCTAATTTTTCTTGTATTTCATCTAAATCTTTTGGATTCCAATTCTTTAAGTATTGCCTTAATGGAACAGCGATATCTTTCATCTTCCATTTTTCATAAATCTTACTGCTGATATTCTCAATCATACTAACTCCAAAAAAGCTAAAAAAGAATTCATCCAGTGAACTATAATCACTCTCACTTTGCCAAGTGAAGCCATTATCCTCGTCTATTTCTATTTTCAATCCAATTAGATGATGAATCAATTTTTTTAAAGTATATTTTTCCATTGGCTCTACGATACTTTGAAAAACAGGATATAAAAACAATTGATTAAAATCTTTCGTATCGAAGTATTCAAACATCAAATAGTCAAAACGACTGCAAATTGTTCTTGCTTCCATAAAATCACAGTATTGTTGATAACTTTTATGAGGTTGTTGTCTTTCTTGCATTACGACTAAATATAAGTGAAATAAATGATCCGAAAAGCAAATGCGATGATATGCAGAATAAAATACTCCTAATGCTAATAATTGTTCGATTTCTTGCTCGGTTACTTGATATTTTTTCACAAGCTCTATTTGCAATAAATATTCTTGATTAAAATAGGTATCATGGGCATATTGAAGCAAAAAATTTTTATCTAAAGTTTGAATTTTTAGAAAAATATATTGTACTAAATTGGGAAACACAGCCCAATCCAACTCCCTTTTACCACTTTCTGTTAAGTATTGAATAACAAAATTCACATAATCCTTCGTTGTTTCCTCACTTAATGCAAAAATACTTTGCTGTTCTTTGCTCGACTTTTCTATTTTTGTTTTCATTTTTTCATCCAAAGAACTTTGCCGAATCAAATTTAGAAATTCTTGTTCTTGCAACCTTTCTCCCCATAATGTCGTGTGAATTTTTTCGATATAATCATCTATTTCTTGTTCTTCTGGATTTCTTTTTTGAGGCTGTTCTAGTTTGTTCTCTTTTTTCAAATTAGGTACAGGGTCCAATGTATATTCATATTTCCTTAACACATTTCTTATTTTTTTTGTCATAGGAAAATGAAAAAACTTTAAAATACTAGGTAGTTCCTCAATTGTTAAATTATACTCTAACGTAATTCCATCTTCTGATAACTCCTCTAATTCCCATTCTAACTTTTCTTTTAAATATTCGAGAAAATCTTCACCATAAATATCAAAAAAATGTTTTTGGCACTCTTTTTGAAAAGAAAGGGATCCATATTGGATAGAATGTAATTCAAACAAATATTTACAGCCTCTTAAATATGATTTACTTAATTCCTGCCAGTTTAAGCCGTATCCTATGTTTTCAATTCGTTTCAATAGTTCTGGAAAAGTTCGAAAAAGTTGATCTTCATAAAAATGATTGCGTCTTTCATAATAATTTAATAACGAAAACACTGTCTGTACTAAAAATTCACCGAAATTTTTTTCTTTATATTTGTCATAGACATTAAAACTATGCCATAGTTTAGCAGACATCCAACTGATTGGATCATCCGGGTTACGAAACATCATATCCATATCTATCCCATCTAAACTGGCGATATCCATTGTATTAAATTCATTTTGTAATCGTTGTAGTAGAGTTAATACTGTTTGCCTTCTTAATTTTATTCGATCATTTTGGAGGAGTGCAATATATTGATCAAAATATAAAACACTTTGCGATAATATCTGTTCATAATCCGGAAATTCTTTTTCGAATCTGTTCATAATAAAGTCATGAATCGAAGGATTTTTGAAATCTAAAGTACTCTCCTTTACATTGAAATCGGTAAATGTATTTTCTAATTCTTCTATATAAGTATTAAATTGACTTGCTTTGAATTCTTGTCTAGGATCATTCTGTTTCACTTCTAAAAAAGTTTGATAGAGACGATTTAAAATTACCGGTGGATCAGAAATTGCAATCAAATAGGCCGTTATTCGAGCTCCTTCGCTTAATTTATAAAACACATTGGAAAAGTAATCGCTCGGATTTTGCAAATATTTTCGAAATGAATTTAAAAAATCCGATGAATTTTGGCCATCTTGATTATTTTCTAAATAAAAGGAAACAACACGGGGACTATAGTTTCTTTCTTCGATAATTTCTTTTGCCTGGTATCCAAGTGATAATAGGATATCCCAATTCAAATTGGAAGCAATTGCATGGGATAATAAAATTTTTGTTTTCTCCAATTTGGATAATTTCGCATTACTATGTACAATCCGTTCATTTATATACTTCGAATGAAATCCTTGAAAAAATTCTAATCCTTGTTTTAATACATATTCCCGACTAGTTAAAATTAAATATGTCTTGGTTTCTTTTGCAACATAAGAAAACATCGTTTCCAAATTATGTTCTTCGCGACCGGAAAACTTTTGATTCAAAAAAGTAGATCCCCAAAAATCATCCAATAAAAAAATTTGTTTTCGACTACCATCATAATATTCTAAAAATTGACTACTATTGCTTAATACTCTTACCTCATCAAAACTCTCATTCGAAATGAGTTTTTCGATTAACATTTTGGCATTCGTCGTCTTCCCGGCGCCAGGATCTCCGGTTAATAACACAATACGATTTTTTTGTAATACTTGAAAAGCTTCGCGAAATGATTCGGTCTCAATATAGTAGCTTTTTAATCTTTGAATTTCCTGATAGAGGCCTTTACAATGGACAAATAAGTCTTCGTTTTGATCTATATAATTTTTTTCGGTTTGCAATAATCGTAATAATTTTTGACGATAATACTCTGCTACTTTTTGGTATTTTGAATTGCGCAGATCTTTAGCAATATCAGTACCTGTAATAAGGTCGTTAGGTGAATGAATGTAATCTTTGAAGATATCCAATAAATCACTTTTACGTTTAAGTGTTAACCCCATGGAAACTATCAAAATATAACGATCCGGGTGTAATTTTTGGATTTTTTTTAATTCTTTCCCTTTTAATTCGCTTTTTAAATTGTTGTAATTACTATAATGCTTGGCTTGCATAATAATTGTTTGGCCCTCTTTCTGGCAACGAGCATCAATCCCACCATCTTGTGCAACAAACGTTTCGAATTCACGGTTTTCTTTGATTTGAATATAATCACAACATAACTCTTGAAATTCATCAGCCGATAAAAATTGACTAAAATTATCTAATTTCAACATGACCATCCCCTGTTTCTTATTCTATCATACAATGTGAATAAAACACTTCTTTCTTTCAAAAAAAATATTAGATTTCTCTAATATTTATTCCGTAACACCCGCTTGGCGTTCTTCTTCGATTACATTTTTAAAGACTTGGTCAAAATGAATTAGTTCCTTTTTAATGACATCGGGATAGACACTTTTACTATCACGAATGGCTTTTTTTACATCAAATATATTTACCTGTTGACGATTATCAAAAATCGCATAAGAAAATGCTTGTTTTAGTAGTGTTAAAGAGATATCCGGATAACGAGAACCAATTTCATAAATCCGACGATACTCCGTTGTGAGATCTACTAAAAACGCCATAATTTGACTTTGAATAAAACTTGTATATTTTAATTTGACTCCGGTTTGAGCTTCAATTTTTGGAAGTGTTCCCATCATAATTTCAATTGTTTGTTCCCGCGTAGGTTCTAACACTTCCACTTTCTGGAAACGTCTTGTAAATGCTTTATCACGTAAGATATATCGTTCGTATTCTTCCGTTGTCGTTGCGCCGATTACTTTGATGCTACCGCGTCCTAATCCTTCTTTGAAGATATTGGCGAAGTCTAAGGAAGACTGATCTGTTGCACCAATTAACATGTGAATCTCATCAATAAATAAAATTACTTTTTCCATGTGTTTTAATTCGTCAATTAACGTTTGAATTCGTGATTCACCATTTGGCATTTCACCTAGTAACGATGGTGTTTTTATATTGATAATATCATACCCTTTTAGACGTTCGGGTACTTCGTTACGTTGAATACGGTAAGCTAGTCCTTCGACGATACTGGTTTTACCAATACCTGGTTTTCCGGTTAGAATTGCTGATTTTTCCGGTGTTAATAAAATTAAAATTAGTTCTTTGATCTCGCGATCACGACCGATAGCCGGATTGGTAATATATTTTTTCTTACAATAATTTTCCCCATAACGTTCAATCATACTAAAGGTTTTCATTCCAAAGGCATCGGTAATAATTTTGGTATCGCCTTCTTGAATTTCTGGAACGATATCATCCTCTTTTTCTTCCAACGTCTCTATTTCATTTATTGGATCATTTATGATTACTGGATTTGGTTGTTCTACGGTTGGAATGATAACTGGTTGTTTTTCTTTTTCTAACTCTTCGTTAATGTTAATTACTGATTTTTCCATGGAACTTTTCTCCTTTCATGATTCGCTTTTAT
Organism: uncultured Bacilli bacterium; assembly: GCA_944358775.1. Classification (GTDB taxonomy): domain Bacteria; phylum Bacillota_I; class Bacilli_A; order RF39; family UBA660; genus Faecenecus. Next base: position 14,704 of record CALVRU010000016.1, on the reverse strand, counting down.
TATATCATGTTTTCTTTCTTTTGGGGAATCATTCTGATATTTTATTACGCGATATGATTAATTTTGGTTGTTCTCTTTTCAATTGATACATCGCTTCTTTGGTTGCGGAGACTTTTATTTGTCGAATTGGAATTCCTTTACTTATTATTTTATCCATTTCTTCAAATAAACCATATTTGCGGAGTACGTCGATATATTGTTTTTCAAAAGTAGCATTATCATAATAACGAAATGTTTCCAAGTTTTTCATGATGCGATCTTCTTCGATCGCAAGTCGGTTCCACGGATATACTTGTTTAATTGTTATCTTTTTGGGATAAAATAACGTTTCTAATTCACGTGAGGAAATATTTTTGTTTGTAAATGAGATATAATAGGTACGTTCTTGATCTTGTGTCGATACTGCCATTATTTTTTCCTCTTGACGTAGAGAAAGACACGAAACGAATAGTATTATTATAAAAAAACATAATGGTAAATTTCGAGTCATGTTCCTTCATCTCCTCATCGTTCTTTTTATAGTATGAATCTTTTTGCTTTTTCTAATGCTCGAAAAGGAAAAAGAGTTTTTATTCATAATATCTCTTCTTCACAATCATTTATGGATGTTTTGTTCTTTCTAATGATTTTTCTATTAATTCATACTAATTTATTTCTTTCACTATTTACTTTCTTTTTCTTTTGTTATAAGACATTAAGCTTATAAAATGATTCTATTTTATAACAGAACCGTCAAAATTAGTAACACGTATTCCAACTTTTTTTAGATTATTTTTTTATTGTGTTAAATTAATCTCTTGATTTCTGAATTATTAATTTCGTTTGTTAATTCTGGGTATCTTTCATCATAAGCATAGCCTTGTGGCGGAAAAAAATTATATATATTTCTTAATTGTAATAAGGTTATTGGTTTCTCTAAAATATCCACATGTTTTATCTCATATGCATATTTTGATTTCTTTAATCCATCATTAAAATCTGAATTTCCATAACCTTCTTTTGAAATTTTATTTGGGTATTCTATAATATTGCCCAACTCTATTATATATTTTAGAGCACAAGTAGGCGCTGTTTCATACACATATAATATATCTATTTTTTGTTTTGGATAATACTTTCTAAACTCATAATTTTTTTCGCCAGTTTCAATTCTTTTTGTAAACTCTGGTTTTATACTCAAGTATATTCCTTTTTTCATATTCTTCCAACTCCTTTTTGAAATAATAAATATGGACTTGAATACTTTTTTACTATTTATTAAACCAAAAGTGGAGCCTTTCGGCTCCTCCAGGGGGAAATATTATTATCAGTTCGTAACAATTTATTAATTGATTAAAGTCTTACAAAACAAGGCTTTTTCTTCTATCAAAATTTATCAAAGTTTATTAAAATAACTTTATTTTTGTCATTTAGTATCTGATTTTGGTATCTAGAAAAATAATAATAAATCATATTAATATAATTTTTATTTATCACACATTAAAATTAAAACACTAATTTTCTTCAACTATTTCATAACCCAATTTTTCGTATGTTTTTTTTCTTTTCAGAAACATATTACGAGTTTTTGAAAAATTATCATCTATATAATCATAAATTAATATTTCTTTTTTATTACTATCTTGCCTATGTAATCTTCCAGCATATTGTGTTACTCTAGTTTGACCAGAAATAGGCATTGTTAAAAATAATACATCAAGCTTTGAATCATCAAACCCTTCACCAATATACGACCCAGTAGCTACTATAATTTTATTATCTTCGTTTTCATTTATTTGATTATTTAATTCCATATAGCTTTTAAGAACTTTTTTGCCGATTCCACCATAATATTTAAAAATATTATTTGTATATTTTGATAATTTGTCATAAATGTAGTTCATTAATTCTAATCTTTCTGTTAAAACTAATATATTTTTTTCATTATCATATTCCTTCTTAATATCTTTAATAATATTTTCACTACGTATAATATCTTTTGCTATCAAATCATTAATTTCATTTAATTCATAATTATCAATATTTTGATTTGTAAAATTTAAATGACTTTTCTTCGCAATTACTTTCATGGGGATATTCAATTTTTTATTAAATTTTAGACTATCTACTTTATACCTAATATCACCGCATTGCATTTTTATGATTGGAGTATGTCCATTTTCTCTTTCTGGTGTTGCAGATATTCCATAAACATATCTAGCATTTCCTGTATTAATTGCTTGCTCAAAAGTATATGCTGCAGTATGATGACATTCATCAATTATAATCATTCCATAGTTTTTTGCAATGTCTAAAACATTTCCATTATTCCATAATGATTTTATACTTACAACATCAATAACATTAGTAATATTCTTTTTCTTACTACTTATCTCACCAACTTCTTTTACATCTAAAAATTCTTTTATTCTATCTTTCCATTGATTAAGCAATTGAATTTTATTTACCAATATTAGTGTATTCACTTTTCTTTCTGCTATAAGTTTACATCCAATTACTGTTTTTCCGAATCCTGTCGGAGCACATAATATTCCATTATCATATTTTAACATATGGTCTATTGCTATTTGTTGTTCTTCTCTTAAACTACCATTGAATTTAACTTCTATTTTATTTCCAACAAATCTCTCATCTTTACTAATAATTTCAATGTTATTAACATTACATAGACTCTCTAAATAATTATATGTTCCTCTTGGCAATTTTAAATACTTTTCATCTTCTTTACTACAATCAATTACCATAGGAACATTGTAAACGGACATTCTTAATTTTTGTTTTTTATAAAATTCAGGATTAGCAAAGGTAGCAAGTCTTCTAAAACTATTTTTTACTACTCCATCAAGATTAGCTTTATCAATATATACCATATCCTTTAAAATTACTTTAATACTTTTAGGATAATCTATATTATTTTTACTCTTTACTTTTACTTCATTTTGCATATCAATTATTTCATGACTGATATCAATAGTTTCATTAGATAATTGTTTTATTTTTTCAAAAACTTCTATTTCAGTTAACTTGCGAATAGAACTTAAATATTGCATTTGATTTTTTATTAAAATAAAATTTCTATCAATAAACAATGTATTTCCATATTTAGATGGTTCATTTTGAAATGGTAGTGCTATTAAATTACCATATCCACCTTTTGGTAATATATCTTGATTAGGAAACATTCTATCAAAAGAGGAAATTGAAATATTTGATATTTCCATAGTTTTAGATAATAACAAACTACCTAATTTTCTTGCTGTTATTGCTTTTATATTTGTATCAAAGAACATCCATATGTGTATTCCATTACCTGATCTACTACGCTCTATAGCAATAGGTACTTCATATTTATCGCAAACACTCGCAAAAGCTAATACATCACTTTTAATATCTTTTTTCGAATCTTTATCATCAAAATCTAATGACAGAAAAAAACAAGTATCATTTTCTAAAAGAGGATAAATACCTATTGGATAATTTCCATACATATGCTTATAGATAGTTTCTTTTGATATTGGTTTATTTTCCCTATATTGACAATTTTTACATTTTTTCCCATTGTTTTATTACATATACCATTTTTCCATTCATTTGCACATGCAGGTATATAATATTTAATATTTGGATTATTTTTATCAATAGATAAATAAGGATATACATCATTTCTTCCTTTAAAATAATTCATAAATATTTTAACTGAATCTTCACGACTTGAAATATCTTCTGATGAATTTGTTGTTATTTCGTTAAATTGTTTCTTCAATTTATCTATTTCTAATTGTAATTTTTTTATTTCTAGTTCTTTAACTTTTATTAATTTTAATATTTCACTATTATTCATAGTATTATACCTCGACTAATTCCAACGAAGATATGAAGTTTAAAATTGAATTAACAGTATCATCTATAGACAATTCAAGCCAATTGTTTTTTGCCATATTAACCATGGATTTAAATCTCTTATTTGATAATGTATATTTTAAATTATTTTGTAACTCTGTTATATTACTTTCTTCAATTAATTCGTTTCTAAAAATTAATTTATCTAAGTAATTTAAAAAACGTAGCTTATCAAAATCACTTTTATTTATCAAATAATAGATATCAAAGATGTCTTTGTATCTAGTTGATGTAATACCAAATTTTAATAATGACTTTATTTTTTCTACACATATTTGTTCTTTTGAATTAGCAAGTAAAGTAACACTATTAGAATCTATACCTAAATCAAAACATAATTCATCTTGATCTATATCAATATCTTTATGCACACCAACATCTAATTTAGTAGAAAATACATTACCAAAATTATCAGATATATCTATAAAAACTCTTTTACCATCATAATCTTGATGATGAAGTCTTTTTATTGGTGAAGTAATTTTTATTTTAATATCTTTATCATTTAATTTTTCTATAAATGTTTCTATTGCTGAATCATCTAAAGAATATCTTATAAAATCTATATCTAAATCTTGTGTTGCTCTTCTTATGTCTTTAGAAATAGCCATCATTACAACTCCACCCTTAATTGTTACATTTTTATTTAAGCTAGAATTGCTTATTTGAGCTAAAATAATATCTTGGCAAGTTTTCGAAATAGCATTTAAATTTGAATATCCATTTGCTAAATAATTATTAAATATTGTATTTATATTCATTAAAACACCTCTTTCATAATAACATCATACAAGTGATTTTCTATTGCAAAATTACTTATATATTCAGCTATTTTTTTTGTATTAAGTGTTTCTTTAATTTCTCTATAATTTGCAATTATCTCTTTATAATAATCAAAACCTATTGATTTTCTATTTCTTATTAGTTCTATTAGCATTCTTTCTTTGTCATACACTTTAACTTCAACACCATTTATATTTAAAGTTGATTTACCAATATCAAAAAATTTATCTTGATAATATACAACTTTAATCCTACTATCACTAATTTTAGTGCTATCTCTTTTTAATGCAAGATGTTCTTTTTCAGGAATGACATCTGTTAAATTATGGTAATAAAATGCACTATCCATAGTAAATATTGCATTAGGATATTTTTTTGATATTATTTCTAAATAATTTACATCTTTTTTATCACTATAAATTCCCTTTTCAATTTTAAATATTTTTCCTTCTTGAATTAATTTTTTTATTTCATAATCACTTTTATATTTTTCAATAAGTTCTTTATGTAGTAATATCATTTTACTCACCTCTTGATACAATTTTAAAGTATTTTGCCACAAAAGTCAATCTATTGTGGTATTTTAGTAAAAAACGAAATTCAGATACCAAAATTAATAAACTTTATTAAACTTATACAAATATATTTAAATATATATATTCCTAATTTAAATTTCTTAAATTCAAACAAACAAAATGGACCTCTTTCGAGGTCCTTCAGGGGGTTTTGGTTGAATCGCTCTCACACTTTAGTCCGTAAGAGCTACGTGGATTGCTCCACGCATTTTAATCATACAGGGAATTTGACAAAAAGTCAATGGATCTCGAAACTAGTTTTGTAAGTTTTTTCCAAAGTTACTTTTGGTTAATCGTGATTGATCGATTGTATAAGGCTTTGCTTCAAAGGATCATTGTCAAATAAAGTGTCAAGTAAATATTCCTTGGAATCATCACGGGCTTGCACTAGAATTTTATAATCTTGTCTGACATTTGCAATTTTAAAAGCCATATCTCCACTTTGTTTCGTTCCAAAGAGATCACCGTGGCCACGTAATTTAAAATCTTCTTCGCTGATTTTAAAACCATCCGTCGTCTCCTCCATGATTTCTAATCTCTTGGTATCCGTATTACTTATTAAAATACATTTCGACTCGATGGCACCTCGACCTACTCTACCACGCAATTGATGAAGCGTCGATAGACCAAAACGATTGGCATCAAAGATGACCATCATCGAAGCATTTGGAACATCGACACCAACTTCAATCACGGTCGTACTAATTAAAATATCTACTTTTCCCGCTTTAAATTCCGCCATAATTAAATCTTTTGCTGGGGTCGCCATTTTTCCGTGAATTAAATCGATCTTATACTTTTTGCCAAATGCTAAAATCATTTTATCTTTTAGTTGATTTACATTGGTCAAATCAGAGTTTTCACTTTCTTCAATCAATGGTGCAATCACATAAATCTGGTGTCCTTGTTGTAGTTCTTCATACATCATAGAAAGAACTGCTTTCATCTCTTGATCACTTTTTACGTACGTCTTAATTGGAATTCGGCCCTTTGGCATTTCTTTGATGGTCGAAACATCCATATCTCCATAGATCGTGAGCGCATACGTTCTTGGAATCGGGGTTGCACTCATATATAAAACATCCGGTTTTAATCCTTTATTTTTTAAATTTGCCCGTTGATTCACACCAAAACGATGTTGTTCATCGGTAACAACGAATCCTAAATTTTGATAGATGACTTCTTCTTGAATTAAGGCATGGGTTCCAACTACCATATCGATCGATCCATCTTTTAATCCGTCTTGTACTTCTTGTTTTTCTTTTTTCGTCATCGAACCGATGAGTAATGCCATATTGATATTTTGATCTTTCAATAAATTTTGTAGATTGTGATAATGTTGTGTTGCTAAAATCTCGGTTGGAGCCATTAACGCACTTTGATAACCACTTAAATAGTTTGCATACATGGCAAGCATTGCCACGATTGTCTTACCACTTCCGACATCACCTTGCAATAGACGATTCATTCGTTTCGAGGAAGTAAGATCTTCGATAATTTCATGTAATGCTTTCTCTTGATCTTTCGTTAAATGGAATGTTAACTTTGCAATTAAATCATTCATTTTTGTTTCATCAACCGAACGTGAAATTCCTTTATTCTCTTTATGATTCTGTTCTTTTAAATAATTGATTTTAAACATAAAGGCAAATAGTTCTTCGTATTTTAAACGAATGCTTGCTTCTTTTAGTTTTTCTGGAGATGGCGGATTATGAACGATATTCAAGGCTGTTTTCTTATTCGAAAACTTATATTTTTCAACATACTTATCCGGAATATAATCTGTAATTTCTTTGCCATAAGTCATGATGGCACTGTTGATGTAACTTGCTAAATTTTTATTCGTTAAACCACTGGTACAGTGATACACTGGTTCTATTTTTTCCTGATTGGTTAACGTACCAAATTTAATATCTGAAGCCGTGATAATATTTTTCGCAGAATCGTATTTTCCTAACACAATAACCGATGTTCCAATTCCTAAATTCGGTTTTAAAAAAGCACGGTTAAAAATAGATACTCCGACAATTCCTTGCGAAGTGACAAGACGAAAGTTCAATTTATTCAATCCACCTTTAAATCGTAAAATAAGAGGCACACTCTCCACTTTACCATCGATCACTACTTTATCTTGTTCGGTGGCATTTTTTAAATCGCTTCTTTTTAAAATATCGTAGCGAAATGGATAATGTGTTACTAAATCATCGACCGTTTCAATTCCTAACTTATGTAACAAAGAAACTGTCTTCGGACCAATTCCTTTTACTTCTTGGATTGCATGCACACTACCACGTCCTTTATCGCTCATATTATATCATATTTTCCGTTTTTCCCCAAGAAATTTTTCTTGTTATTTTTTGCTTTTATATATTGACAAAATACCCTTTATCGATTAGTATAAACATTACCAATTCACTGAAAGGCGAATTGGTCGCTAGTATCACACTAGCCAACCCCTTTTTATTCTTTTTATTGAGGTCGTTCTTCAGGGGGGTGACCTCTTTTTTTTTGTTTTATCCGTGATATCGACAAAAGCTGATATCACTTTTTTTTATAGTGTTATTGTAAAGGTAGGTGATATTGTTAAAAACAAATTAAAACTGCTTTTGTTACTGTTGCTTCTTTTGCTATCTTTAGTTAGTTTTATTCAAGTATCTTATTCCAAGAAAACGATCGATAGTAAAAAAAATCATGTTGAAACAATTCCGTATGATACAACACCCTCTTTTTTGACGAACCAGACACAAGAACTATCGCAGTTAAAAGCAGTCGTTTCCATTCCTGGTACAGACTTATTAGAAAATGTGGTTCAAGCAGATGATAATCAATTTTATCTCGATCACGATATCTATGGAAACGAAAGTGAAATTGGGTCTACTTTTTTAGATTATCGTCTCCGGTTAGAAGAAAATCCTAAAAAAATATTAATCTATGGGCATAATTCAAAAACGTTGACTTTACCATTTCAAATCTTAGAAAATTATCAGGACTTTTCTTATTATCAAGAACATCCGACGATTGTTTTAGAAACTGCTACTGGAAAAAGTACTTATCAAATTTTCTCTGCTTTTATCGAAACGGAAAATTGGGATTATATGAACTTGAAGTTCGCTGATTCGAAAGAATGGCTACAGCATCTAGAGAGTTTAAAAGAGCGATCTTTCTATAATACGGGAATAGACGTAACAGAACAGGACTCTATTTTGATTTTACAAACATGCAGTGAAAATCCGGATTATGATTCATATCCGAAAAAATATTTTTTGTTAATTGGAAGGAGAATTTAGTTGAAAAAATACATTATTTTATTTGTTTCTATTTGTTTGTTTTTAAACTGTTTTCCAACTGCTGTACTGGCAAAGCGATGGGATGGCGTGCAAAAAGAAGCACATACGACAACGGACGGTATTGTCGAGGAGTTAACGCCTATTTATAATGATCGTGGTAAGCTAGTGGAGATTCAGGCATCTTATACGATTCCAGAGGATTTTAAAGGTCAAAATATCGTCATTGTTCCAAAGATGTTTGATAAAGTGGCAGAACTTACAAATGACACCGGTAGTGCTATGATGCCAGGATCAAGCGTCGCTTTTTCGATCACAATTCAAAATCAATCGGATTATGATTTTTATTATCAAAACAATTCGTTTGTATTATCAACCGAGGATTTATCTTCTTACGGATTAACTCAATCTGGCGATGCAATTAGTTTTTCTGGTAATCCTATTTATACGATTCATGAACCTTATCGAACTGGAAATTCTGCGTTAGTCTCTTTGTATCAAGTTAAAAACTCAGCAAGTCTTACGACAGAACAATTAAGTGATGAAGAATTAGGAAAAAAATTACAAAAGGCAGGATATCGCGGAATAGAAGACCTTGCTCAATACTATTTGGATTTCTATAATGAGAAATATCAACTTACAGCATCTTCTTTAGAAGATTTTTCCGACGATATTATCAAACAAATCTTCAATGGAAACCGGTTCGTGGTGAAAGAAACGCAAAAAGAATTAGTCGAACTTAGTTACAACTGGTTTTATAACAAGTTGTTTGCCTTCACATTTGAAAATGATGTATATCAAGATAGTACCAGTGAAAACTTCAGTATTGGCGCTTATATGCGGGATCCTTCTTTAGGAAATGACGACATGATCGCCGCTTTTGAAGATATTCCAAGTCAAAATCAAGCTACTATTCATGGGCTTAAGATGCATGTCAATGGTCCATATACCGTCAATACTTATATGCTCTATCCATTCAGTGCGTATCTTGAATTTTCTCTTACCCGCGATGTCGAATTTGGAACAGTGATCTGTCACTTCGTCGATGAAGAAGGAAATCAATTAGCAGATGATATCGTTACAACCGAAGAAGTTGGCAAGGAATATTCTACTCAGGCCAAAGAAATCGATGGATATCGTTTAAAAGAAGTAAACGGCCAAGCACAAGGAACATACGTTGCTGGAGAGATTCATGTCACTTATGTCTATGAAAAAGATAGCGATTCTGTTTTTGAGGAAATTCCACCACATACTGGATTAGATTATTAAAAAAAAGCGATTACTCGCTTTTTTCTTTGGTTGAATCACTTAATTCTTGATAATCTTCGTATCGATCGATCGCATTGTTTCGATTTTCTTCTAATAATTCACGATAGTTTTCCTTATTTACTTTTTTCAACATGCGATAGCGATCTTCACCGGCAATAAACTCATAATATTTACTAAAATCGGCTTTGCTATCTAGATGTAATTTGCCTTCGATTGGGTTGTAATGGAACAATGGAAAATAACCGCTTTCGACTGCTTTCTTTTGTTCTTCGGTCGTATTGGACATTCCTTTTAGAATGCCTTGCGCAATACATGGAGCGTATGCAATGAGAAGAGACGGCCCATCATATTGTTCCGCTTCTAGAATCGTCTTTAGTGTATGTTGTAGATTAGCTCCGAGACAAATCGTTCCTACATACACATGGGGATATGCAAGCGCGATCTTAGCAAGATCTTTTTTGGCAGTCTCTTTTCCGTGAGATGCGAATTTGGCAATTGCCCCCATCCGACTAGACTTCGACGCTTGCCCACCTGTATTAGAATAAACTTCCGTATCGAGTACTAGAATATTAACATTTTCTTTGTTGGCCAAAACATGATCTATGCCACCAAAACCGATATCGTATGCCCAGCCGTCTCCCCCGACAATAAAGAACGTTTTCTTCGGAATAAATTCCTTTAATGGCAGTAATTCTTTGATTGGTGTTTTGTCGATTTGTGCGAATAAGCGATCTCCGGTTTCTTCTGTAATTTCTTCTAGATAATCCGTATATAGTTTCTTATCTTCTTCTTTGACTTGATCCAAATGATCGCGAATAATCGATTGAATTCTTCTTTTCATCGTATCGTCGGCAATTTTCATTCCGTAACCATATTCTGCATTGTCTTCAAATAAAGAGTTCGCCCATGGTACTGAGTATGGCGTAGATGGTGCACTTGCGCCATAGATCGAAGAACAACCTGTCGCATTACTGATTACTAAGTGATTTTGGAATAACTGCGTCAAGAGACGGAGATACGCAGTTTCTCCACATCCCGCACAAGCACCTGGAAATTCGAATTTTGGGGTTCGAAATTGACTTCCCTTCACTGTTTTCTTGTTCATGACTTTCTTTTCGGTAACATGATTAAAAAGGTAGTCGTTTTCTTCCATGCGAACCGTATCTTTAAAATAATCGATCGGGCGCATCGTCAATGCTTTTTTCCCTTTTTTACCAGGACAAATATTGGCACATAAACTACATCCGGTACAATCTTTTAAAGAAATACCAATTGCAAATTTATAATTTTGTCCATCTAATTTCGTATCCAATAATTTTTTCTGCAAACTTTTTGGAGCATTTTTCGCTTCTTCTTCGTCTAACAGGAAAGGCCGGATCACTGCATGTGGACAAACAAACGAGCATTGATTACACATAATACAATTTTCGGGATGATAACACGGTGCAATATCACTGGCGCCACGTTTTTCCAAACGGGATAGTCCACTTTCAAAAGTACCATCCGGTTGATCCACAAATGCACTCACTGGTAAAGTATCTCCTTTTCGTTGATCCATGATTGCAAATAAAGTTGCTTCCGGTTGAGAATCTTGCGGTTGATAAGAAAGCTCTTTTACATTTATTTTTTTCAATACTTCCAATGCACGATCTACTGCTTGACAGTTTTTCTCGGCAATTTGATTACCTTTGTTGGCAAATTTTTTCGTAAGAGACGCTTTCATCTCTTTCGTAGCAAATGAATAATCGATAATACGTCCTACTTTGAAGATGATCGCTTCCATAATAGCACTGATTTTATGATCTAATCCCAATTCTTTTGCAAGAGAAAGGGCCGAAGTAAAATAGACTTTAATGTTACGGCTCGCAATGATTTCTTTATCGTGATCACTAAACAAGGAAAGTGTTTCTTTTTCATCACGAATCGTATCTAAAATAAATGTGCCTCCAGGTTTTATTTCGTTCAACATCTCAAATTTTTCTAGGTACGCATCTTTGGTACAAACTACGACACTTGGATTTTCTACATAATACGTCGAGCGAATCGGTTCTTTGCTAAAGCGTAAATGTGATTTCGTAACACCTCCACTCTTTTTCGAATCGTATTGAAAATATCCCTGGACGTAGGCTCTCGTCGCATTACCAGTAATTTTCATAATATCTTTACAGGCCGATACCATTCCATCGGAACCGTATCCGTAGATTAAAAACTCTGTTGCTTTCGTTGGCACTTGAAAATTAGGAATTGGAATGCTTAAATGTGTAACATCATCCGTAATCCCTACGGTAAAACCACTAAAACGGTCACGATGATCTAGGAAATCAAATACTGCTTTGATCATAGCGGGATTCGTATTTTTACTCGATAAGCCATAACGACCTCCGAGGACTTCAATACTTTTATTATGATGTGAAATGACACTTGCTACATCGAGATAAAGAGGTTCTCCATTACTTCCAGCTTCTTTGGTACGATCTAATACTGCAATCTTTTGCACCGTAGTCGGTAATTCATTTAGAAAGTACCGTGTCGAGAATGGCCGATATAGATGTACTTCCATCAAGCCTACCTTTTCACCATTTTTATTTAATTCATCGATTGTCTCTTTGATCGTCTCACAGACAGATCCCATCGCAACGATCATTTTCGTCGCATTTTTATCACCATAATAACAGAATGGTTTATAGTTTCTACCAGTCAACTTATTGATTTCTTGCATGTAATCGTTGACGATATCTTCTAATTCAAAATAATATTTGTTCCGTACTTCGGTTGCTTGAAAATAGATGTCATCATTCTGACTCGTTCCACGAGTTACTGGATGAAGTGGATTTAAGGCACGATTCCGAAATTCTTGCAAAGCTTTTTGATCGATCAACTTTTTTAATTTTTCGGTGTCGATCACTTCGATTTTTTGTAGTTCATGACTTGTTCGAAAGCCATCGAAAAAGTGTAAGAATGGGATTCTTCCCTTGATCGCGGCAAGATGAGCGACGCCTGCTAAATCCATCGCTTGTTGAACGGACGAAGAAGCAAGGATCGCAAATCCGGTTGCTCGCGCAGCATAAATATCTTGATGGTCGCCAAAAATCGATAGTGCATGCGTTGCTAGACTACGGGCTGCTACATGGATCACGGCTGGTAATAACTCACCTGCCATCTTATACATGTTGGGAATCATTAGCAATAACCCTTGGCTGGCCGTAAACGTCGTTGTCAAGGCGCCCGATTGTAAAGAGCCATGCACCATACCGGCTGCGCCGGCTTCTGATTGCATTTCTACTACTTTTACCGTATCATCAAAATAGTTTTTCTTTCCTTCGTGAGCCCAACTATCGACGAGTTCGGCCATTGGGGACGCTGGCGTAATCGGATAAATACCTGCCACCTCGGTAAAGTTATATGCAACATGAGCACACGCTTCATTTCCATCCATTATTTTATAACTCATGAATTGATCACACTCCAATTTTATCTATAATCATTATAGCTTAAATCCCTAAAAAAAGATAGAAAAGAAATAGACAAATTATTTTCTTTTCTAACGTATTTTTATAAAAAAAGGGGCTATCTATTTACGAAATCATAGTAATTCACGTATGATACGATTGTTTTTGTCTTTTTTTGACAATCAAAAAAGAAGCATATTTGCTTCTAATCCGTAACAATCCAAGCGGTTGGAATATTTCGAAGACCTTCTTCTCCACCAGCTACTGGATTATTATAAACTTGTTTTTCGACGATTAAACTAGAAGAAGAACCACCATCCATATTCGCCGCATTGTAGGCACCATAACGCATCATGATCTCCGTTAAATCGACCATATCGGCACCGATACTATGCGTTCTACGACCATCGATGACAAGCATTAGGACAATTCCGTCTTGACGTTGTCCAATGGCTGTTCGAGGAGCAATTCCCCAGCCGCCGTTTCCTTTCACGAAACTCGGCTCTCCATTTACGATTAAGAAAGGTCCAAACTCAATTGCATCACGCATTCCCATATCTAAGGCTTGTTGTTTTGTCATACGGCCTAATACCAATTTGTTTTCATAGGTAAAGCCGACAAAACCACCCCCGACATTCGCATCTTCATAATCCCATACGACTTTACCATTTTGGATGACGGTACCATGTGGAGTCGATCCATTACTATTCCAATCTGGGTCGTAGAATCCACTGGCATTGATTGCAATATGCGCATCGTATTCTTGAGCCATCACTTTCGTCGATTGACCGCGTTTTCCCAAATATTTCGTCGTTGCAATTTTCACTTTCGACGGATCGTATACTGCGACTAAATATCCTTTATATCCACTTCCGGATACCGGAATAATTTTATATAAGTCATTGCCTGGATCTTTTTCTAGTATCTGACAATCGTATTCATCTTTGCAAACCACTTCATTCGGATCTTTTACTTCGATCTGATCCGGATCTGTGTCTTCCTCCGGTTCAATTACTTTTTGATTGTTTAGCACTTCTTGAATCGTTTCTTCATCGTAAAACCATTTTGCCAAATATTGATGACTCATCGTCGTCATCGCTGTCGTTATTAAGGTTTCTCTAATATAAGACCATGGTCCATAAAGAAGAAAAAGACCGGTACTTAATAACACGATGCAAATAGAAACGAACATAAGAAAAATTCGTTTTGCTTTAATTCGCGATAAAATTTTATCTTTTACTTTTACTTTCTTTGTTTTTTGTTTCTTCATTTTGTACCTCGTTTTATTCTTTTCTCTACTTATAACCTAGTATAGAATATAACATATTTTTTATACTTTGTAAAACAAAATACGACAAAAAATAGACGATGCAAATGGAAATAATAAGTGTCCGCACATCTAATTACCTAAATGTAAGTTAATTTATTGATTTAATAATAACAT
>CALVRU010000015.1 GCA_944358775.1 uncultured Bacilli bacterium | reverse complement strand
ACCTCCTTTCGGAGGTGTATTATACCACGCCCTTAACTCTTTTTTATTAATGTCTACTTTAAGGGGTGCATTTCATATTTGTAGTTCTTTTTCGTAGTTTAAAAAGAGTAATTCCGACAAGGATAAAACCACCGAGTGATAAGATGTTTGCTATTTTATCAAGGGTAGTACCTGTATAAGTTAAATGGTAGGTTCCATTTCCCCGAATCGTAGCTTCTAAAAAACCATTTTCATTTTCCTGTAGAGATAGCGTGTAAGTTCCTTTCTCGCCCATTAAGTGATAACCGAAATAGAATAAACGAGGTAGTTCGATGGTTACATTTCCATTCGCATTGGATACTTCGAATGATAATTCTGGAATTTTGTCCGATAAGATTTGAATATCGCAGTTTCCATTTGTTTTTTTGATTTCGTGGCCACGGTTATTAAAGTAGTCGATGTTATTATAGGTATTGACTGGTAAATATTCTTGTTGATGTCCCATTGCCAAATTTGGATTCACGTCACTTTCGGTTAAATAAGTGTGAGTAGATAGTTTTTCTAAGAAAGGTATTGTAGTTAAAACGATAGCAGCGATCGTGATGATGCTTGTATAGAGTTGTACTTTATCTTTTGTCAGATAAGTAAGGCATAAAGGAGCAAGAACACTGAGCGAGATAACTAACATTGTTTCGGTACGCCATGCGAATTGGATCATGTACATAAATTCAGGCATCCACTGCCATGGAAAAATATTGAGAGATAGAAAGAAAGCGAGGAATGAAAACCAGTAGAGAAAAGTTATTTTTTTCTCTTTTTTCTTATCTTTGATTAATAAAATGGTGCTGATTACAAATAGAAGAATGACTAACATATTGATAAATTTCGGGACAGCCCAAGAATAATCGTCGAGTACTTGAATATATTCCAGTAACGTGTTGTTATAGGCTTGTAAAAAGTTTAATCCACTGAGGTAGTTCTCGGCAAAGACAAGATAGTTCCCCATTATTTTGTGCTCTAATAAAGGTACTAAAATTGGTAAAATGAATAAAGTAACGGTGATGATAGCTGTAATTGCTAGTTTTCGATTTTCTTTTTGCCAAAGTTTTTTAAAATAAATTAGGATAAATGGAATTAAGAACAAGGTGAAGTAAAGTGTAATGACTAAATGAGAATAAAATAGTCCAGTATATCCAATTACAAATTGTAAGAAAAAGGTTTTCGGTTTCTCATCGATGAGATTGAATAAACTTAAAAGAACAAGGGGAATAAATAGGAAGGTAAAACATTCATTTAAAGCGCCACGGACAATCATATCTCCTAACCGATAAGGCATTAGTAAAAAGATAATACTAGAAGCAAGAGCTACTATTTTTTTATGGGATATCTTTTCCGCGAGAAAGTAGACTTCTATTGCCGAAATGAATGTAATTAAGAAATAGACGACGGCTAAGGTATCTAAAGTATCGAAACCAAAAGGACTTGTCAGTTTGGTAAGATAGGCTGTCGACGTATGAGGAAGTGGCGGATAGAAAATGTTGGTGGCATAGCCAAAGTTGTTTCCTACTTTATCTAATATTTTACTAGGAATAAAATGTTCGTCGATACTTTCGTGAATGGCATTGATGTTGGCCACGTGAAAGTTGGTATCGTGCCCTAGAATATGGGTTTCACTCAACATCGGCATCATACTGATAATCGATAATAAGAAAATAATAAGTAGATATTTAATATGCTTTTTCATAGGACCACCTTTTCTTTATTATACTATAAAATAAAACATTTTTGATGTTTATTTTGAAATGCTTTTCTTCCTTGAAAAAAGTGTACATTTTCGTGTAAATATGGTTGCTTTCAAGGGGAAATTGTGATATTTTGTATATGTAAGCATAGAATGCTTAGAAAATATTGGAGGTTTTTTAGAAATGAAAAAAGTAGAATTAGTAGAGGCAGTAGCTGAAAAAACTGGTTTAACAAAAGCAGATGCTACGAGAGCAATCGATGCAACGTTTGAAGTAATTACAGGTGCATTACAAGGTGGAGATAAAGTTCCTCTAGTTGGATTTGGAACATTTGCAGTATCAGAAAGAGCTGCTAGAAGTGGAAGAAATCCTCAAACTGGTGAACCAGTAGAAATTCCAGCTCGTAAAGCTGTAACGTTTAAAGCAGGTTCTGCATTAAAAGAAGCCGTTAATGAATAATAAAGAAAGAAAGGCGAATGCTTTTCTTTTTTTTGTTAGTATCAATTTTTTTCTATTATGAAGGGAATTTCTTTTGTGATATAATTTTTTTAAGAGGTATTATTATGAGTGACTTAGAGAAAAATTTAGAAATAATTATGCAAAAAATGGAAGATATAAAATATGGCTTTGTAGATAAAGGAGTAAATATTTACCCAGATGATGAGGAAAATTGGGATACAAGTTTTCAAATAAAATATTCTTTACAGCCACCCGAAAAACTAGTAAAAACAAAATATGGAGTATGTTGGGATCAAGTTGAATTAGAAAGATATTATTTAGAAAAATTAAATATAAAGCATAAATCATATTTCATAATTAATTATGATGGAAAAATATTTCCTACTCACACTTTTATTATAGCTACTGATAATAAAAAATATTTTTGGATTGAACACTCTTGGGAACCAAATCGCGGGACACATAAATATAAAAATATACACGATGCATTATTAAGTGTTAAAATCAAATTTAATATGATGTTAAAAAATAAATATAATATTGTTAATGATGAGACAATTATCTATGAATATAAAAAGCCTAATTATAATATAAATGCTGCGGCATTTTTTAAACATTGTGAATCCGGTAATAAAGTAAATTTAATAGAATTGAAGTCATAAAATGCTTCTATAAAAGATATTGAAATGATAAAAAATATCTGTGGTTATATATCAACAAAGATTCATTACTAATATTGTACTTTTTAAAGGATTAATCAATTTTTATGATATAATAAATTTGGTGAGTTTATGTTAGAAACTTCTTTGAAGATCTTGAAAAAAATTAATGAGACAGGATATCAAGCATATATTGTCGGTGGTTTTGTGCGGGACTATTTATTAGGCAATACTTCGCAAGATGTCGATATCTGTACTTCGGCTACGCCAAAAGAATTGCGATCTATTTTTTCGGATGCTTATCTTCCGCATGAAGAATATGGGTCTGTCACTTTAGTGCTTCATCAAGTGCGTTTTGAGATTACGACTTTTCGCAAAGAATTGAAGTATGAACACAATCGAAAACCGGTGGAAATTCGTTACATTGATTCTTTGGAAGAGGATTTATTAAGAAGAGACTTTACGATCAATACGCTTTGTATGGATCAAGATGGAAATATAATTGATTTATTAAATGGAAGACAAGACTTACAGAAAGGAATTATTCAGACGGTTGGAGATAGTACGTTGAAATTTACAGAGGATTCGTTGCGTATTTTACGAGCAATTCGGTTTGCTACTAGTTTGAATTTTAAGTTGTCGGAAGAAGTTATTGCTGCTATTCAGACGACGAAACACTTTTTAAAGGGATTGTCATATCAGCGTAAAAAAGATGAATTAGATCGTATCTTTTTAAGTCCGAATGTTACTTATGGTGTTTCTTTACTTATTACGTTTGGGCTTGATGAAATTTTAGAAATTCCAAAGCTAGGAAGTATTACCTCTTTTGATGATCTAATGGGTGTTTGGGCTATGTTAGAAGTCGATGATCGATATCCGTTTACGAAAAATGAACGAGATTTGATGAAAGAAATTCGTAATGTATATCCGTGTAATGTTTTGGATCCTATGGTGTTATATCAGCATAAATTATATGTTTGTAGTGTTGTCGGACGTTTAAAAGGAATCGATCCGAAAAAAATCGCTCAGAAATATGTGGATTTACCGATTCATTTAAGAACGGATATCAATATTACGGCTCAGGGGATTTGCCAGATTTTAAACAAATCGCCAGGACCATTTTTAAAAGAGGTTTATGTCATGTTAGAGGAATGTATTTTAAAAGGTGATTTGATAAATCAAAGAGAAAAGATCGTGGCTTATTTGCAATCTTTTTCTTCAGAATCATAACTTTTTATTGCTGGAATAAGAAAAAAAAGTTATAATGTAGATATAGTATGTGAGAAGGTGAATACTGTGAGCAATAGAAAAGTAGTAAATTATCCGTTTTATATTGTTATCGGTCTCATTTTGATTGCGGCGATCGTGTTAGTTATCGGTGCTAGTTTTGCCTTTTTTTCTTATAGCAAAGAAGGCGCGACGGCAAATAAGATTGTCAGTGGTTCACTTGAGTTAACACTCAATGAAACTTCAAATGGAATTAGTCTTTTAAATGCCCAGCCGGTTTCTTCTACAGTTGGTTTAACTTATACGCCGTATCAATTTACATTACAAAATAAAGGTACGGCGGACTTGAAGTATCGTTTACGTTTAATCAACGATCCGAGTGAAACGACTACATTAGATACCAGTTATTTAATGTATAATTTGAAAGCGACTGATAGCGGTGGAAGTGTTGTATTCAATGAGACAAAACTTCTTCCAGAAAGTGGTATTTTAGCGGATACTCAAATGATTGCGGCAAGTGAGACATTGACGTTTGAACTTCGTCTTTGGTTAGATCGGAGTGCTGGAAATGATCAACAAGGAAAAGTTTACTATGGAAAGCTTAGTATTGATGGCGCACTTCCGACAGATTCTTTTCCAAGTCTATAAAGAGAATCGACAGATTCTTTTTTTCGTGGTATAATAAGAAAAATCTGAGGTGATAACATGAAGAACAATCAATTATTAAATCTGATTAAACAAGGATATTTTGTGGTACCACTTTATTTGTTGGCATTGCGGGAAAAATTGAGTTTATCGATGGAACATTTTATCTTTTTGCTTTTTTTAATGAATAAAGGGGAGCGCTTTGTTTTTGATCCGAAAGAGTTGGCGAAGGAATATAGTTGTACGTTAGAGAAAGTAATGGAGGAAATTTCGTATTTATCGGATAAGAATTTGTTGCGTGTCGAAGTGAGTAAGAATGACAAAGGGGTTATGGAAGAGAATGTCACGTTAGAGGACTGTTATGCGAAGATTAATCATCTGTTGTTAGAAGATTTTCAACAGGAAAAAGAAAATACGGATTTATTTGCGGTGATTGAAAAAGAGTTCGGTCGCCCACTTAGTCCGATGGAATATGAAATTATTAAGGCGTGGATCGATAATCATATGAGTGAGGAGCTTATTTTAGCAGCTTTAAAGGAGGCAACTTATAATGGGGTATCTAACTTGCGATATATTGATAAAATCTTGTATGAATGGAGTAAAAAAGGGTATCAGAATGCCTCTGATGTGAACGAAGGAAAGAAGCAGTGGAAAGAGAGGGAAAGTCAGCCAAAGGTAGAAGTTTTTGATTACAATTGGTTTGACGATGACGATGATGAAAGTGAAGGATAGGGTAGAAGAATTTGGTTCTTATTTGGACGAATTATATCCGACGGCGATTTGTGAATTGCAGTTTCAGAAAGATTACGAGTTATTGATGGCAGTCGTCATGAGTGCCCAGACGACCGATCGACGAGTAAATTCGGTCACTCCCATTTTGTTTCGCCGTTATCCGACCTTAAAGTCTTTGTATGAAGCCAATATCGAAGATATTATGGATATTATTAAACCGATTGGAACGTTTCACAAAAAAGCCGAATTTATTCAAAAGATTGCATATATTTTAGATACAGAAGCGGGTGGAAAAGTTCCGAATGATCGAACTTTTCTAGAAACGTTACCTGGCGTTGGTCGAAAGACTGTTAACGTAGTGCTTAGTGTGTTGTATGACGAACCAGCAATCGCTGTAGATACCCATGTCGAGAGGGTTAGCAAACGACTTGGTTTTGCTAAGGAAAAGGATTCTGTGTTAGTGGTTGAACAGAAATTGATGAAGTTGTTTCCAAAAGAATTGTGGAGTAAACGTCATCATCAAATGGTTTTTTTCGGTCGTTATCACTGTAAGGCGGTTAGGCCTAATTGTGAGGAATGTCGGATTTGTGAAGGGTGTCCTTACTATAAAAAGAGAAGTGTTAAATAGTGAAAAGAAGGAATGTTTTTTCCTTCTTTTTTCATATAATGAACTGGTGATATTATGAACACGGTCTTATATAGTTTTGTTGTCAGTGGACTTGCTGGTTTATCGACTATGTTGGGTTGCTTCTGTCTTTTTTTTCATAAGTCGAATCAGAAGATTCTAGTTGGTTCTTTGAGCTTTGCCGCAGGAGTTATGATTTGTGTTTCTTTGACGGATTTACTGCCCAATGCTTGGCAGCTTTTTCAAAATGTGTATTGGTATTTTCCAGCTTTTTTGTTTTTAGCTCTTTTTTTCGTTGTCGGAGTTATTTTCTCAATGCTAATTGATAAATATCTACCAGAGAGCCCAAAAGAAAGCGGGGAGGGACATCGTCATTTATATCGCATTGGATTGATTTCTATGTTAGCAATTGTTTTACATAATATTCCCGAAGGGATTGCAACTTTTATGGCATCATCTGCCGATCAAAAATTGGGGCTTTCCTTAGCTTTAGCAATTGCACTTCATAATATACCGGAAGGAATCAGTATTTCTTCACCAATTTATTATGCGACTGGAAAGAAAGGAAAAGCTTTTCTTTATACTTTGATTTCTGGTCTTTCAGAACCACTTGGAGCACTTCTCGCATTTTTATTTTTAAGTCCGTTTATGAATGACTTTATTATGGCAATTTTATTTTCTTTTATTGCTGGAATCATGATTCATATTGCTACTTATGAGTTGTTGCCGACTTCTTTTTCTTATCAACAAAAAAGGCTTTCTTGGATTTTTTTCTTGATTGGTTTTTTATTTATGTTTGTCAGTCATTTATGTTTTTTCTAATAAACAAAAAGTCACAATTTGTGACTTTTTATTTGAATGCAACGGATCTTGTTAAGGAAACTTTGAATCCTTTGTAATTCACGGTGTAGGTAATTGTATAAGATCCTACTTTGGTAGAGTCTATTTTCTCGACTATTTTGTTATTTTCGTCTCTAATTACAGTTGTAATACCATTTGCTTTGATTACTTCATCGGTGATGTTATTTTTATTTTCATCGACGACACTGATCGGTGGATTTGGATCTTCATAAGTATCTCCGACTGCGAGACTGACGAATCGTTTCCCATTTAAGGCTGCCTCGTATTTGGATGAATCTGTCTCATCCTCATCCTCTTTTACTGTAATTTGAGCAGCATCACTTTGATTTGCAGTATAGTTCTCGAAAGCTGATACTACTTTATAAGTTCCATCTGGACTTGCCGTGTCGATCGTATAAGTGTTGTCTTCGGTAAATCCTAGTAACGTATTGTTATAGTAGATGCGATAACCGAATTTTCCGTAATCTGCATTTCCAGAAGGAGTAGCAATTCGGTTCCAACTGAGAGTTAATTTTTGATTTTCTTTATCGTAGGAATATTTAAGACCAGTAACGGTATCTAATTTTTGATATTTGGTAGAAATTTCGGTTGGTTCCGTACCGACTTTGAAGTATTCATAAGTGATTTGATCTGTCGGTGTATTTGCACTTGGAAGAAGTGGTGGATTACTGCCAACTTCGATTCCTACTTTTACGACACTACTTGGTGCTTGGAAATCACTACCATTTTTGTTGAATATTTTTTCGCCTAATGCGCGATATAGTTTTGATCTTTGAACTACTGCTTCGTTATTTGAATTCCAATGGGTTTTATCGATTGTATCGTAACCATACCACATACTAAGTGCATATTGGGTATCGTAACCGACAATCCATGCATCGTTTACCGCATTATTTGGTAAGCCGAAGGCTTCTCTTGTTTCATCCGGGAAGTTGGTTGTTCCGGTTTTGGCAGCGAGGTTTACACCTTTAATACTAGCACCACTACTAAGACCGTTTGTGACGGCTGTTTTTAATACGTCAGAAATCATGAAGGCCGTTGCTTCACTCATTACTTGAACACGTTCATGTGGTAATGTTTTTTCTTCACCTGTTTCGCGGTATACAATTTTTGATACGGTGTATGGTTCGGTGTAATATCCTCCGTTTGCAAAGGCTGCATAGGCAGCGGCCATTTCAATTGGAGTTGCACCATTGAACGCTCCAAGAGCATGTGCTTCGTGAAGATAGCCATTGCTTACTTCTGGAGTGATTCCGAGGCTTTCAGCGAATGAGATAATTTTACTGTTATCGTTTTGTTGGAAGGCCTTTAAGGCTGGAATATTACGCGATTGGGCAAGGGCAGTACGAAGACTGATTTGACCCATGAATTTACCATCAGAGTTATTGATCGAAGGACCGTTGGTATAGCTCCATGGTTCGTCGACAAATTGTTGATAAGTAGACCAGTTAAGATATTCGATACCAGGTCCGTAGTCGAATATCGGTTTTGCAGTCGACCCGATCTGGCGTTTGATCATGTTACGCATTGTCGCATAGTTACGACCACGTTGAACCCGATTTCGACCAGCACCGACGGCGACAATTTTACCGGTATCTACTTCGACAACTGCGACACCACTTTGAATGACGTCATCTACCCAGGAGTAACCACCTGTTCCATTAAAGATACTGTCGATAGCATCTTGTTTTGCTTGATCCATGTTGGTATAAACGAGAAGTGGAGTAACAAGAGGGTTGACATCGTATTTATCTTGTAATTCTTCAATTACGGTATCGATATAAGAAAGATTGGCAACTTCACTGGCCGTTTTACCGACAAGTAAGCTTTCGACTGAAATCGCACTTGCAATTTCAGCTTCTTCTTGGCTGATATAACCATGGCGTTGCATTAAGTATAAAACGGTTGATCGACGTTCGGTTGCTTTGTCTGGATTAACGTAAGGGTTGTAACTGGTTGGGGCTTGGAACATACCGGCAAGAAGAGATGCTTCAGCGAGATTGACATCGCGGATACTTTTGCCGAAGTACGTTTGAGCGGCTTGTTCGACACCACAGACGGTTCCACCAAGACAGTGGTTGTTTACGTAGAATTCGATAATCTGTTCTTTTGTATAATTTTTTTCTAGTTTGAAAATAGCAAGATAAATATCGGTAAATTTACGAATAATTCCTTTGATTCCTTTATTGGTATCATCAGTAAAACTATTCTTGATTACCTGCATGGAAATGGTCGAAGCACCGCCACCTTCATCTCCACCAGATGCGATTTGTTTTAAACTTGCTTTTAGGAAACGAGGAGCATCAAAACCGTTATGTTGAAAGAATCGTGAGTCTTCGGTAGCAATTAGAGCATCGACGAAGACTTGTGGTAAATCGTCATAACTGATATTTTCTCGTAATTCGGAACCGAGTCTTTGAATTTCACCGTTATCTTTGTTATAGAAAACAGTTGACTCTTTGGTGTTCAATCGGGTTGTATCAAATTCCGGAGCAGTTGCTACTACGTAGACAAGGAATCCAGATCCAGTAACTGCAACTAGAATACCAAGCGATAAAATCGTAATCATAACGATGTTTAATACTTTTCGCTTTCTTCCTTTCTGATAAGCTTTGCCAATGATTTTTCCGAAGAATAGGATAAGGGCAATTCCGACTACTAAAATTAAAGTTGTGATGAGTCCTAACGTGAAATAGCTGACAATGATTAATAAAACGGCTAAAGCAGCGAGAATTTCCATTGTTTTTGGATCCATCGGTTTCCGTTTTATAACCGTTGTCGCTTTCTGTTTTGGTGTATCTCCTGGACGTTTGGTATTCGTTGTCTTTTTGGTGACTACTTTCCCAACGCTTTTACTTTTTCCTTTTATTGTTTCTTTCTTTTTGTTTGCCATTATTTAGCACCTCCATAGATTTGATCGATTATCTTCAAGTAATCGAGTCGTGGTTGATAACCATCGGAAATTTGATATGCTTTTTGAATAAAAAAATCATAAGGAATGGTCGAGTTGTCATTTTCTTCTAACCATTGAAATAAATCTTTGGCCAAGAGGAGAAATGTTTCGCCCTTTCGGGAAAATCGGACAATTAAAAAACAGATTCCACCGTGTTCCATAATTTTTTTCATATGCAGTAATTGATGTTTGTGAATGTTTGCGAGTGGAAAGGATTTTACATGGGTCGTTTCTTTGGCTTCGAAATCGATATATTGTTTTCGATAGATCCCATTGTAGTCCGTTGTCGATGGCGAAGCAAAAAATGCTTCGGTAATTTTATTTTTTGAATAATCGACTTTACTTATTTTAATAGGGGTCGGTTTTTTGTAGATCACCGCCCGATTTATTTCGCGATAATAATCGTTGGTTAAATTTAGATCGTGTTCTAAGTTCATACCACGATTTTTGTAGTTAATCAACTCTTTTTGTTTTGGTGTTTTTGTAATGCTCACACCACTTGGGTATTTCAAATAAATCACCTATGTTTCATTATACTATAAAATGTAATTTTTTACCATAGAAAAATCGGAATTCAAATATGACAAAAATGTTATTTTTAAATTCCGAATATCTTGATTGTGATTTTGTTTAAACGTTTTTATATGGATGATGGTTAGAGAGGATTTCAGTTCTATTTTTCATATAAAATCCCAATTGAGATTTATGATCAATTGGGATTTGGATAATTTCTTATGTTTTTTGTTTTAATAATGGATTGTTACAACACTACCATCAACATATTTATGGAAAACTACGCCATACCAAGTTGTTCCGCATTCATCTTGAATTGTTTCGCAACCATAGGAAAATACTTTATCGTCTATATTGTCTACTACATCAAAAAAGTCGTTGTTTCCATTTTTTTTGCATTCTTCTGGTGTTTGATATACATAGCTATAAGTTTCTGTGAATTTTTTTGGAGTGCAAGATGGAGTTGGAACTGGCGTTGGTGTAGGAGTCGGTGTTGGGGTTGGTGTCGATTGAGTTGTTTGGTTATTGTCTTGGGAAGATGAATTGTTTGAGTCGCCAGGAGTATTTGTATTCGAACTTTGGTTATCTGCATCCGGATCTTGAGGTTCTTCTTGAATTGTTTCTTCGGAAGTAAGATCAAACTCTATATAGCCGATTACTTTCTCATCGTAAACAAACATAATGTGGTGGAGTTCGGATGTGATTTCTAAACTATTTAAAATGGTTTCTAATCCGTCTATATATTTTATGCCATCTTTTTCTTTTACTGTAAAAGTTCCTATATTTTTAGGAGTGGAATAAAGATATAATTCTACCGTGTCTCCACTTCTTAAGATAGTGTCTTGTGAAAAGTTGATTCGATCTTTCTCCTCCCAGGTGACGGTTATTGGACTATAAGTGTTTAATAAATCTTCTGATGTATTAGGTATTATTACCTGATTTTGCTCTTTGTCGTTTGGTGTAGACTCCTTTTTCTTTGTAATTACCCATGTTAGTCCTAAAATAACTAGGACTAAGACGATTGAGATTACTATGATTACTATTTTTTTATTTTTCATATAACTCTCCCTTTCTTTATAATTTTATTATAATACGATTTTTTATTTCTGTAAAAATTTTGTTTTTTTAACACTAGTTTTGTCGAAATGGATGCAAAATATTTTGGCTTTCGATATGATGGATTCGGTGATAAAATGACACAGCAGGAAATTTGGGAGATACTTCATCGAATGGAAGAAAAAATTCGCATTATAAAACTTACTACGCTTTCGATTCGGTGTGAGCGTATCAAACAGGAAAAGGAGGAAAGTGGCTTGTATTGAGTCATTTTTCTTATACTTTTCCATTGTGATATGCGTTGACAAAAATGTCAAATTTTGTGATAATAGTAGCATAAGGGATTGGTGATTAAGATGTATCAAAACAAGATTGCTTTGACGCCACAAGATATTCTTGAAAAAGAATTTAAAATTGATACTAGAGGATATCGCTTAAAAGAAGTCGATCAGTATTTGGATGTGATTATCGGTGATTATGAACAGTTTGCGAAAATTATTCGAGCTCAGGAGAAAGAAAAAGAAGAACTTTTAAATGAAATTATGAGCTTGAAACAAGAAATTCGGAACTTGAAAACAAGTATCGATATTGCAAAAGCTAGCAGTGACAAAGAAGTTACTAATCTCGATATTTTAAAAAGACTTAGTCAACTTGAGAAAATTGTGTACGACAAGGACGACGAATAATACTTTGACAAACACTATATTCTAGTAATATAGAGGAAAGTCCATGCTCACAAGGACTGTGATGTCCTTAATGTTTATGTCTAGGGAAAAAATAACCTAGAGTAGAGGTAACTCTAACGGCGATATGTTATTCTAAGTCATTTGATAGGAATAACGTGTCATAAAGTGCCACAGTGACGATGTTGTTTTGAAAAGAACAAAGTGAAACGTTGGTAAACCCCATAAGTGAGAAACCCAAATCAATTGGTAGGGGAGTCTTGATGAAGGAAGGATAACGGATTCAAGGACCGAACTTGTTCGGTAGATAGATGTTTGTCACCTAGAAATAGGTACAGAACATGGCTTATAAAGTATTATTTTTTTTGGATAATAATAGAGGTGGAGATTCGATGAAAGAGATTGGCGAGTACTTGAAAGAAACACGAATAAATCATGGTGTCAGTATCGATGAAGCAGCGGAAGATTTAAAAATGACGCCAAAAGAGATCGAGAATATGGAAGAGGGAAATACAAGAGCTTTCAAGGATCTTTATCACTTGAAAGAATTAGTTCGCGAATATGCCAAGTATCTAGGGCTGGATCTAGAGAAAGTTTCGGATGAATTTAACGATTTCTTATTTGAAAAAACTTCGCGAATTTCATTAGATGATATCAAAGAAGCTCGCAAGAGAAAACAGGAGGAAGAGAAAAAAGTATCGTCACCGTATACGAAGATTCCGCCACAGAAGGTTAATTTTGCACCTGTTGTTTTGGCTTTTTTGATTGCGATTTTGGTACTCTTGGTCATTTATTTGATTTTTCGTAGTCTTGATACAGATGAGATTCGGAACACCGAATTGATGGGAAGGGATGGATGTTATGAATTTGCCTACCAAGTTGACCGTTACTAGATTGTTTTTAGCACTTGTTGTCATTTTCTTGTTATTATTTCCATTTTATACAATTGGATTTGAGTTTCCGCGTTTCTTAATCGCGGGAATTCCAGTGGATACGAAGTATTTTGTGGCAGGTATTGTCTTTATAATTGCTTCGATTACTGATTTTTTTGATGGTTATTTGGCCCGAAAGAATGATCAGATTACGGACACTGGAAAGATGTTAGACGCGATTGCCGATAAAGTTTTAGTCAACTCGGTACTCATTATTTTTGCAGCCCTCGGTTTTGTCAATGCGATTGTACCAGTGGTAATTGTCGTTCGTGATATCATTGTCGATGCGATTAAGATGGAAGCAGCCGCGAAAGGAAAAGTCGTGGCGGCAATTAAATCAGGTAAATTGAAAACGGCGTCTTTAATGATTGGCATTGTATTGATGTTCTTTTACAATTTGCCGTTTGAAATCTGGAATATTCGGGTTGATTTGTTCTTCTTGTATTTTGCCACGATTATGGCAATTGTCTCGATGTATGAGTATTTTGCTTTGAATAAATCACTTATTTTTCCAAATGCCAAAATGAAAAAATAGGATATAAAAGTGTGTAAAAAAAAGAAAATATTGATCGTATTTTCTTTTTTTCTTGCAATTTTTATTCCTAAAAAATAACAAACAAATGTTTGAAAAAAAGGGTTGCAATATTTAAAAAGATAGGGTATGATAAATATATCAGAACAGTCAGTAGGAGGATTTATGAACAAAGTTGTGGATAAAGATAAAGCGTTAGAACAAGTATTAAGTGATATTGAGAAGCAATTTGGAAAAGGTGCTATTATGAAGTTAGGTGAGAACAAACATATGGCGATTGATGTTTGTTCAAGTGGTTCTTTGTCACTTGATATCGCGTTAGGAGTCGGTGGATATCCACGTGGTAGAATTGTGGAAATTTATGGTCCAGAATCGAGTGGTAAAACGACTTTTGCACTTCATGCGATCGCCGAAGTGCAAAAAAAGGGAGGACGGGCTGCATTTATCGATGCAGAACATGCGCTTGATCCTGTGTATGCCAAAAATTTAGGGGTTAATATTGATGAATTGTTACTTGCACAACCTGATACAGGAGAACAGGCGCTTGAGATTTGTGAAGCATTGGTGCGCAGTGAAGCAATCAGTATCGTCGTTATCGATTCGGTTGCAGCACTTGTTCCGCAGGCTGAGATCGATGGTGAAATGGGAGACTCGCATGTGGGTTTACAAGCAAGATTAATGAGTCAAGCACTTCGTAAGTTATCAGGAACGATCAATAAGACAAATACGATTGCTATTTTCATTAATCAGTTGCGTGAAAAAGTAGGGGTTATGTTTGGTAATCCAGAAACGACACCGGGTGGTAGAGCTTTGAAATTCTATGCCTCGGTTCGATTAGAAGTACGTAGAAATGAACAGTTAAAGCAAGGTGATGGCGTAGTAGGTAATAAAACTACGGTCAAAGTTGTCAAAAATAAAGTGGCACCACCATTTAAGAGCGCTGTCGTCGATATCATGTATGGAGAAGGAGTTAGCAAAGAGGGCGAAATCGTCGATCTAGCAAGTGATGCGGGAATTATCGATAAAACAGGAGCATGGTATTCTTATCAAGGTAATAAACTCGGGCAAGGAAAGGAAAACGTGAAATTGCTTTTAAAAGATAATGTAGCGCTTCGTGAGGAACTTGAAAATAAAGTACGTGATTATTATGGGATTGGAATAAAAGAGAAAAAAAAATGAAAAATAGCTTTGAAAGAAAGCTATTTTTTTTGTGACAAGTGATAAGTGTCAATTTTTGTATTTGTAATCCTTATATATGTAAACGCTTTTTCAATTCTTCCAACATGGCATTTCCATGGAAAATAATTAGAGCAGATAAGGAGATTGTGCTGGCGATCACACAGATAATTGACGGATAATTTACATGAACGACTTGTAAAATTAAAAATACAAGTGGAATAATTCCAAAGAGAATATCAAGTAAAAAATAGATCATACTGTCTTCGATCTGTAAATTGCTTACCTTGGCTACGACTCCTAGTGAGATTATGGCAATGGTATAAATGGTTGGTAGGACATAGGTGATACTCCATCCGTGCCAAGTTGTGAAAAAATCCCAAAATAGAGCAAGAAGACTCAATAGAAAACTTTGATAAAAGATGGAACGGGCTGGATTACTTCTTTTATGAATAGCACTGATCATTGTCAACCAGGCACAAATGATTCCGATGATTACAAAGATCGACCATTTTACTTTTGGACTGAGCCAAAAATTAATAGCAATCGATAGAATCGAAAAGATAACCGATAAAAATAAAAGAAAATGAAACAATTTATTATGCTGTTCATAAATCGTTTTTAATTGTGGATAAGTGTCCTCGATGGATCCTTTTATTTTCTTTGTTTCATTTTGGCAAAGTGGACAAAGTAGATGGTTGCCACGAATGTTGACTTTACATTTATTACAGTAGCGCATATTATTCCTCCTTATCCCATATGTTGGTTGTTATTTCGGCTTCCATCTGAAAAGATGACAAAATTCGAAAGAAGTTTTTCTCAATATTGGTATTTAAAAATGGGGAAGTGAAACTTAAAGTCATCTTATCTAAATAGGAACAAACACAAACTTGAATTTTATTGGTGCTCATAAAAACGTTAAATTGATTGACGTACTCTTGTAATTCTTGCGGTAAGTTGATTTTACCGACGTTTGATAGAGTAGAGGTATTTCGTTCTGAAATTTTAGAAGCGATTTTAAGAATAAAGTTTTTTAGAAAGAGTGGTACGATTCGAAGAAGTGGATTTTCCTCAAGAGAAGTGTAGGAGTTAATTATGGCGGCCATTTCTTCTTTTTTTAATTCTGTTTTGAAATATTGGTCGATCATCGGAATGATATCTTCGAGTGAATTTTCTTGTTTGATATTTGGGAAATAGATTACGTTGAATACTCCAAAAAAGTTTCGGGCGGATTGGGAAGAAAAGTAGTTACGGAGATTAACGGGAATGGCGATGATGATCGGTTTTCGTTTTTCGCGAATGGTCATTTCTAATTCGATTGCCTTGATAAAAATAGCAGTTAGAAGTACGGTTGCCGTCGTATGATATTGATGTGCTAAAGAGATGATAGCACTTGTTTGAACGGTTCCCTCAATAACTTGAAGTTGGTATTCTTTGTGCTTTTTACCCGTTATAATAAAACCTTTTGGTATTTTTGTGTGTTTACGCTTTCCTTTGTTATCGTAGTATTTTTGAAAACTGTCATCCATTTTTTCGTATTGTGAAGCATCGTAGTCCATATTGATATTTTCTTCTTGTAAAGATGGATATTTTAGAAGAAGATATTGATAAATAAGTCCTTTTAAAAATTGGAGAGCGCCGGTGCCATCGGATAGAACGTGATAAACTTCTAAATTAATTCTTTTTTTAAAATAAGTGACTCGAAATAACAATGTTTTTTTGTTTTTGTTATAAAGGGGACTACAAATTGGTTCTTTTTCTTGGTGGACGGTTGGAAGTAGATGACTATAATCTAAATAGTACCAAAATAATCCACGTTTTAAAACGGAGCGGTAAAATGGAAAAGTTAACATGTTTTTATCGAGTGCTTTCTGGAGTAATTTTGGATCGATCTCTTCTTTTAATTCACAACTAAAGCGAAATACTTTACTATCTCTTTTGGTACTGGTCGGTGGAAATATTTTGGCGGCATTATCTAATTTTAGCCATTCGGGAATTCTTTTATTTGTCATTTTCTGCCTCCTTTAGAAATCGATCGATTGTCTGATATACTTTTTTTATAGTTGGTAATTTCGGAGAATAGTTTATGAATCCGTGTCCAACTTCTGGGATGCGTATGATCTCTACTTTATTTTTTCCTTTTTTTAGCATCATTCCATAATATTCACCTTCGTCCCGTAAGATATCTAATTCCCCGGTTAAAATTAAAGTACGCGGTTGATTTTTGAAGTTTTTTGCTAATAATGGGGCGAAGTATGGATTGCTGCGATCTGTTTTTTTACCTTGATATAGTTCGATGTAATCATTTACTTGAGCGGCACTGAGGGTGATATTGTCTTTTTGTTCGATAACCGATGGAAAAGGTGATAACTCATTGTGATACGGATAAGTGACAGGGTAGATTAAAACTTGTTTGGTGGGGATGATAGCTTTTCGGTCACGACTCATGAGAGAAATTGCAGCAACGAGATTTCCACCGGCTGAGTCACCCATTAAGGCAATTTGTTCTTTCGTAATTTGAAAAGTTTCGGGATGATTTAAAATAGTTTGAACGACTTGGTAACAATCCATTAGACCCGTTGGGAAAGGATATTCTGGTGCTAAGCGATAGTTGATCGATAGGACGATATGATTGGTAAAGTCCGCGAGGTGTGTACATACTTTGGTATAACTATCTACGTTGCCAGTTGTCCAACCACCACCATGAATATAGATAATCAGTGGATGAATTCCGTCTTTCTTCGGTAGAAAAAGACGAACTGGGATTCCGTCTATTTCATAGTCCCATATTCTATTTTCTGGTTTTAAGAAAGGTGTGTGGACGAGGTCGACTACTTTGCGAGCCAGTTTATAATTTTTCTTTAGATTAAGATCCGGACTAGGAATCGTTTCGATCAATTTTTTCACCAATTTACTCAAGAGTATCACCATTTTCTATTTTCTGTTTCTTTTTTATTATATCATTAAAATACAAGCTATTTTTGCTTTTTTTTGCTGGCACGTATCATTCTTTTTGCTTGACACTTTTTCTAAAGTAACTTACACTAGATATAGATGTTATGATTTGTAAAGAATTTAACATAGATTAGGAATGGAGGTAAGATTATGGAATTATTCTTCTCCATTTTGCTCCTCGTAATTGGATTAGGATGCGGTGTTGCGATCGTACTCATCGTCAATTCGCATAAAGAAAATAGTGTTCGTAAAAGAGTACAGAAATTAATGGAAGAAGCGAAAAAAGATGCTGAAAAAGTAAAACGGGAATCGCTTTTGGAATTAAAAGAAGAGTCTCATCGTTTAAAGTTAGAAAGTGAACGAGAGATAAAAGAGAGAAAACAAGAATTAAAAGAGACTGAGGATCGTCTTATTCAAAGAGAACATAATATGGATAAGCGTGACGAACTTTATCAAAAACGGGAAACTACGTTAGATGAACGGGAAAATAGTTTATTTGAAAAACAAAAAGAAATCCAAAACGAACAAGCGAAAGTGGAAGAAATCAAACAACAGCAGCTTGAATTATTACAGAAAGTATCAGGATTAAGTAAAGAAAAAGCAAAGGAACTTGTGATGGCTCGCGTAGAAGAAGCTATGTCACAAGAGATTTCCAGTTATATTAAAGAACGTGAAAATGAAGCAAAATTGGAGGTTGACAAGAAGGCCAAGAATTTGCTGGTCATTTCAATGCAGAAGTATGCGGCTGATATTGCAAACGATCAGACAGTAACAGTAGTTAATTTGCCAAATGATGAAATGAAAGGAAGAATTATCGGACGTGAGGGTCGTAATATCCGTACGATCGAAGCGATTACAGGAGTGGATCTTATCATCGATGATACACCGGAAGCAGTCGTATTATCTAGTTTTGATCCGCTTCGCCGAGAGATGGCACGCGTCACTTTGGAAACGTTGATTAAGGATGGTCGAATTCATCCGACGCGAATCGAAGAACTTTATGATAAAGTATCGAAAGATATGAAGGAAAAGATCATGGAGTACGGGAATGATGCTTTGTTTGAACTTGGGATTACGAAAGTAGATCCGGCCTTGGTAGAAATTATTGGCAAACTTCAGTTCCGGACGAGTTATGGACAAAATGCATTACAACATTCTAAAGAGGTTGCTCATTTAGCTGGCATTATGGCCGGTGAGTTGGGTGAAAATGTGGCGTTAGCAAAACGAGCTGGATTATTACATGATATTGGAAAAGCAATCGATCATGAAATCGAAGGTAGTCACGTTGAGATCGGTGTCGATCTTGCTAAGAAATTTCATGAAAGTAAGGAAGTTATTAATGCTATCGCATCTCATCATGGCGATACGGAAGCATCTAGTGTTATTTCTGTATTAGTGGCGATTGCCGATGCCCTTAGTGCATCTCGGCCGGGAGCACGAAATGATTCTTTAGAGAATTATATCAAACGATTAGAACAACTTGAGAGCATTGCAAATGATATGCCAGGAGTTGATAAAACGTATGCAGTACAAGCAGGACGGGAACTTCGTGTTATCGTGAAACCGGAAGAAGTCGATGATTTGGGATCGCATAAGATTGCGCGCGACGTCAAAGATAAAATCGAATCGACGATGCAATATCCAGGAACGATTAAAGTTACGGTCGTTCGTGAAACAAGAGCACAGGAAGAAGCAAGATAGTTGCTTCTTTTTTCTTGTCAAAATGAATAAAGATGATTATAATAAAAGTGAATTGGTGGGGGAAGCAGTATGGAAAATGAGAAAGTATCGGTTTGTTTATTTTCAGATATTGTAAGACTTCGAATTTTGGAAAGACGGCATTATTGTGAACTTGCGTTGATGGCTCAAGATTTTGAGGTTGAAAACTGGCAGAAGTGTGACATCGATGAATTAGAAAATATGGTACAAGAGCGATTGGGAGAAATGGAAGATCTTCTTCAAGAGGAAGAGGATGATTCACTTGATTTTTCTATGCTGGATGACTTCAATTCTTTTGATGTGAATGAAGAGGAAGAACAAAGTGAAGAAGAATCGAATCTAGAAGAGATGGAAGATTTCTCGGATGAGGAAAAGGTAGTAACAAGTACAGATCTTTATGAAGAATTTGATGATGATGCAGATGTGTTTCAAGCTTTGGCAAACTTCTACTTGAATGCTCCGTTGAAGCAGGTAGAAACAGAATTGGCTATTATGGTTTGTGATTTTTATGAACATCATAAACCACGCGAGTTGATGCCTTTTCCAGATGACACTTATACTTGTGTAGTGGATGGAGTTTATTTTGATTTTGAACTGTTACCTGGTTATGAGAGAATTCTGACACTGATTGATCAAGCGAGTAATGTAGAAGAGTTACGGCAGTTATTTCAAAGTAGTGAGCAAAATCAAATTTTATTTATCTATTTCTTAACGAATTGTCTGTATAATACATCATCTCTTTTAGAACGAGATGATACTGATTTTGCGATTCGTTGTCAATTGCGTTTTCAAATGAATCGTAGTTTATTGTTCAATGGTTTCTCTGAGGAAATATATAAAAAATATCATCCGTTTTATGATGTTGAAAAGCCGTTTTATGATTATTATAAAGGCGATTATTATGAAGTCGAAGCAGTTCATTCGATTGGCGAACTTTATGAGTTGTGGCAAAGTCTTAACGAAGATGGAAATGACACGATTCCGTTCCCACAGACGATTATTAATTTAGATTCTCAAATTGAGCTGATGAAAGTAAATCATCCAAAAGAGTATCTCGAATTATGGAAACAGCTTATGATCGCTTATTATCGTACGATTTCTTTGTATCGGCAGGCAAATGTCAATGTTTCTGAAATTGATTTGGTTCTTCTTCATATGTTTGAATCCTTACCAGGAGATAAATTGTTTTCTTTTGTTTTTTCAAGTGCGCCTGCAAAACAGCAGATTTTGCGAATGATTATTTCTGACTATCAGAATCCGTTAAAAGAAAAATTCCCTACTATGACTGAAAATCATGAAAAAGAACAACAGTTTTGTAAAAAGATACAATCGGTCAAAGGAAAACAGATATGATAAAGATTGTCGATTGCTTTAATATTTCTTTTCAGATGCGCGATACTTTCGTAAAGGCATATGACTTTAGTTTAGGCAACAAAAGGGGTATAGATTGCGTGCTGGCTTCGCTTGATTTTCACTATCAGTTCTTGGAATTGTGTCAAGAGAATGAGACCATTTTGAATTCTTATTTAAGCGAGATGGCGCTTGACTTTTATGCAATGTATTTGGATTTTGAAATGAATGGTGTCGATCATGAAGTAAGGGAATTATATCAATTCTTAAGAGATCCTCATCATGATTTGGAACAATTGAAATATTTGTCTTTGGAGATGCCTGAAATTTTAATGATTTTATCGGATGCTTATGTTCATCTTCATGATTTTAGTTTAGAAAATCAAAAAGCACTTTATACGGCATTGATAAAAAGGGACCCATCTTTCTACGCACGTTATGTTACCTTTCCATTTTGGATTTTAGAAGATGCGATTGGACAGGAAGTAAAAATAAAAAGAAAATAAAAAACAGCTATTCGTGAACAGCTGTTTTTTTAATATCTAAAATGACTGGTAAGATAATTGGTTTTCGACCAGTTAAATTTTGAATAAATGGAATTAATTCGATGATCAACTGACTTTTTATGTCGGCAAAAGTTGCACTTTGATTGGTTAGTTTTTCTTTGATGATTTGTTGTGCTTTTTCTTCAATTTGTTTAATTAGTTCTTCATTTTCATTGATTAAAACAAAACCTCTCGTTGTAATGTTCGGTTTGATTAACAATTGTCTTTTTTCGATATCGATATTAGCAATAATTACTAGAATACCATCACTAGACATGATTTTCCGATCTCTTAAGACGGCGTTTCCAATTTCGCCAATGCGATTTCCATCGACGTATACATCCCCAGCGGGAACGGTTTCTTTGTCTTTTGTAATCACATGATTTTGGAGTGTTAAAATATCACCATTTTGGAGAATGAAGGTATTTTCTTTGGGAATACCACACTCGATTCCT
The DNA here is from genome assembly GCA_944358775.1 of uncultured Bacilli bacterium. Classification (GTDB taxonomy): domain Bacteria; phylum Bacillota_I; class Bacilli_A; order RF39; family UBA660; genus Faecenecus. The sequence continues at coordinate 7,507 of CALVRU010000015.1, read as the reverse complement.
AAGTTAGCATGACTTTTTAACATTCGATAATCGCCATGAAATGGCATTAAATACTTTGGCTGAATTAGCCGGATCATCAATTTTAGTTCTTCCATGTTTGCGTGTCCTGAAGTATGGAGTTCGGCAAGGGTTGCCGTCGTGAATACTTTGACACCTTTTAGATATAATTTGTTTATCGTTCTAGAGATACTGGTTGCATTTCCCGGGATTGGACTCGATGAGAAAACGACGATGTCATCTGGTCTTAACTTGATCTGTTTATGTGTTCCATCGGCAATTCGTGATAGTGCAGCAAGGGGTTCTCCTTGGGAACCGGTACAAAGAAGGCAGACTTCGTTTGGTTTATAGTTGTTTGCTTCTTCGGCGGTAATTAATAATTCTTTGTGATCGATGTATCCGCCATTGATGGAAATTTGAATATTGTTTTCCATCGAACGGCCGAATACACAGATTTTACGGTTATGTTTATAGCAGGTTTCGACGATATGCTTTAAACGATAAATATTGGATGCGAAAGTAGCGATGATAATACGGTTATTGGTGTATTTGTCGAAGATATCGGCAAGTGCACCATCGACTTTTGATTCGCTGATCGACATTCCTTCGTTTAATGCGTTCGTGCTATCACTGATTAAAAGATCGACTCCACGATGACCGATGCTGGCCATTTTATGTAAATTTGCGACAGGTCCAATCGGTGTTAAATCGAATTTGAAATCTCCGGTTGTGACGATGTCACCTTCTGGAGTTCGAATACAGATTCCGTGTGAATCTGGAATCGAGTGGGTTGTTCGAAAGAACTCCACTTCCATCGTTTTAAATTTTAATACAGTATCTTCTTCATAGGCATATAAATTATCGTAACGAATATTTCTATCTTCTAATTTAAGAGCAATTAATTCTTTCGCTTGTTTTGGTGCATAAATCATTGGAATATTCACGGTCTGTAATAAAAATGGAATACCTCCAATATGATCTTCGTGACCATGCGTAATTACTAAAGCTTTGATTTTACTTTCATTTTCTTTTAAAAAAGTATAGTCAGGGAGTACATAGTCGACTCCTAAAAGTTCCCCTTCTGGGAAACGAATGCCCGCATCGATAATAATAATTTCGTCACCATGCATTACACAATACATGTTTTTTCCGACTTCGCCTAAACCGCCTAAAACGATAATCTTAGTTTCGTTCGGTTTAATTGTCATTATAAACTCCTTTCTTTCGTTCATTTTATAGATAAAGAACTAACCGTTAAAATTATACTCTATTTTTTTCTTTTTGTCTATTCCTAAATTTTGTCCGTAAATTATTTAAGCACTTTAAGTTTACCACTGCAATTATAAACTCCCGCTTGCAAAAAAGCTTGGGGGGGTGGGTATAATGATTTATAGAGTAGTTGTAGAGGTGATGTGGCGATGTTTTTGAAATTGAAACGGACTTTGTGTATTTTTCTTTCTTCGATCATACATTCGAAATTATCTTGGATTATTGTTTTGATGGTTATGTTTGTTTTGATAAGTACTTATAGTTATGCACTGTTTACTATTTCGATCGAACAAAAGAATGCATTATCTGTGGTAGCGGGTAATTTATTTTATCGAGTGGAAGATATTACGTTGCCTTATGAAGTGACTTTGCAACCAGGGGAATCTAAACAATTACCAATTACAATTGAGAGTTTAAATAGTATTGATAGTATTTATCAGATTTATTCGAATGATTTACCGGAAGGTGTTAGTGTTTCTTACATTTCTGAATTGGGTTCTAGTAAAGCGATGATTGGAGTTGCCGGACAAAAAAAAGATGTCACCTTGGTTTTGCAAAATAATAGCTCGAGTATTCAAGTCATTCATATAGGGATCCAAGGAGGATTACCAGAACGGGAACCGATTATAAAAGATGGATATACGGCGGTGAGTGAAATATATGCTTTGCAAAAGGATTATGCTTATACAGGGGATGTTCAAGTATTTAAAGCGCCTGCAAATGGTTATTATCGTTTGGAAGCTTGGGGTGCTTCTGGTGGAAGTGATGGAGTTTTAGGTGGTCCTGACGTTGATACTCTGGCAGGACGTGGGGCATATACTTCGGGGGTTATTTATTTGGAGGCTGGTACTACTTTTTATGTTTATGTCGGTGGACAAGGTACGTATGATAATGTCGAAGCAACAAAAAATTTGGCTGATCCATTTGTTTGGAATAATGGTGGTTATAATGGTGGTGGTTCTAGCTATGGTAGAGGTGCTTCATCCGGTGGCGGAGCTACGGATTTTGCACTTGTATTTAGTGAGGTTACATTAAATGACAATCATATTTATGTACGAAGTGAAGAGAGTTATCGTTCTCGTATTATGGTAGCATCTGGTGGTGGTGCAGCGAGTGGACATCGAATGGAACGTTATGCTAACGGTAATACTTTGTCTCAAACTATGGGTGGCTATGGTGGTGCCTATATTGGGCGCAGTGGATATTCTACTTTTGGTTTTAATAGCTGTACGGATCGTGTTGACAGAGGATGTCCAAGTCAAGGAGCCACCCCGACTGCGGGAGGAACTTCTTATTATGATTCAAAACAAACCATTGTGGCCTCTAAAAACATTGCCGGTTCTTTTGGCTATGGGGGTTATGGTTATGGTCGAGATTATGCCGTTTATTATGGCTATGCTTCTGGTGGAGGAGGAGGCTACTATGGTGGTGGTGGTACCTATGGTCCAGAAGGTGCCGGTGGTGGTAGCAGTTTTGTCTCAGGCGCAGCAGGCGTCAATGCTCTTACTACGGATACCACATTGACTCATACGAATGATACGATTCACTCTAGTGGATATTATTTTATAGATACGGAAATGCAAAGTGATGTTTGGGAAGGCAACGGGAAGGCTAAAGTTACTTATGTGGGACAAACTTATGGAAAAAATACAGAAAAATTGAACGGAGTGCGTTATATTAAAGATTGTCTTAATAGGGCATCTAATGCAACATCAGCTACTAATGTATGGGTAGAATTGCAAGCAATTAAAGACGGAAAAAATGTAGCTTTGCATAAGAATGTTACGGGAACTGGTGTAGCAACCGATGGGCGTCCGTATAGTAATTTGGTAGACGGCAATTTATCTTTGGATTCACTTAGTGGTACTTATGATGCTGGAGCACAATGTGTCACTGTTGATTTGGGTCGAGTTTATGATTTAGATGAAGTGGCAGTGTGGCTTTATTATGGCGATGAGCGAATCTATCGAGATCATACTTTATCCGTTTCGTCTGATAACAGTAATTGGACTACTTTAGTGGATAATGATTTGGAATATCCGACGATGGATGGTATTCATGTAAATAGTTATCATACCGTTTCCGTAGAAGAGGTAAAAGGTGGCACTCTTGCTTATGAACAAAATGGTGAAACCATTACTTTATTCCCAATGGCGGACGATCAATTTACTTATTCTGGTGTTGCTATTTATGATGAAAATGGTAAGTTATTAGAAACTCTTGCTTCGACGATTACTTCATTTTCACTTGATGGAAATACTAGGGTAGTGTTGCGACCACGCTGGAAGTGTAAGGATAAAATTATTTTGTTAATTGATTCTGATATTGTTCCATCGTTCTCTTTAGCAAATCAGGATGGCGCGACTATTACCTATCATTTTAACTCGCAGCGTAATTATTTTTATTTGTATGCGCCAACTGCTGTTAGTGCTCGTAGAGATGCTTATACGACATCAAGTTATCCATTGACGGATTTCTCGAGCCTTACTTATACTTTATCTGCATCGATGAATGCACCTGTTACTGGATTTGTTGGAGTTTCTAATTCACGAAGCACTTGGATCAATGTTAGCGGTTATAGTGTTCGAAATGATATTCCAGCATTATCAATAAAATCGGGAACACTAGATATTTCTACATTGAAATTTGGAAATTATTATATTGGGGTACAAATGTTGACGAATAACAGAATTGCTCAATTGACCGTAAATGGGCTTACGTTAAGAGGAAGGACGTATTCTTAATGAATCGTTCTTTTTCCTTTTTAAAAATTGATTAATTTTAGACAATCAGGTATAATTATTTTATAAAGAAAATACAGGAGGGTAATATGGGTTTATTTCAAAAAATTAAGAATTTGTTTCAAAAAGAAGAAGCTGTTGATTCTAAAGAAGATACTGTTATAGGAGAAAAGAATTCGTTAATAGAACCGCAATTAGAAAGAAAGCAGGTCAAAGTTTACGAGAAGGGACTTACAAAGTCACGCCAAGGATTTGTGTCGCGTTTAGCGGATTTGACGCTTCATCATAGCAAAGTAGATGAATCTTATTTCGATGAGTTGGAAGAAATTTTGATCATGGCAGATATCGGTGTTCACACGGTTATGAAATTTATGGATCGCTTGAGAGATAGGGTTCGTAAGGAAAATATTACGGATCCTAGTGATTTGAGGGAAATTATCGTCGATGAGTTATTTATTATTTATGTTAACGATGAGGTGTTGGTCGATAAAATTCATTTTGCCGAAACGGGACCTACGGTGTTGCTTTTTGTTGGGGTCAATGGAGTAGGAAAAACGACGACCATCGGGAAGATTGCTTGGAAATTAAGAGAAGAAGGTAAAAAGGTATTGTTGGTAGCTGCGGATACGTTTCGAGCGGGAGCAGTTGAGCAATTACGTGAATGGAGCGAAAAGAGTTCGGTTTCTTTCTATGGAAAAGAAGAAGGAACGGATCCGTCAGCAGTTATCTATGACGGATTGGTCAAAGCAAAAGAAGAAAAGTACGATGTCGTATTAATCGATACGGCGGGTCGTTTACAGAATAAAGTCAATTTGATGAACGAACTTGCCAAGATGAATAAAGTAATTGGCGAGTTGGTGCCGGGGGCTCCACACGAGACACTTTTAGTAATCGATGCGACAACTGGTCAAAACGGAATTAGTCAAGCGAAAAGTTTTAAAGAAATCACGAATATTACGGGAATTGTTTTGACGAAGTTAGATGGAACGGCAAAAGGTGGAATCGTCTTAGCCATTAAAGAGGAAGTGAATATTCCCGTCAAATATATCGGTCTTGGGGAAACGAAAGACGACTTACAAATATTCGATATCGAAAAATATATCTATGGTTTATTTAAAGATTTTGTGTAGGTGAACGAAATGGAAAAGAAACTATATTTCAATGATTTATATGATTACTATCAAGATCTTTTTACAGAGAAGCAGAAGTCTTATTTTGAGAGTTACTACTTCGATGATTTATCACTTTCGGAAATTGCAGAAAACGATGGAGTGAGTCGTAATGCGGTTCATCATCAATTGAAAATTGTCGAGGAAAAATTGATCGAATACGAGCAAAAATTAAAATTATATGAGAAACGGCAAAAAGTAGTTGATTTGTTATCTCGTCTACAAGATGAACAATTAAAGAATGAAATTTTAGAACTTGTTTAAGAAAAGGGGAAGAGTGCTATGTTTGAGAAGATCATTTATATTAATGATGAAGGAGCATCGATTAAAGTAAAAGAAGGAGCCCAACTTGTTACGAACTTGATGAACTTGCATGTTATTTTTGAAGATGATAAAAAGAAAATTTTAGGAGAGATCGACGATATTAGTGAGGATACGGTAAAGGCCCGTTTTTTAGGAGAATTTCAAAATAATCGTTTTGTTGGTGGAGTCATTCGAAAACCGAATTTAAATGCTACTGTGCGTATTATTACACCGGAAGAGATGAATTTGATCGTCGGTCAAAAGACTCAAAGTAATATGTTATTGGGAAGCAGTCCACTTTATGATAACTGTGATATCCGAGTTGATATTAATAATTTGTTTAGTAATCACATGGCGATTATGGGAAACTCTGGTAGTGGTAAATCTTGTGGTGTAGCCCGTCTTTTGCAAAATGTTTTTTTAGATCCTAGTTTTATTCCATATCGTGCGAATTTCTTTATTTTCGATTCTTCTGGTGAATATCGAAATGCTTTTCAAAATTTGAATGAGATTAATCCGAATTATCATTATAAGTTTTATACGACGAATTATAATGAACCGAATACGGAGCAATTAAAAATTCCTCTTTGGTTGTTGAATACGGATGATTTCGCATTACTGTTATCCGTGAATTCTCATTCGCAATTGCCGATTATCGAGCGTATGTGTAAGCTTGTCTATGTATTTCATCAAAAGGATATGAATGCGACGGAATATAAAAATCATATTATTGCAAAAGCAATTATGACAGTACTTTATTCGAATGAGACGTCGACGAGTAAGCGAAATGATATCTTTTCGATTATTGCTAGTTGCTCGACTTCGAACTTTAATTTAGAAGCAGAAGTACAAGGAATTGGATATACGCGTAAATTCCGGGATTGTTTTGCCATCGATTCGAATGGACAGTTTTCTGAAAGTGTTTTAATTACGAAGTATATTTCGGAGTTTATTCATCCGGAACTCGATAACTATGAACCGAGTGAAAATACGTTTTTTACTTTGGAAGATTTAGAAAAAGCGCTTAATTTTACTTTGATTAGTGAAGGTTGGTTGCGGAATGAAAATACGTATAGTGATGCCGTGACAATTCGGGTTCGGTTACATGCTTTGATTACGGGGCCATGTGCGAAATATTTTCAATGTCGTAATTATATGAGTTTGACGCAATTTATTTCTTCTTTGATTATGACGAGTGATGGAAAACATAAATGTCAAGTAGTTAACTTTAATTTGGATGATGTCGATGACAGTTTTGCAAAATCAGTGACGAAGATTTTCTCACGTATTTTGTTTGATTTCTGTAAAAATTTAAAAGATCGCGGTAGTCTACCATTTAATTTATTTTTGGAAGAAGCCCATCGTTATATTCAACACGATACGGATGAATTCATTTTAGGATATAATATTTTTGATCGAATTGCAAAAGAGGGACGTAAGTACGGAGTGATCATGAACCTTATTTCACAACGACCAGTCGAAATTAGTGAAACGGTTATTTCACAGTGTTCGAACTTTATGATTTTTAAGATGAACCATCCACGCGATATCGATTATATTAAGAAGATGGTTCCAAATATTAGTGAGGAAATCGTCGAGAAACAAAAGACGCTTCAACCTGGTACGTGTATGGCCTTTGGAACGGCTTTCCAGATTCCTTTGATCGTACACATGCAGATGCCGGATCCAGCTCCTTACAGTGGAAATGCTGATGTATTTGCGCGATGGACAGCTTAGTTTTTATTTCAATGATATTGCGAATTGTAATCTGTATCTTACAGGGAGTAATTCCTTTTTTGATTGTGTGAATTTTTGTTAGTCCTGTATCCGAAAAGTGAGAGAAAGAATAGATAGAAGAACTTGTATAGATCTGCAAGATTTCGGTCTAGTTATACCCCCCTTGTGGTCCACTTTAAGTTTACCACTGCAACCACTGCAATTGGTACAAATTGGCGGGACTTTGTCAATAATTTAGACAGTTTTTATAGAGGGTATTATAGATTTTTTATATTTTTTTCAAACTCATCC
>CALVRU010000014.1 GCA_944358775.1 uncultured Bacilli bacterium | reverse complement strand
GCACAATGGCCAAGTGCCGGATAGGAACGGCAAAATTTTTTACACTTCTATTACTTCTTTATCGCACATCAGTAAAGGAACAGGAGATGCTACTACGACAAGAAGGCATTGAAGTACATAATCGTAAAGTGGATTTAAAAAAATATTTATGGCCAATTTAAATAGGGTCTGTTATAATAAGGATAGAAAAAGTGGTGAAAAAGATGGAAAAAACGAGCAAGAAAAAGGAAAAGGGGATTGTCGTTCAAACGACTTATACCAAAGAAAATTATATTCAATTTAATCGCGTGCACTATCGATTACAGTTTCGCATTCAAAAATGGTTTTTCTTGGTGTTTATTTTATTTACGTTGCCATTAATCTATTTATCTTTTGCGTACGAGATGAAAAGTTATGTGATGCCAATTTTCATTATTGTACTCGATATTATTTTATTATTAGAGTCTTTTACGAATTTGCTTCCAGATTTACAGACGAAGCGAATTTTAAAGACCGATCATTTGATCGATGGAATGGTTACGACGTATACGTTTTATGCTGATCGGTTCGATATGGAAAACTCGATGTCAAAAGGTGAAGTTCCTTATGAAAAACTATATCGAATCATCGAAACGCCGACTTATTTTTATCTTTATTTAAATAAAATGTCTGCTTATCTTGTGTCGAAAGAGGAATTCTCCGATCAAGAATTGGAAAAAGTGAAAGGATATTTTCAAACGAGATTTCATGGAAAGTATTATTTTCGTAAGAAATAATGCTTTTTTTTCAAAATGGTTGCGTGCCTTATTCATTTGTGGTAGAATGTAATTGTTTCATTGCCCCGTCGCCAAGTGGTAAGGCATCGGACTCTGACTCTGACATGCGCTAGTTCGAATCTAGCCGGGGCAGCCACTAGTATTATTATCATCTAGAGATAGATGATTTTTTGATAAAGGAGTGAAAGAATATGACGAATCAAGAACTTGCTCAGTATTTGTTTCCGGATATCAAAGATGTTTCGTATTATGAAGAGAAGTATCGCGATCGCACTTTAGAAGAAGGAGCGATTGTAACTCGATTTGCACCTAGTCCAACGGGAAGTGTCCATATGGGTAGTCTTTATCAGGCTTTTATGGCCAATCAGATGGCAAAACAGTCTCATGGAGTATTCTTCTTACGAATTGAAGATACGGATCATAAACGCGAGGTAGAAAATGGAGCAGCGGCAATTCTTCGTGATTTAAAGGATTTTGATATTGTTCCATCGGAAGGCTTTTCGATCGGTGGCGAATATGGACCATATCTGCAATCGGAACGAAAAGAAATTTATCAGTCATATATTAAATCGTTGATTGCAAGAGGTCTTGCATATCCTTGTTTTTGTTCGGCGGAAGAAATGGATGAAGTTCGCAAAATCCAAGAAGCGACCAAAGAGCGAATTGGTTATTACGGAAGATGGGCGACTTGTCGTAGTTTAGATAACGACGAAATCCGGAAGCGGATCGATGCGAAAGAGCCTTATATTATTCGGCTTCGTTCACAAGGGGATTTTACGAAAAAACACATTTATCATGATGCGATTAAAGGTGATGTCGAATATTTTGAGAATGATATGGATATTGTTATCATGAAATCGGATGGCCTTCCAACTTATCATTTTGCTCATGCGGTCGATGATCATTTGATGCATACAACTCACGTTATTCGTGGTGATGAGTGGTTACCATCGTTACCGATTCACCTTGAATTATTTCAATTATTGGGATTTCAGGCACCACAGTATGCACATATTGCCCCTGTTATGAAATTGGATGAAGAGACTGGTAATATTCGTAAATTAAGTAAACGAAAAGATCCGGAAGCGTCGGTTCACTATTATCAAGAAATGGGAATTCCGGTACCGGCGGTTAAATTGTATTTAGCAACGATTGGTAATACGAATTTCGAAGAATGGTATTTGGAACATCCGGAGCAGAGTATTGATGATTTCACTTTTACTTTTGATAAAATGCCAGTTAGTGGCACACTTTTTGACGTTTCGAAATTAGAAAATATTGCAAAAGTGTATTTTAGTAAACGAACGGCGGAACAAATTTATGAGGAGACGCTTGCTTACTCTCTTCAACATGATCCTAGTTTTGCGCTTCTTTTGCAAAAATATCGAGAAAAAACGATTGCTTTATTGAATATCGAACGAGGTGGCGATCGTCCACGAAAAGATATCGGTGCTTATCCAGATGTTAAAAAAGAATTTTGGTATATGTATGAAGAGTTGTTTGATCAAAAAGAAAATCCATATCAGGAAGTTCAAAAGAATTATCATGTAGAGGATTTGGAAGAATATATTACAACGATTTATCAAAAAGGAAAAACACAAGAAGAATGGTTCCAGGATATTAAAGATTTTGCAGCGGTGCATGGTTATGCAACTTCTCGTAAGGATTATAAAGCAAATCCGGAAGCATATAAAGGTCAAGTGTCGGATTTTTGCGAAATGATTCGGGTAATGATCACGACCCAAACGATTTCGCCAAATCTATATGATTTAATGGAATTAATGGATTCTGATACATTACAAAAGCGTTTACAATTATTTCAAAAAGCGTTGTAATTGTAAAACATGTATTGTCAAATGTTATAATTAATGTTAGAATAAGAATGTCTTTTTGATATTCTTATATGGTCTGTTGGTGAAGTGGCTTAACACACCGCCCTCTCAAGGCGGCATTCACGGGTCCGAATCCCGTACAGACTACCATAGATTGTAAACTGGATAGAATTCCAGTTTTTTATATATAGGGGAACTACTTTTCAGAATCATAAAGTTCACATTGACAGAAAAATAATTAGGGTACTATAACAAAGAGAACAAAGGAAAATCTTTTGCTTTCTTTTTGTTTTTTTGTAAAGTTTTATTTGGGTTGAAAAAAGAGTACGGATTTTTGGAGATTACTAGATAGGATTTTGTTTTTTTTCTTCTTGTTCCCGGTAGATATCGAAAAATGGTCATTTGTGTTTCGTTCCTTCTTTTGTTACAGTGTTTTTCACGGAAAGGAGAGGAATCAAAATGACGAAAGAAGAATTACAAAAACAAGGAATGATTATTCCGGGGACGTTCGATCCCGTATTTAAAATGTTGTTGATTAAAGAACGAGCCTTTTTGGCAGAAATTGTTCATGGAATTATTCCCGAGATTCCCAAAGAATTGATATTAGAAAAGTCTGTTTTTCGGAATCAAGAACTAAGTATTTCGAATATTCATGAGAAAAAGATGCGAGTCGACTTGATTGTCGATATCGAATCGATGCGGATTAATATCGAAATGAATCCGGTGTATTATAAAGGGTTGTTCGAGCGGAATCAGGCATATCAAGGGAAGTTGTTTGCGGAACAGTATTTGGAAGGAGGAGAATATAGTGGGGGATTAAAAGTGATTCAAATCAACTTCGATTGTTTCACCTATTTTGATGAGCGAATCGTAGTGAAGTTTCAAATCGTGGACCAAGAACGTGGAATGATCGAGAGTGAAAATTATGAAAAATATCATGTGAGTCTAGCCAATGTACGAAAAAAATATTATAATGAAGGTATCCAGAAGTTAACAAGATTTGAGAAATGTTTGTTACTACTGACGATGGAGAGAAAAGAAGAGATCGAAAAGATCAGTGAAGGAGATGATACCTTGAAAGAAGCGAAAGAGAGATTAGAGGAGATATCGAGAGATGAAAAGTTGATCGGAGTATACGATGGCGAGAAACATGATCGAATGGTGCAGATGATGAAAGATGCATATTCTCGAGAGAAAGGGATGGAAGAAGGCAGAAAAGAAGGCAGAAAAGAAGGCAGAAAAGAAGGAATAAAAGAACGAGATCGAGAAATCGTTCAAGAGATGCGAAAACAGAATATCGAATTATCGACGATCTGTAAGATTATGAAATTACCGCTTGAAGAAGTTGAGAGATTAAGTAACAATTAATCTCTTTTGTTATATTCAATACTTATTTGTTTTATCTTTTGTTTTTCGGTTTGACATGATTTTCTTTTATTATAATAAAAAATGTAGACATTTTTAGTGGCTACATTTTTTTAACAACTTTACTATTATGAATAATCTTTGTTAGGCTTCTTTTTTCATTACTTTTACTGGTTCTGTCAGTTGATACATCCAATCGAGATTGGCATTTTCTTTCATCGCTTTACATAAGAAGGCCCGATAAGGATCTTCTAAAGTTGGATCGATGTTTTGAATGGAATATTTGCCATTTTTTAATACATGGAAAAATCCTTGTCTTTCGGCTAGATGTTCTGACATCGAGTTATCTTTGGTGATCCGCATGTAAATCCATTTCGTCATCGGATCTTTTGCTACTTGATCGATTCCATGAATGACTAAATTGGTACATACATGCAATTTTGGTCCTGTTGTGTGACTACTCCGATATTGTTGTAATGTAGCAAGACCATGGATATACCAAGTGTTCTCTTTATCTTCTTCTGGCAGGTTTACAAATTCGGCATGTTCTTCTTGGAATCCTTTTACAAATTCGGCAATTCCCATTAATTCGCCTTGTTGTGTAAAGGCACCGGCAATAAATCCTTCTGATAGACAATGATCAAATTCTTCGATCATGTCTTGTTTCGTTAATACTTCCGAAAATGGAGGTAACTTAAATAGACTGACTACTTTTTCGAATTCTTTAAAATCAGCAGTCGTTAAATTTTTAATATGATATGGTAAATAGATATTATTTTGTTTCATTTTTATTTCCTTCTTTCTTTAAATATTGACAATAAATTTCATATAATTGTTCTAACGAATCTTTGGTTACAAATTCATTTTCTGCATGTGGGAATCCGCCTTCCGGATTCATTAAAGCAGTTGGAATATGGTGTTCGGTAAAGTAAATTCCATCGGATGTCGCATTGGCTTTGATAATTGGAATTTCTTTGTGCAACACTTGTTTACAAATTTCTAAATATTCTTGTACGCGAGGATCTTTGACATCCGTTTCATAAGCTGTTTCTTTGGCTAGAACTTCAATTTTTAAATTTGAATCGAGATCGACAATATCTTTTAGAATTTGTTCTTTTTGATCTTTCGCAATATGACGGATATCAAAAACCATCTCGGCATAGTCTGGTACTTGATTATAAGCGGTGCCACCTTGTATCATAGAAAGACAAATCGATGTTTGAAATTGCTCTTCCGATTCAGGAAGCGGATATTTCTCTAATAATTTTTGATAAAGATCAAATAGGGTAGTAATTGCATTTTGTCCTTTGAAAACCTCGGCTGCATGTGCTGCTTTCGTCGTAATCGAAAGTTTTACGAGAAGTCTTCCTTTTTCTTCTTCAACCAATTGAAAATGATTACCACCATCTGGAATAATTGCAAATTTTGGATGATAAATTTCCAATAATTCTTTTACACAATTACCACCTGTTTCTTCATCACTGGTAAGAAAAATAGCGGCTTTTTGATCTGTTTTGGTATGTAGAAAAGCTAGTAGAGCAGCGGTAACGCCACCTTTCATATCGAATGTACCACGACCGTGCAAAATGTTTCCATCTTCGGTTAGTTCGTATTTACTACATGGAACGACATCGACATGTGTACAGAAGACAAAATCGAGATCAATATCTTCTGTATTGGCAATGACGAGTACCGGCTTTTCTTGAAATTCATATTCTTTCGTATAAAATCCTTCTGGGATGAGAGATTTTACATATTCGAATAATTCGATAAAAGCTTGTTTATTTCCATCCGTTGTCGGAAAAGAAATTAGCTTTTTTAATACAGGAATGATTTCTTGTTTCATAATTTTCTCCTTTTTTTATTTTTTTGTAATAGAAAAGACCTATGCTTGTATCATAGGTCTTCGGTTAGATTAGAACCCGTAGATACAAGCACGACGAACAGTACTTGTATCCACGATTATATTCATCGCTTAAACAAGTACTCTTCGTCGGCGTCTACGGATGTTTAATGAATAAATATGGTTCATAATCTACCTTCCTTTCGTTGATTTGCTTTATTTTAGCATATCTTAAATTATTTTGTCAAGTGGTGAATTCTCATTGGCCCTTTGGCAATTTCGTGATATACTTATTTTAGAAAATAAGGAGAGTAGAAAGATGGATATTTTTAAAGATAATTTAGCGTTGATGATTTTAATTGTCGGATGTGCATCTCTTTTTGTCATCATGATTCGTATACTGTGGTTAGATGGAAAAAACGTCAAACAACAGCAGGATTTTCTACAACGAATTCGGAATCGTATTTTAGAAGATACGACTTATCGGATTGATGGTAGTGTTTGTTCGATTGCGGACTTTCAAAAAGTAGATCCGTTTTTTCAATCGGAGATGGTATCTTGTTTATTATTTGATCGGTTGCAGTCTGTTCAATCAGCTTGGTCACAACAGTGTTACGATCAATTGCGCACCCTAGTAGGGGAGAAGCTTTATCGAATGAGTGAGAAAAGACTGCATTCTTTAGAAAAAATTGGTCAAAAAAATTTAATTACGGATATTGAATTTTTAGGTTCTAAGATTTTAGGGGCTACTTATGATTCGGAAACTGGAAAAGAAGAAATTGAGATTTACTTTGATATTAGTTGTTATGATTATTTAGTTTCTTCACATTCTTCCAGAATTATATCGGGAAGTAATGATCAACGGTTACGGATCGGATATTATCTTGTCTTTGGCCGCAATCAAAAGGTAGATCAAAAAGCATCTTGGCCAGAACATTGTACGAATTGTGAACACGAATTATCATCGAACAATACCTTGCTATGTCCTTATTGTAACGCGATGATTTATCCACTTCATTATGACTTTCGCTTGTTAGAAAAAAGGGTGATCGAAGAGGAGCAATTGCACTGATGAAAGAAGTAGTATGGACTAAGATAGAATATAACAAATTTATGACGGAGTTATATCGTGATAAAGACGAGAAGTATCGTTCATTTCAACAGAAATTGATTTTTACCCAATATCCGATCGTTGGAATTCGGGCCCCTAAGATTCGCTTAGCCGCTAAGAAAATTGCGCGAACCGATCTTTCTTCTTTTTTGGAGATAAAACCGACTACTTATGAGGAAACACTTTTGTATGGTTTAGTGCTTGGCAGTTGCAAAGACGAAACAACGTTTGATCATTATTTTCCAACGTTTGTTTCTATTACGGATAATTGGGCGACTTGTGATATGGGGTGTCCGTCTTTTAAAATCGTGGTGAAAAATAGATCGAAATATTGGAATACGATTCGAACACTTCTTTCTACAAATCAAGAATTCCCGATGCGAATTGGAATTATTTTGCTAATGAGTTTTTATCTCGAAGACGAATGGATCGATCGTGTGTTTTCTTTGCTAGATCAATATTCTTATTCGAACTATTATACTCAAATGGCAGTTGCTTGGTTATTGTCCGTAGCACTTGTTTCTTATTATGAGAAAACATTAAATTACTTGAAACAAAGTAAATTAGATACGTTTACTTATCATAAAGCGTTGCAAAAGGCACGGGAATCTTATCGTATTACCAAAGAACAAAAAGAGTATTTAAAGACATTAAAAAGATCATAAAAAAAGTACTTCATTTTTTCGAAGTACTTTTAATATAGTTCTGCTTTAATTGCATCGATATTTTGATTCATGATCGATAAATAATCTTCTTTGTTATCTCGCTCTTGATCGGTTATATTATCTACTTTTCGGAAAACTTGGGTTTCTACACCAGTACTATCGATGATTTGTTGAATCGTATTATTGATTTCATCGTTTTCTAAGATGAAGATATGCTTGACTTGATCGTTTTGAATTAGTGTTTTAACATCATTAATGGTTCTTTCATTTGGAATACCACTACTTTCATCCAGTGAGATTACCGTGAAACCGTATTTTTCGAGATATTTTAATACGTTATTGGAAACAACCAAAGTTTTATTCGTGGCATTTTCGGCGGTTAATTTGATTTCAGCGTCCAATTCGGAAAGATCTACTTTTAATGTTTCGTATTGTTTATCGATTTCTTTTTTTAAATAACTATTGCTAATATATTCTTTTAAGCCGTTACGAATATTTTGAGTCATCATTAATAGATGAGATGGATTTAACCAAAGTTCTTCGACGCCATAAGTAAGTTCCATTCCAAAAGCACTATCGATGATTAACATATTTTTATTCCGATCGAGAAAGGAAATGGCGATATCTTTATCATCACTTAAGCCGTTGTAAACAAACAATTCTTTTTTACTAAAATCGTTCATTTGTTTTTCACTAAACGTGTATTCTTCCGGATTGGTATCATCTGGATAAATGGAATTGACTAATGCATGTTCTCCATAAAGACGATTGGTAATGTATTCAAGCGGATAGATTGTAGTCAATATTTCGATATCCTCTAATTCATCTCGTTTGAAACATCCACTCATAAAAAGTGGAATTAATAAAATTAAAATGAATAATTTAAATCGATTTTTGTTTTTCATGATTTTCTTCCTTTCGTGGTACTGGGTCGTAACCTGAGCTACCCCAAGGGTTACAACGTAAAATTCGTTTTAATGTGAGATAACTACCTTTGATTGCTCCCCATTCTTCGATTGCATCGATACCATAATTCGAACAGGTTGGAATATGTCGGCAGTTATTATGAAAGTTTCCTGGAATTTTTTGATATAATTTAATAAATGCGATTAGTATCCGTTTCATAATCTCACCATATTATTTATTGTACTAAAAAATGGTGAAAATTACAATTCTAATTCTTTCTTTTTTCTACGTAGACAATTTGGAAAAGTCTGTTATAATAAAGTTACAGGTGATCAGAGTGGAAGAGTTATTTCAAAAACTGGGAATTGAACCAAAAGAAAAAAAACTATATGAAACTGCTTTTCAACATTCGTCTTATGTAAATGAAAATCATTTGAAAGCGGATTACGAACGGCTCGAATTTTTAGGAGATGCTGTTTTAGATTTAGTGTTGGCGGATTATTTATATAAAAACACGGATGTGTTAGAAGGCGATATGACCAAAACAAGAGCCTCGTATGTATGTGAAAACGCTCTTTATCAATATGCTTACGATTTAGGATTTAGTACGTATGTGAAAGTAGGACACGGTGAAGAAGAATCTGGGGGTCGCTTTAAAAAAGTGATTTTGGCGGATATTTTTGAAGCTTTTATGGGAGCAATTTATCTTGATTTAGGATATGCGACGGTTCGTCGAGTCGTACTTTCTATTATTGTTCCATATATTGAAAATAAAAATATTACCTTTTTTAGTGATTATAAAAGCGTATTACAAGAATATGTTCAAACCGAGAAAAAAAGTCTTTCTTACCGATTGGTAAAAGAATCCGGACCAGCGCACAATCGCCTTTTTACGATCGAAGTAAGTGTCGATGGAATCGTTCTAGGGAGCGGCAGTGCGAGTAGTAAAAAGGAAGCGGAACAAGAAGCAGCTCGTAGTGCTCTTGAAAAAATGGCAAAATAAATTTGACAGTAGGGGGAAATGGAAATGAAGCCAAAAGAAAAAGTGCAAGAGAAATGTAATCAAATTTTAAGTAAAACGACATTTCATAACATCGAGATTCGTGATATTTGGGCGTACGTCACGGTTCTTCGAAACGAAATGGACCAGTTGGAACAACAAATTGCGAAGCAAAAGCAAGCAGGAGTGGATCCAGTGCAACCGATTCGAGATATCGATCATCAGCGAACTGAGCTCATGAAGAAAATCATTCGGCAAGTCTGTGATTTGATCGGTTATCTCAGAAAAGAAATACGCGCCTATCAAGAAGAAATTCGGATCTTAAAACAGAATCCCAGTTGTTATTTGGAGAAAAATGGAAAACGTTATTTAACGAGTGATGCAAAAAATAAAATTCATGAAAAACAACGGGCAATCTCTGATTTAACTTTTGTATTGGATATTGTTCGTAATATCGATAAAACAAGAAAAAGAGGAGAAGTTCGCTTGCAACAGGATATTTTTGCAAAGCGTAGCGAAGCGAGGACAAACGATTCTGTGATCGATGATGGGAAGATAGAGGCCCATCCAGCCTATGAGATGATGGAAGTGCTATTGGCGGATGAAGAATACTATCCGGCCTTATGTAATTTGTTGAAACGTTATAAAAGTTACGTCGATGTTTACGATGGCAATGGCTTTCGGTTACCGGTGATTTTAATTTATAAATATTTTGATAATTTGGCACTACAGTTTGCTAGTACCAAGAAAAAGCCGCTTGACTATGTCGATCCGAATTATTATTTGGCACTTTATCGTTATCTAGAAGAAAATCAATTATTGCATCTATCGAAAGCGGAACAAGAAGAGATTAATCATCTGGTTTTACAAGGAGCTCTTTATTATCGGTCGCGCAAAGATACGCGTGGTAAAGTCGATAAGATTATTGCTGATTTTCATGAGCTTTTTCAAGAAGCGGCGGATTCTAGAAAAGAAGTTAAAATGGAATTAAAAGAAGATATTTTCGATGAATATCAAAAGGATTATCGCTTTTTACCGACCTGTATTTTTCCGTTTAGTGAAGAGACGATTCCGAATTATGCTTTTTCCGTAATTCCTTTAGTAGAGGGTGGCTTTTCTTTATATATTCATGTACTTGATTTGTCTGCTTTTATAGAAAAAGATTCCCCGCTTGATCAAAAGATGCGAACCAAAATGTTTTCGGGGATGGATTTAAAAAGGGCTTTGTTGCCAGAAGAGTTAATTCGTAAAGAAATTGCCCTTTTGGAAGGAAAATTAAGACCGGCGCTCACTTATCACTTGACCTTTAATTTTGCCGGAGATTGTCTTGATTTTCGAATTGAACCATCCCAAATAAAGGTCGACCGTGTCGTCCCATTTACGAAACTTAGTGATCCGTTTTTGTTACAAGACGAAGAACTATGGCCGTATTTTTCTTTAAATCGTTGTATTAATCGCAAACGTTATCATAAAAACTTTGAATTCCGTGATACGTTTGAAGATAATTTACTAGGAACGACGGAACGAGAAATGGTATCTTTCTTAAAACACCATCATTATCCATTTATTCACTCTCACAGCGAAAAGTTAGCACAAGTGACGTATCATCTTTTGACAGATACGGCCAAAAGCCGATATGCTTTGGGAAAAGAAGAAAATGATCGCGTTCATGAAGTATTGCAACAACCCCTTTCTAAAAATTATTTTTCGACGTCACGAAACGTGAAAGGAGTTACGCATATTCATCTCTTTGATCCATTATTTAATTATTTGACAATGTCTTTTCAACGGACGATTAAAGAAAATTATCTTGTCTTAAGGAAACAAAATAGACCTTTCTTTTCGCTTCCTTATGAGAAAAAGGAACAAATATGGAATCGTTTGATGGAAGTTTTACGATCGCACGATGAGAAACAGTTTCATCGTTTGACGGAAGAGATGAAAGAAGAAATCTGCTTGCGAATCGCACCACTAGTCAATTCTCTCGATTTCAGTAAACCATGGTCCTATGAAGTGACGAGGGAAGTGTTATATCAAGTTCGTCTTCTTTTGCAAGAACGAAGTGACGTGGTGACTTTATTACCAGAACACAGAGCGCAAATTCAGGAAGAATTGACAACTTTAGCGAATGAAGCAAACGTCACAATCAATCATGGTTATTATAAAAAACGATAACTTTAGATGAGATCCCTCATATAGTATAGTGAGGGATTTTTCTATGAAAAAAATAAGTCATCTATCTATTTTAGTGCCTCTTTCTTTTTTGGTTACCGGTCTATCACTCCATGAAGTATCTCCTTTCGTTGGATTTGGTTTAGTCATGGGATCTTTTCCACTTTTCTCGACTTGGAAGCATCAGACGTTAAAGAATTATCAGAAGAAAAAATAACTTTTTTTGCGTATTTCTTTATTTTTTGATATAATGAGAAAGGTTAATTTACGATTCTTATATCAAGAAAGGAGAAAATATGAGTAAAATCAAGATATTTAGTCTTGGTGGACTAAATGAAAACGGCAAGAACATGTATATTGTCGAAGTCGATAAAGCTATTTTTGTTTTTGATGCCGGGTTAAAATATGGTACCGATCAGATGCTTGGAGTCGACTATATTATTCCAAACTTTGATTATTTGATTCAGAACAAGGAAAGAGTAAAAGGAATTTTCTTAACACATGGTCATGAAAGTAATATGGGAGCTGTTCCAGATATTTTGAAAGCACTTCCAAATGTTGCAGTATATGCAACGAAGTTTACGATGGAAATTTTAAAACAAGATTTAGCCGAAGATGGTGTGGTTGCGAAAAATTTAAAGGAAATTCGACCACATTCGAAAATCGATTTTGGTAAAAAGTTGTCGGTTTTTCCAATCAGTGTTACACATTCGATTCCAGATGCAGTATGTTATGTTTTATATACACCGGATGGAGCGATTGTGTATACTGGTGACTTCGTGTTTGATTCGACGATGCGTGGCCATTATAAAACGGATATTGGCAAGCTTGCCTATGTTGGTAAACAGGGAGTCTTGTGTTTATTAAGTGAATCTTTTTATGCTGAGAAAAAAGGACATACTAGTCCATATAATCGGGTGAATGAATTTATTCGTGATGTTTTAAGACATCATGAAGATCGGATCATTGCCACTATTTTTTCATCACACATTTATCGAATTCAAGAGTTGTTCGATGAGATTATGAAGACTAAGCGACAAGTCGTTATTATGGGGAAAGCTCTTCAGGAGACGATTATGAAAGCTCTTGACATGGGATATTTGACATTCGATCGAAATCGAATTGGTGATTTGTCGAATTTAGATGATAAAGGCGTGATTGTTTTAATTTCCGATGAAAAGGAACGTCCACTTGCCAATATTGATCGCATTATCAAAGGTTTTGATAAATATATTAAATTGAAAGAAACCGATACGATTTTTATTACGGAACCGAGTTACGAAGGCGTCGAAAAACGTTATGCAATGGTTCAAGATGAGATTGCGATGAAAAATATCGAAGTGGTTACGTTGAGTCCGAAACGGCATTTGTTACATCATGCTTCACGGGAAGACTTGATGTTGATGATTAATTTGATGGATCCAAAATATTATTTTCCGGTCAAAGGAGAGTATCGTCATCAGTATATGAATGCTGAAATTGCCGAAGAATTGGGAATTCCAAAAGAAAATATTCTATTAAAACAAAATGGTGATGTGGCAACTTTCATTCATGGAAAATTAGTCGAAACACAAGAACATGTCCCAGTCGATGACATCTTAATCGATGGCAAAAGTAATGGTGACATCGGTGAACTTGTCTTAAAGGATCGTGAAATGTTAGGAGAAAACGGAATTGTGATTATCAGTTGTACACTGGATCGTAATACGAAAGAAATTTTAGCAGGTCCAGAAGTATTAACGCGGGGATTTATATTCGTCAAAGATAATCAAGAATTAGTCGAAGAAACGAAGAATATTTGTTTCGAAATTATAAAAGAAAATATTCAAGAAGAGACACGACGCGTAGATTATACCAAAATTAAGAACGATGTAAGAGAACGTCTCGGTAAATATTTCTTTAAAGAAACCGAATGCAAACCGATGATTATTACCGTAATTCAAGAGGTTTAAAGATTGCAAGATGCAATCTTTTTTTGTTGTAACTGCCAGTATAGGACGTTGTTTTTGTATGTAAAATAATGGTCCTTTGAAATTTTAGGTATTGCTAAAATCACTTGTGAGAGAGTATAATCTTCTATAAAATAGAAGGAATGGAAATGCAGGGTGTTCTGGCTTCAACGAGGTAACTTTTTCACTAGTGAAGCGGATAGTGGTGTTTTCAATAGTTCTGTAAATGATGGTTCAGCAAGTATTCTTCATACGGCACGTCTTGTTATTACGCCATAATCAAATAAAACAAAAAGCTTGAGTTTCAATTGAAACTCATTTTTTTTCTTAAGTGATTTTTTGATTCTAGCTAGAAAAATTACTTTTAGACGACTTTTCTGTTGGATAAAGTTAACAATATGCTATAATACTATTAGAAAGAAGGGATGATATGCCAACTCCACATATTGAAAGTAGGGAAGGAGAAATTGCAAAAGTCGTATTGATGCCAGGAGACCCAAAACGGGCACAGTTTATCGCCGAACATTTTTTAAAGGATGCGGTTTTAGTAAACGATGTACGTGGCATGAAAGCTTATACGGGAATGTATCAAGATACGAAAGTAACCGTTTTTGCATCAGGAATGGGAATTCCTAGTATGGGTATTTATGCGTATGAACTATATCATTTTTATGATGTAGATACGATTATTCGGATTGGTTCTTGCGGTAGTTATCAAAAAGAATTGAACTTATACGACTTGATTTTAGTGGATCAAGCTGTAACCGATTCTAATTTTAGTGAAAGTTTTGCAAATAATAAGACAGACATCGTTTCGAGTGATGCGTCACTTAATCAATTGATTTTAGAAACGGCATCTTCTTATCAACAAAAAATTACAAAGGGTGCTATCTTTTGTAGTGAAGCCTTTTACCATATAGCAGATCAAACACCTTGGCAGATTGAGAAGTATCATTGCCTCGGCGTCGAAATGGAAAGTTTTGCTTTGTTTACGGTGGCCAAAGCGCTTGGTAAAAAAGCTTCTTGCATTTTAACTGTTTCTGATTCGTTGGTTACAAAAGAAGAAACGACGAGTGAAGAACGTGAAAAAAGTTTTACGGCTATGATGAAATTAGCATTAGAGACGGTTTCCAGGATAAAATAAAAAAAGTCACATATACTAAAGATTAGTGAGGTAGGTATAATGAAAGAAAAAGAAGTGAAGATCGGTTCGGATACGTTACATATGATGATGACAGATCGCTTTCGGACAACGACGATTGAGGTTATTTTACGCATGCCAATGAAAAAAGAAGATATTACCAAACGTAATCTATTAGCGACGATGTTAGTCGAAGGAACGAAAAATCATCCGACGAAACGAGAACTTGCGATGTATTCCCAAGACCTTTATAATGCAAATGTTTCAGCGCGTTGTTATCGACGGGGAAATTATAGTAATTTAGTCATTCAACTTACGTGTTTAAATGAAAGATTTACGGAACCAGGGATGTTTGAAAAAAGCATTGCGTTATTGGGAGAAGTGATTTTTCAGCCGAATATTCATGAAAATCAATTTGATGATAATGTCCTAAATTATATGAAAGAAAAAGCTAAAAAATCGATTTTGGGAGTAAAAGAATACAGCAGAGCCTACAGTACCGAAAAAATGTTGGAAAATATGAATCACGAGGCGGTCTTTAGCTATCATGACTATGGGTATGTCGAGGATTTAGATGCGATCGATGGCAAGGAATTAGCGCGGTTTTATAAAGAGGTAATCAGTCATAGTTATATCGATATTTATGCCATCGGTGATTATGATTGTTATCGTTTCGAGGAATATATTCGAAAATATCTACCGATTACTACTTTTAAGAAAGAAGAATTACCATTTTCTCTTTCTTATCCGAAAGCAAGAAAAAAAGTTCAGATCGTCGAAGAGGAAAAAGAAATTTCGCAAGCATCTTTAGCAATCGGTTGTTATTTGGACGAAATGGAACCATTTGATTTGAACTATAGTCTCACTTTATATAATATCATTTTAGGATCTGGACCAACGTCGAAGTTTTTTCAAAATATTCGCGAAAAACACTCACTTGCCTATACGATTTCATCAGGAACCTATAAGTTGGATCATTTGTTGATTATTAAGGCCGGTATCGATCAAGAAAACTTTGAAAAAACAGTGCGACTAGTCCAAGAACAAATGAAAGATATGGAAAAAGGTGAGTTTACGGACGACGATCTTGAGAAAGCGAAACAGGCGTATTTAACGAGTTTAGAAGAGATGGAAGATTCGCCACGGGCTTTAATCGAAGCGAATATTGCGAAAAATTTGCTAGGTTTAGAAGATATTTCCAGTAGGGGAGAACAAGTGCGTAAAGTATCGAAAGAGGACATTCAAAGGGTTGCAAAAAAAGTAAAAATGGATACGATTTTCTTGTTGAAGGGAGGAACGGAACATGAAGAAGATTAATTTAGAAGGAATTGACCTCGTTCTTTATCAAGAAACCTTACCAAATGGCTTGAAAGTATATATGGTGCCTTATGAGAATAAGAAAAATTACAGTTGTCACTATGGTACTTTTTATGGCTCTCGTGATTTGTCTTTTACTACGAAAGATAAGAAAAAAGTAACAACTCCTCATGGTATTGCGCATTTCCTCGAACACAAGATGTTCGAGCAAGAGTCTCAAATTGATCCGTTTACTTTCTTTACTGAAAGCGGAACTGATTGTAATGCGTCTACCTCCTTTAAAGTGACAGATTATCTATGTGAAGGTACTTCACGGTTTGAAGAAAATTTGGATTATTTGATTACTTATGTCAATCAACCTTATTTTACCGATGAAAATGTTCAAAAAGAACAGGGAATCATTGCTGAAGAAATCAAGATGTACGATGATATGCCAGAATGGCAATTGGAGGGAAAGTTGCGAGAAGGGGTCTATCAAAGAGATCCTATTCGGATCGATATTGCCGGAACGGTCGATTCGATTGCACAGATTACGAAAGAAGATTTGTATACATGCTATCGCACTTTTTATCAACCAAGTAATATGTTTCTGGTAATTACGGGAAAATTCGATCCGAACAAAGCACTTGAAATTGTTAAGAACAATGAAGCGTTGCAAAAGAACAGTATCAAGACAACTTTTCAAAAAATGAAGATTGATGAGCCACGAGAAGTATGCCATAAATACCAATCGTTGACGAAAGATATTATGAATACGAAAGTAGCATTTGCAGTCAAAATACCATGGCCTAAAAAAGTGGATCATTATGAGTTTGCAACTTATTGTGGAATGATTTTAGTGTTGTTGTTTGGGATGTCTTCTTCCTTCCGGGAAGAGATGCGGAAGAAAAATTATATGACGTCTTTCTATATGGATCGAGAGTATACGGATGGTTATATTACTTTTCTTTTCGAAGCAGAAAGTGATCATCCGGATGAGCTGATCGATGAAATTAAAAAGCAATTAGCAAATACAAAAATAACGGAAGCAGAAGTGGAACGGACTAAAAAAAGTTGGATTGCATCGGAAGTTTTGATGGCCGATAATGTATCGACTACGCTGGACAATTTAATTTATGATTTAGTTGAATTTGGAAATATTATTCCGGATAAAGTAAATCGAATTCGGGCTATGAATTTGAAAAGACTCGAGCAACTCCGGCAAGAGATTGATTTAAAAGAAACAGCAACGGTAATTATGAAACCGAAGAAAATACCAGAATAACTGGTATTTTTTTTTATGTGAAAATAGGAAGATATGATATAATGATAGACGAGGTGAAAAATCATGTTAAAAGTAGAGCACATCAGTAAATCATATGGTTCACTAAAGGCCGTGGATGATTTGTCCTTTACCGTTCAAGATGGTGAAATTTTCGGCCTTTTAGGAGAAAATGGGGCCGGAAAAACAACTACTTTCCGAATTATTATGGGATTACTTGATGCAGATGAAGGTAGCGTGACATTAAATGGAAAAAAGATCGATTATTCGATTACCGATCAAATCGGGTTTGTAACAGAAGAGAGAAGTTTACTTCTCAAGATGACGGTGAAAGAACAATTGATCTTTTATGGGGTTTTAAAAGGAATGAGTGAAGAAGAAGTTCTAAAGGAAATGGATCATTGGTTAGAACGGTTTGAAATTCCTGATTATAAAGATCGCAAAATCAAAGAGTTGTCGAAAGGAAATCAACAGAAAATTCAATTTATTTCAGCTGTTTTGAATCATCCAAAGTTATTGATTTTAGATGAGCCTTTTACGGGTCTTGACCCGATTAATGTTCAATTATTAAAAGAAGCAGTGTGGGATTTACAAAAAGAAGGATGCTCGATTATTTTTTCTTCTCATCAGATGGAACATATCGAGTTGTTTTGCGAGAAACTCGTCTTGTTGGTTCATGGGAAAAGTATTTTAGAAGGTTATGTCAAGGATATTAAACATGATTATGCGAAGAAAAATATTCTCATTCAAGGGGACATGAAAAAAAGTGATTTGGAAAAAATCGACGGTGTGATTTCGGTGGTGAAAGAACCACAGGATTATCAAGTAAAAATCAAAAATGATGAAGTTGTCCCACATGTTTTCGAGGCAATCAAAAAATACAAGATTCGTAAATTTGTCGTCGAAGAACCAACATTAAATGAAATTTTTATTGCGAAAGTAGGGGAAGCAAATGAAAAGTAAACTATGGTATTTGACGAATGTCAGTTTAAAAAAGAAAATGAAAACCAAATGGTTTGTGGCAGCAAATTTAGTGTTACTTGTCTTAATTGTCGGGTTTGTGAATATCGATAGTATTATTGGCTTTTTCGGTGGTGATTTTAACGAAGATCAAAAAATTATCGTCCTAGATGAAACAAATCAAGTAACGACGTTGTTCGAACAAAATGTAAAAACGACATTGGAGAGTGTCGATTCGGATCAAGAAATTACGGTTACTTCGAGTACCGAAGATATTGCAACTTTAAAAGAAGAAGTGAAAGAGAACAAACAGATTTTAATTGTCTTTTCGTTCGATGAGGAAAACATGTTAGAGGCACAGGTAATTTCGAAGAAAAATATTCCGACTTTGACTTATCAATTAATCAGTCAATCGTTAAATGCGACGAAACAACAAGTAGAACTTGCTCATTCGTCGATCGATCCAGAAGAACTGGCACGACTATCTAGTCCGATTCAAATTACGCGGGAAATTCTGGATGATCAAGCAAGTAATCAGGATGAAAACATGCAGCTTATCATGACGACTGTTTTCCCAACGTTAATTTTACCGATTTTCATGTTGGTTATTTTCCTCGTTCAAATGATCGGGGCAGAGATAAACGAAGAAAAATCGACGCGGAGTATGGAAATCATTATTTCGAATGTCAGTCCTAAGACTCATTTCTTTTCGAAAATTTTGTCGGCGAACATCTTTGTCATTTCGCAAGCGTTATTGTTACTCTTCTATGCTGGAATTGCCCTTTTGATTCGTTCTGTGATCGCACCGGGCTTTAACTTGGCATCGTTAGGGGAAGGTGTTGGGAGTGCTCTACAAGCGATCGAAGCAACCGGAATTGTCGCAAAATTAGGATATATTATTCCACTTGCATTGGTTTTGCTTGTGTTATCGTTCTTAGCATATTCTTTAGTAGCTGGAATTTTAGCATCGATGACTGTCAATATGGAGGATTTTCAACAGATCCAAACGCCGATTATGTTCATTTGTCTAGCGGGTTATTTCTTAGCGATTATGTCCGGATTATTCGATGGTAGTATTTTAATTCGGATTTTATCCTATGTTCCATTTATTTCTTGTCTATTATCACCAGCTTTACTCGTAATCGGACAAATTGGAATTATCGACATTGTGATTTCGATCATCGTACTTGCTTTGTTTAATTGGTGGTTGATTCATTATGGATTGAAAATTTATAAAGTTGGAATCTTGAACTATTCTCAAGATAAAATGTGGAGTCGTTTGTTTAAAGCCGCTAAGGAAAAGAAATAAGAAGCAACATTGCTTCTTTTTTTATCGAATATGTAAAAATATGTAATCGTCCCGAAAAACAGTTGACACATGACAGGTTGTCACATATAATGTGAAGGTGTGTGATGTAATAAGGAGGTGAGGTAATGCCTACAAAAACTTTTTATAACTTGCCCGAAGAAAAGAAAAAAACATTACTTCAAGCAGCGATAAATGAGTTTTCAAAAAAATCTTATGATGATGCTTCGATTAATCAAATGATTCAAGAATCCGATATCTCACGTGGTAGTTTTTATATGTATTTTCACGATAAAGAAGATCTTTACTTTTATTTGTTAGGAAAATTTTGGCGGCAATCTTTCCGAAAATTAAGGACTTTTTTAAAAGAAAACGACGGAGATTTGTTACAAAGTTTTGAGGATTTGTATGATAGTATGATTCATCTTTGCTCTAAAGGAAAAAACGCTGCATTCTTTAAAAATGTCTTTTTAAATTTACGTTACACAACAGAGAAAAAATTATCATTGGACCCGTCTTGTCAGAAATGGCATAGTAAGCCACCTATCTTGCTCGACGATATCGATCTTGATCAATACGATATCAAAACGGACGAAGAATTGAGGGATTGCATTCATTTATTGATTATGATTACAATGGGGTCGATTGCTTATGGACTTACGAATCCAGATAAAATGGAAGAAGAAAAAAGAGTCTATCATAGGCGTATTTATTACTTAAAATACGGATTATATAAGCGAAAGGAGAATTTATAATGCGTAATGTATTACATTATTTAAAGCGATCGTGGAAAGCAGTTTTGGTCATTTTAGCATTGCTTGTCGTGCAAGCGATCTGTGACTTATCTCTTCCAGATTACACTTCTCGAATTATCAATGTGGGAGTACAACAGGGTGGGATTGAATATGCTGCTCCGGAAGTGATTGAAAAAGATAAATTAGAAGAAATATTTTTATTTGCTGATGATGCGACAGAATCTGAAATCTTAGCACATTACCAATTGATTCGCAAAGAAGAGTTATCTTCGAAAGAATATGAAAAATTAGTAAAAAAATATCCTGCTTTAGAGAAGACGGCATTATATCAATTGAAAGATACCGATACCAAAACGCAGGAGAGAATTTCGGAACTGCTCAAAGAACCGATTTTAGTTGATTTTATGTTGACCCAAGACGGAACCGAGAGCAAAGCAATTCAAGATGCTATTAAAGAACAATTGCCAAGTGAATTTCAAAATATGGATTTAATGACTATTTTTAAAATGCTTCCAGAAGAGCAAATGAATGAAATTCAAACGGCGATTCATGATAAATTCCAAAGTTTCCCAGATTCGATGAAAGAACAAAGTGCGATTGCGGCGATCAAAGCAGAATATCAAGAAATGGGTATGGATACAGATGCGATGCAGACGAAATACATCTTTATTTCGGGTTTGAAAATGTTAGGAATCGCTCTTCTTTCGATGGCTTCGACAATTGGAGTCGGCTTTTTGGGGGCACGTACGGCAGCCCGTCTTGCGCGTGATTTACGAGAAGGGGTTTATGAGAAGGTACTTAGTTTTGGGCCGACAGAATTTAAAAAGTTTGGAGTTTCTTCGTTAATTACGAGAAGTACCAACGACATTCAACAAATTCAAATGTTAATGGTCTTTTCGCTTCGGATTATCTGCTATGCACCGATCGTCGGAATTGGTGGTGTCATTAAGGCACTCAATGCCAACAGTTCGATGGCTTGGATTATTGCG
Source organism: uncultured Bacilli bacterium (assembly GCA_944358775.1). GTDB lineage: Bacteria > Bacillota_I > Bacilli_A > RF39 > UBA660 > Faecenecus. Next base: position 10,472 of record CALVRU010000014.1, on the reverse strand, counting down.
GTGGCAGTCATGGCGATCATCACATTAGTAATCGTCGTATTTGCGCTTGCAATGCCAAAATTCAAACGTGTTCAAAAATTAATCGATCGTTTGAACCAAGTAACTCGTGAGATCTTAAATGGTATTCCAGTAGTAAGAGCTTTCAGTAATCAACGTCATGAAGAAGAACGCTTTGATGTTGCCAATACCAATTTGAAAAAGACGACTTTATTCGTAGACCGAATTATGGGAATCATGATGCCGACGATGATGTTTACGATGAATGCAATATGTGTTTTAATCGTTTGGAAAGGTGCTTATGGAATCAATGATGGTCTTATGCAAGTAGGAGATTTACTTGCCTTTATCCAATATACGATGCAGATTGTAATGGCTTTCTTGATGATTTCGATGTTTTCGATTTTATTACCGCGAGCGAACGTATCGATCGGTCGTATTTCGGAAGTGTTAGATACGAATCCGGCAGTTACAGATCCAGAAAATCCAAAATCTTTTGGTAGACGAATTCAAGGTTTAGTTGAATTTAAAAATGTCAGTTTCCAATATCCGGATAGTGATGAAGACGTGTTAACTGATATTACGTTTACGGCGAAACCAGGAACGACAACTGCCTTTATTGGTAGTACAGGAAGCGGTAAATCTACTTTGATTAACTTGATTCCACGGTTATATGATGTTACAAAGGGTGAAATTTTGATTGATGGAATTAATGTCAAAGATGTTCTTTTGAAAGATCTTCATCGTAAGATTGGATTTGTTCCACAAAAAGGTGTTTTATTCTCAGGAACAATCGAATCCAATATTCTTTATGGAAATCCGGATGGCAGTGAAGAAGAGATGAAAAGAGCGGCTGAAATTGCTCAAGCAACATCGTTCATCGAAGAAAAGGAGAAAAAATATCAAAGTCCAATTGCCCAAGGCGGTACGAATGTTTCCGGAGGGCAAAAACAGCGGTTGTCGATTGCGCGGGCGATTGCTTCTAATCCAGAAATCTATGTATTTGACGATAGTTTCTCAGCTCTCGATTTTAAAACGGATGCGCAATTACGAAAAGCGCTTTATAAGGAAATCGATGGGGCTACGATCTTTATCGTTGCGCAGCGGGTAAGTACGATCATGCACGCCGATCAAATCTTAGTGTTAGATGAAGGAAAAGTAGTGGGAATGGGAACTCATCAAGAATTATTGAAAAACTGTTCTGTCTATCGTGAGATTGCAGAAAGCCAATTGTCAAAGGAGGAGTTAGCAAATGAGTAGAGAAAGACAAAATAAAGCTCCAAATCGTCCAGGACCAGGTGGAAATAGGGCAATGGCAGTTGAAAAAGCGAAAGATTTCAAAGGTACGATGAAAGCACTTATCACATATCTTTCGAAATATAAAATCAGTATTTTCTTAGTCGTTATTTTCTCGATCGGTAGTGCTATATTCTCTATTATTGGGCCGAAGGTATTGGGAAAGGCGACGACGGAAATCTATAACGGTTTAATTGGTAAAGTCCTCGGTACTTCGGCCGGTATTAATTTTGAACGAATTGCGGGAATTTTATTAACTTTACTTGGACTTTATATCATCAGTATGATTTTTTCCTATGTTCAGACGTGGATTATGGCTGGTGTTACGCAAAAGTTGACGTATCGGTTACGGAAAGAAATTTCAGAAAAAATCAATCGAGTGCCGCTTAAGTATTTCGAGTCCAAAACGACTGGTGAAGTATTATCGCGTGTTACGAACGATGTCGATACGGTGAGTCAAAGTTTAGATCAAAGTCTAACTCAAGTCGTTTCTTCGATCACCCTTTTAATCGGTGTGTTAGTGATGATGTTCTCGATCAACGTAACGATGACTTGTGTAACGTTGTTGATCATACCGCTTGCGTTTTTCTTAATTCTATTTGTTGTAAAACACAGCCAAAAATACTTTATGGCTCAACAAGAATATTTGGGCCACGTCAATGGCCAAGTAGAAGAGATTTATGGTGGTCATGACATCGTATCTATGTTTAATCGTGAGGAAATTGCGATTCAAGAATTTAAGAAGAACAACGATGTTTTATATCGAACCGCTTGGAAGAGTCAATTCTTTTCGGGACTTATGCATCCGATCATTACTTTCATTGGTAACATCGGTTATGTAGTTGTATCTATTTTAGGTGGATATATGGTTATTAAGAATCGCATCGAAGTTGGAGATATTTTATCGTTTACGCAATACGTTCGTAACTTTATGAATCCGATTACGCAGATTGCACAGTTGATGAATTTATTGCAATCGATGGCAGCTGCTGCGGAACGGGTATTTGAGTTTTTAAATGTCGAAGAAGAAATTCCGGATACCATTCATCCTGAGAAAACGGATCATATTGTCGGTAATGTCACTTTTGAACATGTAAAGTTTGGTTATGATAAAGACAAAACCATTATCCATGACTTTAATGCTAATGTAAAAAAAGGACAAAAAATTGCTATTGTCGGTCCGACAGGGGCTGGAAAAACGACGATGGTTAAATTACTTATGCGTTTTTATGATGTCGATAGTGGGGCGATTAAAGTCGATGGTCACAATATCAAAGATTATAAAAGGGACGATTTACGTAGTCAATTCGGAATGGTGTTGCAAGATACTTGGTTGTATAGCGATACGATTCGAGAAAATATTCGTTACGGAAAATTGGATGCTAGTGATGAAGAAGTGGAAGATGCGGCGATTGCTGCGCACGTCGATCACTTTATTCGAACGCTTCCCGATGGATATGATATGGTGATCAATGAAGAAAGTGATAATATTTCACAAGGTCAAAAACAATTGTTGACGATCGCTCGGGTTATTTTAAAAGATCCAAAAATTCTAATTTTAGATGAAGCCACTTCATCCGTTGATACGAGAACTGAAATTTTAATTCAACAAGCAATGGATCATTTGATGGAAGGACGAACAAGTTTTATTATCGCACATCGTCTTTCGACTATTCGTAATGCGGATTTGATTTTAGTAATGAAAGATGGCGATATTGTGGAGCAAGGAAATCATGACGAGTTATTACAAAAGAATGGTTTCTATGCTACCTTGTATAATTCTCAGTTTGAAGAGGTGGAAGAATAAGAAGAAGGTGAAAATCTTCTTTTTTGTTTCATATTTGCAAAAAAAAGTATGAGTGTAGTATAATGATTGATAGAGAATAAAGTGAGGTGGCTATGAAGAAGCATCCAAAAGAATCGTTATCTTTTGATTTTTTAAAAAAAAGAGTGCGCGTTTCTGTAATTGTCGTAACTCTTCTTTTGAGTGCACTTCTTTTGCTCATTAGTTATAGTTATGCTTTTTATACCATTTCTTATGAAAAGAAAAACGCTTTAACCTTAACAGCAGGCTCGATTTCTTATACATTGACAAGTGGTTCGATGAATGAAAGACAAGAAGTAACGGTTGGGGCAAATTCGATGCTTACGTTTACGGTCAATTTAAAAAGCAACAATGAAATCGATTCCTTGTATCAACTTTATTATAGTGGAACACTACCAAGCGGAGTAACGATTTCTTATAAGACGAGTGTACCCGATGGAGTAATTGAAAAAGGAGCAACCGAAGTAATTGTCTTAGCGATCGAAAATACAAACAGTAGTAGTAAGATAATTACGATTGGTGTACAAGGAGGATTATTAGATAAACCACTAGAACAAGAAGCAAATACAACGTCCATTAAAGGATTGTATCAAGTAAAGAAGCCAACGATTACACTTAATACTACAACGGTTACGATCAATGCAGGAGATAGTTATCAAGTGATGACGGGAGTCAGTGCGAAAGATCCTTACGGAAAAGATATTACGAGTAAAATTAGTTACAGCCCGACAAGTTGGAATAATCATACGATTGGAACTACTAAAATTACCTATCAAGTGACAGATAACTATGGACAAAGCACGAGTTCCACTAGATCCATTACAGTAAATAGAGTATATTTATATCAAAATGGTAATTATATGACCACTTTAACAGGTGGTTGGACGCGAAAATTTACAACGGCAAATATTGCTAATTATTATGATTATCAATCGTTGATTGATTCGTCCTCTAACAAGCTATATGGTATGGTTACCACTAATCAAAGAACATTGAAATCGGCAGGAACGGTTAATAAAATAAATCTAACACCGTATGCGCGACTTGTATTCAGTTATTCTACTGGTAATGATTATGTAACGAACGCACTTAATGTTGGTTGTTTTGCTAATTTTGATAATATTGACATACGTGGTAGTGTCGTGTCTACTTATATTACTCAATCATCGCAAAACGCATTAAAAACAGTTTCTTTTGACATCAGCGCAAAAAATAGCAGTTGCTATGTAGGGGCATTTTTTATGTCGCAACCAGCAAGCACCACTTTTAATGTGTTCATTCAAATTTTTAATGTATGGCTAGAATAGTCAAAGTAAAAAAGATAGATTTTCTATCTTTTTTGTAAAAATGATCTTATTCCATTTTGGAATAAAAAGAACTTTTCCTTTCAAAACAGCAGAATATAAGATATAATAGTTATAGTTTGGAGGGAATGGCATGTACAGTTATATCCAAGGCTTTGTAACCGAAATTGAACCGAGTGCAATTACTTTAGATCGACAAGGAATCGGATATCTTATTTATACTCCGAACCCATATGCTTTTGAAGAAGGCAAAGAGTATAAGGTGTATATCTATCAGCAGATTAAAGAAGATGAGCACTTATTATTCGGATTTAAACATAAAGAAGAAAAGGATCTTTTTCTAAAATTAATCAGTGTAAAGGGATTGGGGCCGAAAATGGCGTTACCTATGTTAGCGACAGGTAGTATTACTGGAATTGTCGATGCAATTGAACGCGAAAACTTGTTGTATTTGAAGAAATTTCCTAAAATCGGTGATAAAGTAGCGCGGCAAATCGTGTTAGACTTAAAAGGAAAACTAGGTGCTATTAGTATTACTGAAGTGATAACACCATCGGAGACCGAAGAGTTAATCGAAGTATTAAAAGGATTGGGTTATAAAGAAAAAGAATTCAAGAGTATTATTCCAAAGATTAATTCGGAATTGACGATTGAAGAACAAGTAAAAGAAGCATTAAAACTATTGTTAAAATAGTAGAAAGGAGTACTTATGGAAGAAGAAAGAATTGTGACTAGTGTCGAACTTCCGGAAGATGACGAAGAAAATATTCGACCGAGTCATTTGGATGATTACATTGGGCAACATGATGTGAAGGAAAATTTGCGAGTTTATATTAAGGCAGCGAAAATGCGGGATGAATCGCTCGATCATGTTTTACTATATGGGCCACCAGGATTAGGAAAAACGACTCTAGCATATATTATTGCCAATGAATTAGGTACGAATATTAAAACTGCGTCGGGGCCAAGTATTGAAAAAGCAGGAGATTTAGCGGCGATTCTATCTTCGCTAGAGCCAGGCGATGTTCTTTTTATCGATGAGATTCATCGCATGCCTCGTTATATTGAAGAAATCTTATATCCGGCAATGGAAGACTTTACTTTGGATATCGTAATCGGTGGCGAAGGAAACAGTAAAAGCATTAAAATCAATCTTCCTCCATTTACGCTTGTTGGAGCTACGACGCGAGCGGGAGACTTATCCGCACCTCTTCGCGATCGTTTTGGAATCATTGCAAAACTTCAGTATTATACCGAAGAAGAATTGGATCAAATTATTAAACGAACTTCACGTGTATTAGGAATGCCGATCGAAGAAGATGCTTCTTTGGAATTAGCTAGAAGAAGTCGGGGAACTCCGCGAATTGCCAATCGTCTATTCAAACGAGTGCGCGATTTTGCTTTAGTGGACGGGAAAGATGTCATTTCGATTGATAATACTAAAATGGCTCTTGATCGATTGAAAATAGATGATAAAGGATTGGATGATACGGATCATCAATTGTTATTAGCGATTATTAAAAAATTCAATGGTGGACCAGTTGGAATTGAATCCATTGCTTCGGCGATTGGCGAAGAAGTGACGACGATTGAAGATGTATACGAACCATATTTATTACAACATGGCTTTATCAAGCGAACTTCACGAGGTCGAATGGTAACGCCAATTGCCTATGAGCATTTGAAAATAGAATATCAAAATACTATATTTTAAGGAGAATAAAAAGATGGAAAAAGAAAATCAAACAAAGCGTCTTTTCGAAGACCATGTGAATTTAACATTAGAACAGGTAAGTGAAGTAATCAACCAATACATCAAAGAACATATGGAAGAGTTGGCAAATGTGCAAACATTAGCAAAATGGGGCGAAATCATCTCGGTATTTACAACGACGACAGAACTACAACAGAAATTCTTAAAAGAAGCGATTTTAATCGATGAATTATTAATTCCAGCTTCTGAAAAAATTGCCCTTTTAAATACGCTATCGTATTCGATTGTCCATGCCAAGGATTTGATTCGTGACTTAGATGAAAATAGTGCCTTTATTTTGATCGACTATTTAAAAGATCAGAATTTAGATGATTATGATAAAATTTATCAAATCTTTGATAACGAATTATTAATGGCGATTCGTAAGAATACATTGGATCGTGAGAAACGAGTTATGCTAGAGAAGTATATTTTTGATATGAGTCAAAAAGAAAAGTTAGATGCTACTTCTCTTAAGAACTTTCATGAACGGTTGATTGGCCTTTTAAAAGAGAAGACAGCCGATGAAATATTAGGAATTGAAAATTATATGAATGGAAAAGACTATCAGGAGATCGATTTTCGGGATACCCTTAGTTAAAATTAGAAAGAAGCGAATTTTATGAAACTAGATGAATTTGATTTTGAACTCCCAAAGGAATTGATTGCGCAGACACCATTACCTGAGCGAGATCATTCCAGGCTACTTGTATTAAATAAGGAAAACGGCGATATTTCACATCGTCATTTTCAAGATATTATCGATTATTTGAATCCAGGAGATACCCTAGTTTTAAATGATACAAAAGTTTTACCAGCACGTTTAATCGGAGTGAAAGAGGAGACGAATGCAGTAATTGAAATTCTACTGTTGAAAGAAACGGGAGAAAATACGTGGGAAGCTTTAACAAAACCAGCGAAGCGGGTAAAAGTAGGAACGATTCTTTCTTTTGGCGAAGGAAAATTGAAAGCGAAATGTGTGGCAGAAAAAGAGGAGGGAATCCGTCTTTTTCAATTCTTATACGAGGGCATTTTCTTAGAGATTTTAGAAGAATTAGGAACTATGCCATTACCACCATATATTCATGAACAATTAAAAGATCAGGATCGTTATCAAACTGTTTATGCAAAAAACTTGGGCAGTGCAGCCGCTCCAACGGCAGGGTTACATTTTACGAAAGAATTACTTGCGAAGATTGCGGCGAAGAAAGTAAATATTGCTTATATTACACTTCATGTTGGTCTTGGCACTTTTCGTCCAGTGAACGTAGAAAAAATAGAAGAGCATCATATGCACAGTGAATTTTATCGGATGACGAGGGAAGTTGCTCAATTGTTGACAGATACACGTGCGAGTGGGCATCGGATTATTGCGGTGGGAACTACTTCAGTGCGTACTTTGGAGACGATTATGAATAAGTATGGAAAATTTCAAGAGTGTAGTGGCTGGACTGATATTTTTATTTATCCGGGATATCAATTTCATGGAGTAGATGCGTTGATTACGAATTTCCATTTACCGAAATCGACGTTGATTATGTTGGTTAGTGCTTTTGCGGGAAAAGAAAAGATTATGACCGCCTATAAAGAAGCAGTCACTCAAAAATATCGTTTTTTCTCATTTGGTGATTCGATGTTTATCCAATAAAAAACCATTTTCGTTTAGAAAATGGTTTTTCTATATTGTTTTGGTTGTTCTTTTTCGTAAAAACGATCTAATTCTGGTTGAAGAGCTTTTCGCATTTGAACGTTTTCTTCTGTCGTATGAAATGTATATGCAATATTTTCATCACTGACAGGTTGTCCATGATATTCATTATTAAGTAATCCAAGACAATTATTATAATGTTCGATATCTCCAAAAGTAATTGCTAACTCTGCTAGTTTGCATTGAAACTCACTATATTCTGGATGTAATACCATGAAGGCAATCACTTCTTGTTTAATATAAGGTAATGATCTTTTGTCAGAATGTGATAAAAATGCAAAAGCATCATCGTAAACTTTAAGATCATCTTCCTTAATATTTTTTAGATATTCATTAAATATAGTTGGAGTCATATTGAACACTTGGTCTTGTCTGGCTGTTAAATATGATGTAGGTTCCATAATTCTTCCCCCTTCCTTCTGGGTTACTATAATAAATGAATTATCAATATTTGTCAAGCTTTTTCTGCTTGAATGAAATATTTTTGACAAATCGGTGGAAGCATGATATAATAAGCGACATCAAAAGGGGGAAGAAGTATGCCAATTCAAGTTTATCAATTGATACCAGGTCAACAAAAATTAATTTTAAAACGTTTAAGTGAGTACAAACTCCTGTTAAAGGAAGCACGTGAGGAACACAAATCGGATTGTGCGGATGGACTATTATCTTATGCACAAAATGAGATGAATAATGGAATTGCATTATTCCAAGAAGATGCAGTTAGTAGATTATCACAAAAAATTAAACAGTGCGAATCTGTTTTACAACATTGTCAGGTTCGTTGGACTCATATTCGTAATGCCATTGAAGTAGGAACGGTCTTTCGAATTAAGATGATGTGCTTAGATGGACAAGTTTCGGAGTCGACGCATATCTATGTGGATACTTTATTAGGGTTGACGGATGAAGAATATATGTGTGTGGAATCCGAAAGTATTTTTGGTAAAGCAGTATTTCATAAACAAGTAGGAGATACTTTTGTAGTAGAGACGGATCGAAACCGAAAGGTAACTGGTACGATCGAAGAAATTTATCCTAAAGAAATTGCTCGGCAATATCAAAAACAGGTGGCAAGACGAAAATAGTCTTGTCTTTTTTTTCGTGGTCCTATATACTTAATAGGCAAGGACGTGAAAAAAATGAAGATAAAGTATGAATTGTTACATAGGGAAAAAAACAGTATGGGTCGTTATGGATCTTTACAGACGAATCATGGGACTTTTGAAACACCGATGTTTATGCCGGTGGGAACTAGAGCAACAGTTAAAATGTTAACACCGGAAGAATTGTATGATTGTCATGCTGGAATTATTTTAGCAAATACCTATCATTGTTGGTTACGACCGGGTGAGAATTTAATTGCGAAAGCAGGAGGACTTCATCACTTTATGAATTATCGTGGACCAATTTTAACGGATAGTGGTGGGTTCCAGGTCTTTTCGTTAGCGAAGCCGAAAGATATTAGTGAAGAAGGGGTAAAATTTAAAAGCCATATTGATGGCAGTAATTTGTTTTTAACTCCAGAAAAAAGTATTGAAATTCAAAATAAATTGGATAGTGATATTGCGATGAGTTTTGACGAGTGTCCACCGTATCCTGTAACGCATGAATATATGAAAAAAAGTGTAGAGAGAACATTACGTTGGGCGAAAAGAGGAAAAGCCGTTCATCAAAATGAAAATCAATCGTTATTTGGGATTGTTCAAGGTGGCGAATTTGAGGATTTGCGCAAATGGAGTGCCGAAGAGACAGTCAAGTTAGGCTTTGATGGTTATAGTATTGGTGGAACATCGGTCGGTGAAGATAAAGAGACGATGATGAAAATGATCGATTATGCAACGAAATATTTACCAGAAGATAAGGTTCGTTATTTAATGGGCGTAGGGGAACCGATGGATATTATCGAAGGAGTTATTCGCGGGGTAGATATTTTTGATTGTGTGTTGCCGACGAGAATTGCACGTCATGGAAACGCTTTTACAAGAGATGGTAAAATCAATTTAAAAAATCTAAAATTTCGTGAAGATTTTACTCCACTAGAGCAAGATTGTGATTGTTATACTTGTAAGTATTATACTAAAGCGTATATTAGACATCTGATTACTTGCGATGAAACACTTGGTGGTAGATTATTGTCAATTCATAACATTCGCTTTCTAATTCGTCTTACGGAAGAATTACGTAAGGCGATTCAGGAAGATCGATTACTTGAATATCGCGATCAATTTAAACAAAGATATGAAGCTAAGGAAAAAAAACACTAGTATAAAAAGATTGAATTGGTGTGACATATGATGTTCGATTTAATATCCTTTGAATACAATAAGGGAACAGGCATGTAAATTTATTGCTAGTTTTGATTCTTAATTCGTTTGTGGTGAAAAATTTGATAGTACTACAACCGCTGGTATTTACTATCGCGGTCCGCAAAATGGCCAAAGTGAAAATTATTTGACAACTCATTTTGTATATACTTTCGGAAAATAATTGTAAATTTTAGAAAGTTATTATATAATCTCAAGTTTGACAGTTGTAAAAAGTTAAAAACGCTCTAGTCCTTATTTTATAAGGAAATGGAGCGTTTTA